>QUMM01000028.1 GCA_003435055.1 Lachnospiraceae bacterium OF09-6
ACGCATGCTTTTTATCCCATAGAGATACTGAATGAATGGTATCTTTATCAGCATGACGGGATCCATACTGGGACGACCGTTATCCGGACAGTATTTTTCTTCAACCAGATCATAAATAAAGTTCCAATTGATTGCTTTATCAATCAATCGCAGCATATGGTTTTGAGGTACCATGTCATCCATGGAAAACATCATCATTTGTTCTCTTTTTTTATCTGTATTTTTCGTCATCATAAAAAACACCGCCCTTCTGATATTTATTATATCAGAAAAGCGGTTCCAACAATAGCAAAACCCTGCAAAAGCAGGGCTTTGTCTACAGTCTGAAATCAGGACACATACCCAGTATGTATCCTGATTTTTTTAATCTCGTTTTGTGGTTCCGGTACGTTCTGACAAATCATATAGGTCGATTCCAGACGCCACATGTCTGACTGCCTCCACACCACATTTTTCTTTTAATGGCCGGTTATATTCATCCAACACATCCAGCCACAGCTGTGTTCTTGACCGATTAATAAAGCTGGTTCTTGCAATCCATTTTCCGCCTGGAGCCATCACCTCCAGCGTCCTCTGAAGCGATGCCTTTACTTCCTCCGATGTTGCATCTGGCCGGTCAATACATCCCTGATTGTCAAATCCTCCGGATAACGTCAGCTTATCTCCAAACTGATCCTTTAACTTCTTTGGATTATTCTGAAGCTGCACCGGGTTCAGTGCATCGATTCCAAGATCTACCAGATCAGGAACAAGATCTCGGATCATGCCACAGGAATGATGTTCATAATACATTCCGCATTCATGGGTTGCATCTACCACACGCTTCAGATGTGGACGGATCATTCTCCTCCATTTTGGAATGTCCATAAATAACTGCATATTATTGGCATAATCATCATGGAACTGAATCTTATCTGCATTGTAGTATTTCTTTACCCTGCGAATGACTTCTATTTTATAATCCGCCATAGCGCTCATAAAATCAGAGCAGGCATCCTCATCTGTCATGATATTACATAAGGCATTTTCAAACCCACAGAACATATGCAGACTTTCGAACATCCCATTGATCAGGATAATATTTGACACCTTATTCTTTCTGTCCCAACTGGCTGTATCTCTGGCTGCGCAGCCTTCCCAGTCATACTTATCCAGATTCGGGAATTTTACAATATCCTGCCAGTCCTCAATTTCTTCAATCAGCGGCTCACTTTCTACCGGCATCGGACCAGGCTGGTCTTCCCGCAAAATATATTTTACACCAAACCAGTCAGTGGTAATTCCCAGTCCTCTGGCACCTTCTTCCAGAACAGTTGGAATACAGCTGTCCTGCCCTGTATCCACAGCCGGCACCCATGGTGTATCCTGATGCTTTAATGCCAATAAAGTACATTCACGTTCTGTATAATTCATAAAGCGACCTCCTGATTCCTGCTTATGGATCTTATTTATCCACGAGCATTGATTTCATTTGTCATTTCTTCTACTTTCTTTTCATTCAAATGATAGAAAAACAGGTTGATTAAACCGGAAATCATCACGCTTCCTCCCGCAACCAGACACATGATAATGGCAATACCTTGTGCCACTTCCGGTGTTGCATCTACTCCTGCCTGATATCCGATGATACCAAGGCCAACCGGAAGGATGATGGATTTGATCATAGAACCAAATTTGATTGGGATATTGGTCATGCTCATGATAAATCCACGGGCATTTACATTGCTCTTCCACATAGAGTAAATAACGGTATCTGCCGTCATGGATGTAATGGTCGCACGGATACAGTTATTAAAAAAAGATCCGATTGACATTACTATAATGAACGTCATGGTTGCACCTTCTCCACCAAGGAAGTACATCAGTACGGCCGCACCACCATACATCAGGCAGGAAAGTACATACGTTGCCTTTTTGCCAAGTAATTCAATGATGAATTTGACCAGTAATGCTGCCACTACACCGGTTGCTGTCTGACATGTAAGATACAATGCCATAGAGCCCGGATCTTTTAATACTGCCGCGAAATAATATGCGGCTGTTGAAGAAATCAAGAAATATGCAGTATAACGAAGCAAATCTCCAAAAGAAAGCACTAACAGTGGCGGATTCTCTGCAAATACTTTAAACATCTGCGCTACGCTCAGTTTTTCTTTTTTGTGTTCGGTTGCAGCTACCGGTACATCTTTTGTAATATACCAGAGAAGAATGTGTGCGATTCCGTTAACAATAGTGAAAATCAACGCTGCCATGGTATAGCCTAACGCAGTCACTCCAAACAAATTGCCAAAGAATGTGATAGTTGCCAGTCCTACAAAAGAGAATGCAAACTGACCCGCTACAGATCCAATATTTCTTGTTACAGAAAGGGTATTTCTTTCTTTCTGATCATCAGATAACTGTGATAACTGCGCGGTAACTGCTGCTGACTGAATATCCTGCATAAGTGTTTTAATACAAAATGCAATGATGACGATGGATGCCGCAGTTGCTCCATTACCCACATTGGTAAACATCAATGTAAAGAATACAATGATAATCGGTGAACCGATGATATACCATGCCCGGTATTTACCAAGCTTTTTAAATTCAAATTTTTCCAATACAATACCGGTTACGAATACCCATACAAGATCTACTGCTGCGGTACTTGTTAAAATAAATGTAACAGTACTCAGTTCAAACTTACAGATATCTGTAAGGAAATAGGACATATAGTAAAGTTCCAGATAAATAAACAGATTCTGTCCCAGTGTCGGAAGAATAAAAGACGCTTTTACAAGATTACTCAATTTTGTTTTTTTCTCATTCATGATTTTTCTCCTTCTCTTTTGTTAGCCCCAGAGACCATAACCTCCCACCAAAGCATAGATCACGCTGATCACCAGCAGTACCACCGACCACGAAATCATGCGATAAAACAGATAACTCTTGGTCTCCTCATCTGCTGACGATAACATCAATGCTCCATTCTGAGAGAATGGACACATCCCTGTGTAGCAGGCCGTCAGGATCAATGCTGTAACACAGGCAAGGGCACTTACTTTGCTTCCATTGGAGATCATTCCATAGATCATCGGAAGCATAAGCGGATATACTACAGACATCGCACTGCAGAAGAAGCTGAGCAAGCCGCCAAATAAAGCAAATGCTGCTGGCACCATCCATATCGGGAAACTGCTGTTCAGCCAATTTCCAATCACATCGGACAGTCCATGTTTTACAGCCACCTGAATCAGCATAGATACCCCACAGATCAGCACTACTGCATTCCATGGAACTTTCTTAGCCAGGATTTCTCTTTCATCTCCAAGATTCAACAACATACAGGCAATTGCACCAACAATGGACCAGAACTGGATGTTGCAGTGATTTTTCAAATATAAGGTCGCCGGCCCCGGCGCAAAAAAGTATAGTACTAACGGAAGCATATTAGCCAGAAGCACTACCAGTAAAACAGCCAATGTCTTGACCTGTACTGGCGTAAACGGTGCAGGTTTTTCCATTTCTACTTTCTGTGCTTTAAAGCCCCCGAGCAATATGTAACAGATCAGATAAGCAATGATGCATGGAAGGATCGAAGCATAGCCAAACTCTACCGCCAATTTACTTGCCGCCTCTGTTTCCCATCCTGCTGCCATCAGCAGTCCCGCATTGGTCGGACCTCCTGCTGCCCATTGCAGTCCACCTGTTGCAAGGGCACCCAGGTTGGTAGCGATTACAACCAACAGCGGATTAAATTTTCCACGTTTTGCAATAACAAATCCAATCGGTGCTACAAATACAATTCCCCATACCCCAATACCAAGACCAGAAATAATAAATGCTGTAAGGAATACAGAGATTGGCGAAAACCATGGCACTCCTCTCGTTGCATACACAATACGATCGGCAAGACCTGCCAGAGTTCCATTTAAGGATGCATATCCAAAGAACCAACTGGTTACTACCAGAATAAACATGATACTGGTTGGCCAGTAACCGATGATGTCATAGGTTCCGGCTCCACCGATCCAGGATCCAATGATAAATGCAAATGCCATGCCAATCAGGCCGATATTACAATTTTTATAAACGATACCGATTGCAACTGTGATCACCAGTGCAACTAATACCAGAATCATAATCATACTGTCTGACATAACTCCCTCACTTTCTGCCACGCAGATCAGTCTTCGTGACCTTTTGTATAAGCGTTTGCTGCCGCCATCATTGGTTTTGGAGGTGCGACATAACCGACTTTATCCCAAAGAGGCTGATTATGCTCATAAAGAACATCTGATAATGCCAGCCCAATGGTCGGATCAATCATAACCGGATGTGCAATCCAACTTCCTCCAGGTGCCATCATCTCCACGCGTTTTCGGATCTCCTGCACCCGTTCTTCGTAAGTTGCACCTGGTCTGTCCAGGATTCCCTGATTATCAAAGCCCCCCACAAAGCAAAGATCTTTCCGATATTTCTTTTTTAATTCATATGGATCATTCTGAATCTGCAGCGGATTCAGTGCATCAAACCCCAGATCAATAAATTCTTCAATCAATGGTGCTATGTATCCGCAGGAATGATGTTCATATAACATATCTTCTCCGTGTACCGCTTCCACAATTCTCTTCAATCTTGGCTTAAACAGTTCTTTCCAGGTATCTTTACTCATCATCAGATTACGGGCTTCCCCATAATCATCATGAAATGTGATCTTGTCCGGATTGTAATATTTCTTAATTAACTGGATCTGTTTGATTCTGAAATCTGTCAGTGCATCCAGAAAATCCTCTGTAGCTTCCGGTTCCATCAGCAGATCCACTGCTGCTTCTTCCACACCCATAAAGGTATGCATCTGTTCAAACAGACCATTGATCATGATGACAGAGCTAATCTTATTCTTCCGATCCCAGCCAGCTGTATCTCTCGCTGCTCCGCCTTCCCAGTCCCATTTTTCCGGATCTGGAAATTTAAGGTCTTCCCATTCTGTAATGTCCTCTAATCGCTTGGTTCCCGGAGTCACCATCTGACCTTCCATTCCCGGTTGAAAATCCCATGATACACCAAAACAGTCAATCTGTCTGTTTCCATATCCATGCGCACCTTCCTGCGAAGCAGTATACACACAAGTATTCTGGTCAAGGTAATGTGATGGAACCCAGTATGGTTCTTCATGGTGCAGCGCCATTAAAATGTTCTCTCTTGCAGTTATCATATAAAAATCCCCCTTCCGAATTTCTATCCTGTTATAGCCATTATATAATTTCATTTTTCGCCTTTATACGTCAAATTAGAACATTTATCATTTCATTTTCCCCACTTTTTCGTCATTAATATCGAATATCCAAAAATTTTCATATGATCTAGTGTCAACAGGAAATGCGATACTGGTTATTTTCAGTTATTTTCAAAGTTCAAAACGCATATTGCACTTTAAAATCTCATATGCCATAATGCTAATAGGCGAAATGAAGAAATGTGTTCTTAGTGACGCAGCAAAACAAAAGTCCCTGAAGGTGCGATCTCAATGGCATTAAGTTAAGGCTGATTATGAGAGAAGTTGGTATCTTTTTTCGATACTAACTTCTCTTTTCATTTTCTTGTCACAGATTAAATTCCATACATAAATCAAAAAAATGTACGACAAATAGACAAGAGCAATGCCCTTGTCAAAAATTGATACATTTTTTGATATTTTATGCTATTCTATACATGAGCTTATTGCTTGTTTGACTTTCATTTCTCGTGGTCTTGAGCGCCCGGGGCGAATGGGTAGTACATATCTGGCAATGAGCAGTTCAACATCAGGTGGGTTATTTATACTTAACAGGAAATCACGGCATATATGTACAGCAACAGAAAAGTTGGCTTTATATTTATATTTTCTGGAACCCTTTTCTATGACTACGTGCGAGGTAATCAATTCAGAAAAGTTATACATTATTAGCCCTGCGAAAATTTCTTGGAGTATATAGTCCACCTTTTTCGAATGAAAATGAAGTAATCCTATAGTATATTTTAAATCTCTAAAAGATGTTTCAATTCCCCACCTCATGCCGTATAGTTTCTTTAGTTCATCTGAAGGAAATTCTACTGCGTCCAGATTGGTTACTACAACTTCATATGAATTATCTGATATTGGAAAACGTACAATTCTAAATGGTAGATGATACAATACTGCAGAATCTGATTTTTTACTTTTTGACGGCAGATAATCGAACGTACATTTATGCGGTATCCATCGATATGTATTCTTCTGCTGCAATAAATTCTTCATTTCATTTGTCTGTTTACGAGTTAAATTTAAATCTATATACTCATCAAATTCCTCTGTGTCAGGTAAGTCTAAGCCGTGCAAAATGCCTGTTTTGTACTTGCCAAAATCCTTTACTCGTATAAGGTAGAACCAACCTTTTTCTTGTATATGTGCCATGTTGTTATACGACTCATACCCTCTGTCCGCAGTAACAATGGTCTTTGGGGTAAAATCAGATCTATCAACCATTTCAATTAATGCTTTGTTTTCTCCGGCTTCTTTAACTTTATAAACTATAGCATCTTCATATGTGTGAGAGAGAAGGTTGTATAAAGCATTCAGGTGAAGGAGATTGTAGGGTTTTACACCTTCTTTTGTTTGAAAAAAAGACGCTTTGTCCCTAGGATTAGTTGCAATTTGAATATCTGAACCATCAATAGCTAAAAGTTTATATCCCCTATAATTATCGCCTCGGGCTGTTTGGGAAGCGAACTCTTGAAAAAGATTTTCCAGTGCAACTGGTAGGATTTTCTTTCTCTGCTGAACAAATGCTGATGATGTTGCGGTAGTGGTACTGCAACCAAACTGTCGTAATAGTTCGTTCGTTAAAGCAGCCCCCTCCATCGTTAGCAATGACAAAATCATATTTTCATATGGAATTTTCCTATTTCTTGTAAAATTCACATCGGGGTCAGAAATAAGTCCTGTTAAATCCTGCTTCTGCTTATTAATGAGATTCAATAATAAGTCCCTTAATTTCTGTAAGTTCTTATTCATGCGATTTCCTCCTTGTAAATAGATGTTTTCTAATTACAAGAGCCGCTTTAGCTACCTCGCAAAATTCTCAGTAGCTAAAGCGGCCACATTTTATAACTGATTTGTCAATAGTTTATTGCAAAAAAATCCCACACCACATTTCTGTGATGTGAGATTCCCTTAACTTAATGCCATTGCTCTATAGCCTATAGCATATAATATTTTAGCTCTACCTTCTTATCAGCACCACCGCCACATCATTCACATTCGTTCCCGTAGCTCCGGTCTTGATCAGACCATCGCATTTTTCCAGTGCATGATAGGAATCATTTTCTTCCAGTACCTGTTCAATCCGGTATCCGGCATCTGCCAGTTTTTTCTTCGTCTCACCATCCACGAAACCTCCTGCTGCATCCGTTGGACCATCTGTGCCATCTGATCCTACTGAAAAAACTGCTACCTCCTTTAATCCGGATATTTTTTCAGCGGCCGCCAGCGCCAATTCCTGATTCCTGCCTCCCAGACCTGAGCCGGTCAGATGAACCACCGTCTCACCGCCGGCGATAAAAGCCAGACTCTTCTTTGTAATCTGATTTGTTTTGGCAATATCCCCCAGAAAAGCTCCTGCCTCCCTTGCCACACAATCCAGTTGGTCTGTCAGGATCACCGCTTCGTATCCCAGGGATTCACAGGCTTCTTTTGCGGCCTGGCAAAGATTTCTCACACTGCCTGTAATCTCTGTCGTCACATTATTCAATATCCTTGGTGTCTCCTGCCGCAGCAATCCAGTCGCCTGTTCTGATAACTTCAGATGATATTTCTCTGCAATCGCCGTTGCCTGCTCACAGGTCGATGTATCCGGATAAGCCGGACCAGAAGCAATCATATCCAGTGGATCGCCCAATATATCACTCAATACGATACTGTACACTTTAGCAGGCTCACACAACTTTGCAAATCTGCCACCCTTTACCGCTGAAAGACGTTTTCGAATCGTATTCATCTCCACAATATCCGCTCCACACGCCAGTAGCTGCTTCGTAACATCTGCCAGTTCTTCTCCTGAAATCAGCGGTTTTTCAAAAAGTGCAGAACCTCCACCGGAAAGCAGAAATAATACGGTATCTTCCGCCTGCAAATCCATAACCAGATCCAGAGCCGCCTGCGTTGCCCGAAAAGAATTCTTATCCGGAACAGGATGGCCAGCTTCATAACAACTGATTCGCTGCAGTTCTCCCATTACATGATCATATTTTGTTATCACAACACCCTTTTCCAGCCGATCCCCCAGCAGCATCCCGGCAGTTTTTGCCATCTGCCATGCAGCTTTACCTGCCGCCACCAGATACAACCTGCCCTGCCCAAATGCTTTTCCCTCTAAAGCCTTCCTTACTGCCTCGTCTGGCAGCACATGACGAATTGCCTCTTTTATAATAAAATCTGCATCCTCCCGTAATGTCATTACCTGCTTTCCTCCACATATATTCTTTTTGTTTCCTGTCATTTCTACGGTACCACACTTTTCCAGACATATCTATTCCACTTTTTTACAAAAATAAAAAAATATTAAACTCATAGTCCTCAGAGTTTTTCTCGCTTCTTCTCATACAAATTTCTAAGTTGTGGAATTCGAATATGGTTTTCTATTACATCTTTTTCATATAGAGAAAAATCCATTTCCGCTTTATCGACATCAGCAATATTTCGGAATTGAGGTGCAATCTTCAGGGACTTTTTTATTCCGTTTTGGCAGTGTGGATTACTCCCCAGGCTGACTACCAGCTGCTATTTTCCATCTATGCGATCCAGCATATCCCAGCATCCAAGCAAATACATGATTCCCAGTGCCCGGTCATATAATCCATATCCTGGACGGCACTGTTTTTCTTCGCCCCACAGATGGCGTCCGTGATCCGGACGGATGTATCCCTTATATCCGCAGTCATGATATGCTCTCATGATTTCCAGAATCTGTGTATCTCCGTCGCAGTCTCTGTGGGATACTTCTGAAAAATCTCCATTGTTATAATGTTTCACATTTCGGATATGTGCAAATGCAATTCGGTCACAATACGTGCGTATGATATCTGGAACATTGTTGTTCGGATTGGCTCCCAGGGAACCAGAGCAGAGGCAGAGACAGTTGTATTCATCGTCTACCATGGACAAAAAACGCCCTATGGATTCTTTATCTACCAGGAGACGTGGAATGCCAAAGATGTCCCATGGCGGATCATCCTGATGAATTGCCAGCTTGATGCCTGTCTCATGACACACCGGCATCAGCTGCTCCAGAAAATATTTCAGGTTCTCCCAGAGTTTTTCTTTCGTCACCGGACGATACAGTGCAAACAATTCATCCAGCTTCGCCATACGTTCCGGCTCCCATCCAGGGAATGTCATGCCATGAAGATTTTCCAGAATGTACTGTGCCATTTCTTTATAATCATCCTGTATTCTTGCTTTTTCATAATATAAGGCATTGGATCCATCCGGCAAAGGATGAAACAGATCTGTTCTGGTCCAGTCGAAAATCGGCATAAAATTATAGGTCACTACCTTTACGCCAAACTTTGCCAGATTTCTCAGTGTTGTCTTATAATTTTCAATGTACTTATCTCTGGTCGGAAGTCCCACTTTGATATCATCATGTACATTCACACTTTCTACCACATCCATATGGAATCCGTGACCTTCAATCTGTTTTCTCACCTCTTCAATCTCGTCCACTTCCCAGACCTCGCCTGGCTGCTTGTTATGAAGCGCCCATACCAGTCCCGTCACTCCTGGGATCTGGCGAATCATATCCTGAGTAATGTTGTCATTTCCTTCTCCATACCAGCGAAATGTCATCTGCATAACCTTTTTCCTCCTGTTTATATATATTTTTCCGCCTATTATAACTGCGCAACACTTTTTCCCGACACCAACTCAGGGCGAATCACTCCGGAAGAATAACTGTCTGTCTTTTCAATCAAGCTGATAATCAGCTGCACACACAGCATGGCTACCAGCTCTGGCTTATTATCAATTGTGGTCAGCTCTGGCTGGCAGATACGGGCATATTCGGAATGATTATATCCTGTCACTGAAATCTGTTCCGGCACCTTGATTCCCCGACTGGTCAACTCCTTTACTGCCCCAACCGCGATCTCATCATTGCCACATACGATCGCTGTCACTTGTCGATTCTCTTCTATTAGTTGCTGGACGCCAACCCGTCCACCTTCCACAGAGTGTGCCACCTTGATCACTTGTTTCTGTTCACATTCCAGGCCATGCTTCTTCATACTCTGAATAAATCCTGTTTTCTTCTCTCTGGCACTTCCGGTATCCAGATCCATAAAGTAACAGATTTCTTTGTGTCCATTTTCTACCAGATGATCCACTGATAGTCCTATGCCATACTGATCATCTACCAATACCGAATACGAGCGCTCCAGATCCAGCCTTCCATTCGCCAATACCACCGGAAATGTCTTCAGCATATCCCGGATTCTGGCATCTTTTCCAATTTCATTAAATACAGATCCCACCAGAATGATTCCATCCACATCCTTTTCCATCAAAGACTGCAGATATCGTTCCGTCTCTTTCAATTCTCCTCCGGTATTGCATATGATGGCTTCATAGCCACGATGACTCAGCTCTCGTTCAATCGTATATGCCGTTCTTGCATAATGCGGTTCCCGAATATCTATCGTTAACACTGCAACCGTTCTGGAAGACTTGGTCACCAGATTCCTGGCTGTGGCATTGGGCTTGTAATTGTGTGCTTTTAAAACCTTTTCCACCCGCTCTCTTGTTACTGCATTCACCTGTTCCCGATGATTGATCACACGAGATACTGTGGTGATCGAGACACCGGCCTCTCTGGCAATATCATAAATATTCATATTCTTCTTTCTCTCCCGATACTATACCTTGTTTTTTATAATTTCCGTGCTGGTAGCCGCGGATTTATCATTCTCCCCATTTTCCGGAGTATAAATCTTCTTTTCCTACCGCTCCAGGCCATGATTTTGATATTCTTCTCTTTTTCCGGGGTCAGAGCCGCTCTCGTTTCACTTCTCCGAGCCCTGATTTGACTTCTCTTTCTTTTTTCCGGGGTCAGATCTGCTTTCGTTTCACTGCTCTGCACCCTGATCTTGAAACTATTTCCCTTTTCCAGGGAATATCCTTTTTGTCTGTCATTATTTCTTGCAGTGTATCACATCACATTTCATTTTTCAAGAAAATTTACAGAAAACGTTTTCATATTATTTTCTGAGATTCTACTTACATTTTTGTTGAATTTCATAGTATTTTTCTTTCTTATCAAAAAAGATTGACTTCTTAAAAATTCAGGATATAATAGTTTTATCTGAAAGCGTTTTCATATTTCATTGAGAGGAGTATGTACTATGAGAATCAAATATGAAGATATGGTCAAAGAGTTTACAAGAGTCCTGGAAAAGAAAGGGTTTCTTCCTGAGGATGCTGCTGATGCAGCAATGATTTTTGCACAAAACAGTCTTGCCGGAGTGTATTCCCACGGACTGAATCGTTTTCCAAGATTTGTCACCTACCTGGAAAAAGGAAGTATTGATCCATCGGCCAGAGCGACCTGCGAAATGAGTATGGGGATCATGGAGCGCTGGGACGGCCACCGTGGCTTCGGCCCTCTGAATGCCAAACGTGCCATGGATCGTGCCTGTGAACTGGCCAGGGCAAACGGCGCCGGCATCGTAGCCCTTGGTAATAACAATCACTGGATGCGCGGTGGTACCTATGGATGGCAGGCCGCTGATCAGGGATGCATCGGCATCTGCTGGTCCAACACTATGCCAAATATGCCAGCCTGGGGAGGCAAGAATCGGAAAATCGGCAATAATCCCCTGGTCATGTCTGTCCCAAGATCCAATGGAGAACATGTGGTGCTGGACTGTGCGGTGTCTCAGTTCTCTTATGGAAAAATCGAACAGTGCAAACTTCAGGGCACTCAGCTCCCGGTACCTGGCGGCTATGATACGAAAGGCAACCTTTCTACCGATCCTGTTGAGATCGAGAAGACCTGGCGCGTACTTCCAATGGGCTACTGGAAAGGCAGCGGACTGTCTATTGTTCTTGACCTGATCGCAACGGTTCTCTCCAATGGGAATTCTGTGTCTAAGATCGGTACCTTCGATGACGAGGTGGGACTGACCCAGATCATGATTGCCATAGATCCTTCCCGATTCAACACTGCTGAAGAGACCGATGCTATCATAGATGCCATCCTTGCTGATGTGAAATCTTCAGAACCAGTCAAAGAAGGAGGGGCAGTATACTATCCTGGAGAATTGGCCTTACGCAGCATCAAAGAAAATAAAGAACTTGGAATCCCTGTTGTGGAAGAAATCTGGGATGAAGTCTTACATATGTAGAAATTCAGACATCTGCTTCAGAATTGTCAGCTACAGCGCTCATCATACCAGAGATCCCCGAAGCATTTAAACTGCTTCGGGGATCTCTTTATACATTGCCCAGTGTATTGCACATCACAATACATCCAGTAACTCTATTATTTTGTTTCTTCCACACTTCTCAAATACAATCTTGCCATCAGGTGATGTGGATCCAGTTCCAGTGTTTCTTTCAGGTATTCTATTGCTTTTTCGTTATTACCAAGTCCCATGTTACCCAGTCCCATCAGGAAGCAGCAATGCGCACGATTCTTTCTGGTAAAGTCTTCCTTGAAGATCAGAAGATCCGGGTAGGATACTGCAAAATAATCCATCTTCACTTTATCATAGATATGTGCTTCTCCATAACTGATCAGCTTATAGAATCTGGAGTTCGATGCTACCGGTTCTCCCAGTTCCCGAAGTGCCATGCCCTGGAACATAATCATATCGGCCGGCTGGTCATTGTAGAACATCATGCCGGCTGGTTCGTCTGTACCAGTGCTGGCTGTTGCAAACAGCTCTTTCGCTCTGTCTTCATTACCCAGTGCTTTTTCCACCAGTCCCAGATAATAATGAATATGATTGTCCTTGGTTCCCTCCAGTTTGCCTTCTCCCAGGTTTTCCGGATAAACCAGTGCCTTTTCCAGTAATTCTTTTGCACTGGTGAAATCTTCTTTAGCGATCGCTTTCTTTGCCTGTTCTACCAGAGAAGTAGTGTATTGGGTTGTTGCCTTTCCTTCTCCGCCTTCCCATGGATGGACCTACGGCTCATGAGAAGCTCATATGCTTTTTCATGATTTCCAACAAAGTTCTGCATGGTAATGTATTCAATAAACACATCATCACGTTTTGCAAAAGTCTCCGGATACTTTTCATAAAATGCAATTCGTTCTTCTACGGAATAGCCAAGCTTCTTATATAACTGATCCAGTTCCAGGAAAATACGTGCATCTGTGGTATCCAGCGCAAATGCTTTTTCCAGTACTTCTTTTGCCTTTTCCGGCATATCACTCTGATTGTAATATACCAGAGACAGGTTACGCAGTACGGTCGGATAGGTGTCATCCAGCTTCGCAGAAGTCTCCCATGCTTCCTGTGCCGCTTCATACTGGCGTTTGTCATACCAGAGATTACCAATGTAATAATATGCTTTCGGCAGTTCAGGCTGCAATTTTGCTGCCAGCTGCAGTACGGTGATATCTTCCAGACGGTTCGGGAAACAGCAATATGGATCGACTGCATCTGCAATCTTCACAGCTGCTTTGGCTTCCTCTTCTCTTCCAAGATTATACAGACATGCTGCACGATAGTAATCCAGCATCGGCCACTGTGCATCACACAGATTCAGGAGTCCAAGTGCTTCTTCGAAGCAGCCGCTCTCACAATAATCGATTGCTGCCTGGATAAAATTCTGTGAGAAGTTACGCATCTGTCCTTTCAGTGCCTGCTCTTTTGCAGTCTTTTCGGCATCATCAGCCAGAAGTATTGCTTCATATCCTGATACATAATCAAATGGATCGACTTTTAAGTTCTCTGCAATCCACTGTTTTGCTTCTTCTTTCTTTCCAAGTTTTCTTAAAATCGCTGCCTTCAGTCCACGGGCTTTGATATTGTGGCTGTTCTTTACCAGACCTTTTTCAATCAGTTCCAGTGCCAGTGGAAGATTACCTTTACGTGCTGCAATGGCTGACAGGAAATAGAAGGACATTTCCTGCTGTTCATTGGACCAGGTTGCTTTGAAGAACGCATCGTATGCTTCCTCGTAACGCCCCTGATAAAATAGGGTAAGACCCAGATCATAATATGCTTCACTGTTGTATGGATTTGGATTCTTCCAGGTCATACGCTCCAGTGCTTTACGGAAATACTTCTCACTCTCTGTCAGAAGGCCGCGACGTAAAAGCAACATACCATATGCAGTATTCAGGCGGATATCGCCCTCATCTCTCTTCAATCCCTCCAGATAATAATCATCTGGCAAATAGGTAGCATGACGATACTGTTCGATATGTAAACCAGTCAGATACAGTTCCTCGCAGGTCTGGATCTCCTTTGGATCTTTTGCTGCCTGTGCCGGTTCCGGAATCTTCGGGATCTCTTCTTTTAAAGGCGTGAAGGATACCAGTTCTCTTCCATCTGCATTCAATACACGAACCGTCACTTTTGTCTTATCTTCTACCTGCAGCTCTACTTCCGTCTCATATACTTTTACCGGAGACAGATCTTCCGTTGTCTCCCATACCACATTTCCATTCTGCTCCAGTACAATCTTCGCATTCTTTTCTTCGCCTGTAGTATATACGCACAGATCTGCTTTTCCATCATGAATCTCCATGTTGACCATAGCATCGATGGTAGCGTTCTTTACATAACCCACTTTCTTATATGGCATAAAGTACTGCTTGAAAGTCTTCTCTTCAAATGGTTTTAACCAAGTGAAGTCTGGCTGGTTGTCCGTATATACACCAGTCATCAGCTCGATGTATGGACCATCTTCATCTGTCAGGTTGCGGTCCCATGCTTTTCCAAAATCGCCGCAGCCCCAGGTCCACTGCTTTTTACCAGGAGAGATATGATGGTCCGCAACATGAAGGATACCAGCTTCTTTTCCGTAATCATATCCGCCCACAAAATCAAAGTCGGACTTTTCAGCCATGTAAGAGGTCGGCACCGGAATATTTTTGTAACGGGAAATATCCACACCTGCACTGTAATCATGTTTATAATATACCCCTGTCGCAATCGGGAACTTGGATACGTCACGTTTGCCATGATCCATTACCGCATGAACATCTGGCGGGAATACAGACTGGGTATTATCATTCACTGCGACTGCAGGGTTTGCCCACCACAGAAATGTCTGTGCCATCGGAGTACGGTTATACAGCTGTCCCCGGATCTCAATGTAAGCCTTATCCGGATATAAAGTAAAGGAAGCGATACCCTTGGTGCCATACATCTGGTCTACATCATTGACCATCACAGTTTTGCTTCCGTCTTCATGCTCAGTTATGGTATAATCCACCGGCTGATAGGTAGTCGGACGGTGATGCTGTGGCCAGTTGAATTCGATACCGCCAGAGATCCATGGGCCTGTCAGGCCAACCAGCGCCGGTTTAATCACATGATTATAGTATACAAAATCATAATCGTTGGTCTTATCATAAGCTCTCTGAATTCTTCCACCCAGCTGTGGCAGAACCATAACCTTCAGATACTGATTTTCCAGATACAGCGCTTTCCATACCTTATCATGCTTCGTATCTTCAATTTTTTCAATGACCGGATATGGATATACTCTTCCCGAACTTCCCTGGTATACACGTTTCTCTGAAAAAATTGGATTTTTCTCTGCTGCTCCGATCTCATAGGTAGGGATTACCACGTCTTCTTCCCAGATTTTTACTTCTTCCATAGGAACCTCCTTATATCTTTTTATTGCTTTTCGTTTCCTTTTATGTTACTGTCATAATATATGATCTGAAATCTGATTCAGAAAACTGTCATGTATTCTTTCTGAACTGATTTTATCACTATATACCTTTTGTTTCTGGTTTGATTATATCTCACGTCTGATACAAAAGTCATTATTTGATTTTGCTTGTAAGTTTAAAAAAATTGCTCTGCATATACAGATGAGAAGGAGACCATTTATGCGTCCAATTGAATATGGTATTTTACCAGATGATTCCGATTACTTTCCCTACCAGCCAAGCACGATTGCTTCTAAGGTCTATCTCTATCCCGTTGCTCTTGGCCGCTTTCATTACCAGTCCGGTTATCGTCTGAAGCGCTCCAGTTATAACAGCTTTCTGCTGATGTATATCGAAAAAGGAAGCTGTCAGGTTTATCATCCGGATCAGATCGGCACCGTTTTACAGGATCAGCTCGTTCTGCTGGATTGTTATTCTCCTCACGAATACGGTTTTCCCGAGGATTCCATGGTTTGCTGGATGCATTTTGACGGTCCACTGGCGCGCAACTATTATGACCTGATCACAGCTTCTCAGGGAAATATCTTTTCCTCTGGCAATCTTTATCCGGTTATTCATGATATGAATAAGATTTTAAGTATGTTCCGTAACTCGGAGCCTATCAAAGAAGCCCGTGTGTCTTCTTATATTACACAGATGCTCACAAGTTTGCTGAATATTCGTTCTGACACCGGCAGTAATTTTTCCCATTCTCAGATTGTAGAGAACTCTCTTGCCTACATCAATGAACACTTTAGTGAACCGCTTTCTCTGGATGTTCTTGCAAAGAACTCCAATATGAGCCCGTTTCATTTTACCAGAGTATTTACTGCCGAGACTGGCTTTACACCACATCAGTATCTGATTGCCACCCGTCTCAATTCTGCCAAGTTTCTGCTTCGTACGCCTGGCATTCCGATCAAAGAGATCGCCTTCACCTCTGGATTCAACAGTGAAAGCAGTTTTTGTTCTACATTTAAAAAATGGGAGCATATGACTCCCGGAGAATACCGGAATCTGACGTTTCCTGAACAGATACAATAACAGGGAGCTGCAATGCAGCTCCCTGTTATTGTATACAGATGTTATTGTTCGATATTTTACTTATTCTGCTGCTTTACCCATTTCATCTTTGTATGTTTCTGGAGTAACTACAACTGCGTCCACTGCTGTTTCCATTTCAACGTCTTCGCCATCGATCAGTTTCAGAAGAACATCAATAGAACCTTTACCAACAGCATCAGATGAGAAGTATGCTGATGCTTTCATGCATGTACCATCAGCACCTTTGTCATTCCATTCATCTTTTGCCATGTAAGCACCAAGACCTACTACACAAGCGTCAGCATCCAGACCAGCTGTTTCAAGGGCACGGCATGCACCGATAGTACCTTCTTCGTTAGCACCTGTTACCAGCCATGTCTTGATCTGTGGATTCGCTGTGATAACTGCTGCTGCAGCTGTATTACCTTTATCTGTTGTTCCATCATAGTCAGCTTTGAAGATATTGTCTTCACTGAAGTCAGGACAAAGTTCTGTGAATTTATCAAGTTCGCCTTCTGCACGAGGTACACAGCTGGATACGGTATCCATTGTCATGATCAGAAGTCCTACATCCTCTTTTCCAACCAGATCATTGTCTTTTGCGTAGTTAGCAAGCCATTCGCCGTTTGCTTCACCGATTACGTATGCGTTGATACCTACCCATGGAGCCAGCTTGTTGCCGTCATCATCCTGCAGAGCATCATCAGCTGCAACGATTGGAATACCAGCTTCTTCGGCTTTGTCAATAGCTGCCTGAGACAGTGTCTGGTCTGGGATACAGGTTACAATACCGCTTGCATGGTTTGCCACTGCGTTGTCAATTGCCTTTAAGTATTCTTCCGGGTTCATCTTAGCATCAACGTAGATGAATTCTCCGCCTGCTGCTTCTACTGCTTCCTGAGCTGCTGCACCTTCATCAATGAACCATGTCTGGTCACCAGCTTTGTAAATGCCATATACTACCAGCTTATCATCTTCTGCGCTTGCTGTCATGCATCCTGCTGCCAGTCCTGCTACTGTTGCTGCCGCTAATACCGCACTCATTACTTTCTTGTTCATTTTTTAAATCCTCCTTGAAATTATATAATTTTGCACACTTGCGTGTGTGAAGCTCAAACCTCATTTCTACTCTAAGATGCCCTACGAATTGCTTCGTGCTTTCGCACTCTCGCAATTCTTATTTCACGTTTCTCATGCTTGCTTCCAGAAGTTCTTTCTCACGTCTCTGCTTACGGATGAAGTCAGATGTCAGTGCGAAGAGAAGCAGTGCACCACGGGCTACATACTGCCAGAACGTGGACACATTTACCATGATCAGACCTGTATTGAATGCCTGGATCAGGATTACACCAAGTACCGTACCGAACATATCACCCACGCCACCTGCAAAAGATACACCACCGAGAATAACGGCTGTGATGGCATCGAATTCCAGGTTGATGTTTGCTGCCGGCTGTCCGGAGTTCATACGAGATGAGAATACGATTCCGCCGAGGGCTGTCAGTACACCAATGATAACGAAACATTTTGTTACAATCTGCTGTGGATTCAGACCGGCCAGTCTGGCTGCTTCCTGGCTTCCGCCAATTGCATATACGCTGCGGCCAAATTTTGTCTTTGCAAGAACAAATCCAAAGATTACGAATGCAAGAATCATCAGCCATACAGATACCGGAATGGTTAAAAATCTGGCTTTTCCGATGGTCAGGTATGCTTTGTTGCTGATAGATACCGGTTTACCATCGCAGATGATATAAGCAAAACCACGAATGATATTCTGTGTAACCAGTGTGGCAATGAATGCCTCCAGTTTGATCTTATTTACCATCCATGCATTGAAAAGTCCAACCAGAACACCTGCCAGTAAAACAACGATGATTGCCACAATCATCGGCATATCTTTGGAAAGCAATAATGCCGCCAGTGTTCCACAGAAAGCTGCCAGTGAACCAGGTGACAGGTCGTTCTGCCCTGCAATGATCAGGTAAGTATGTCCTACGGCTACCAGACCTACCAGTGAGGCTGCAACCATCAGGTTGATCATGTTGGTCCATGTCAGGAAGTTCTTGTTCAATGCAGTAAATAATGCGAATACTACAATAATTGCGCCGATCAGAATGAGCTTGTCACCGCCGATCTTACTTAAAATTCCATTTTTTTCTTTTTTTGTCTCTATATTACTCATGTGCTTCTTCCCCCATCATTCCCAGACTCAGCAATCTGTCTTCTGTTGCCTCTTCTCTGCTGACTTCTCCTACAATCTTCAGAGACTTCATAACCAGAATTCTGTCAGAAAGTCCCATAACTTCCGGCATCTCAGATGAAATCAGGATGACTCCCAGTCCCTGTTTGGCGAACTGGCAGATCATGTTGTAGAATTCAGACTTGGCTCCAACATCAATACCTTTGGTTGGCTCGTCCAGAATCAGTACCTTTGGATTTGTTGCAATACCGCGGGCTACGATACATTTCTGCTGGTTTCCTCCAGAAAGTTCTACAATCTTCTTTTCCGGGGATGGTGTCTTTACTTTAAATTCCCGAATACCTTTATCGACCTCTTCCGCTTCCTTCTTTGTATCTATGATACCAAGCTTATTGGAATTCTTATCCATCAGTGCAATATTGATATTTCCCGCTACACTTAAGTTACTCAGGATACCCTGAAGCTTGCGATCTTCCGGTACCAGCACAATACCATTATCCATGGCTTCCTTCGGGGAACGGTTCACAATCTTCTTGCCTTCCAGGATCACCTCACCGTTCTTCATCTTGTCTGCGCCAATGATGGCGCGCATCAGTTCAGTTCTTCCTGCTCCGACCAGTCCGGAGAATCCAAGTACTTCTCCTTTATGTAATACGAAAGAATTCTCTTTTACATAATCGGAAGAAACACCTTTCACTTCCAGAAGAACATCTCCGATCTTATCATTTCTGTCCAGGCTGTTAAAGATATCACCCAGATCGCGGCCGACCATCATCTTGATCAGCTGCTGCTCTGGCACTTCTTTTGTAACAACCGTATCTACATAATGACCATCTTTAAAAATGGCAACCTTATCTGCGATCTCCTGGATCTCTGCCATACGATGGGATACATAAATGATGATCTTTCCCTGTGCCTTCAGCTTGGCAATGATCTCGAACAAACTGTCTATCTCTGCATCACTTAAGCTGGCTGTCGGTTCATCAAAACAGATGACCTTCAGGTTCTCACGGCTGTAGGCTTTCATGATTTCAACCATCTGCTGATAAGCAATACTCAGATCCTTTACCTTCGTAGATGGTGAAATCGGAAGTCCAAAATCATCGATAATCTCTTTCGCCATCTTATTGGCTTTCGCAGTATCAATGATGCCAAACTTATTAACCGGCATTCTTCCAAGATATATGTTCTCAGCTACACTCAGTTCCAACAAAATCTGTCGTTCCTGATAAATAATACTGATTCCCTCCTGAATTGCTTCGTGTGGAGAGTGAAAGTGCTTCTGTACACCATCCAGCAAATATTCACCGCTGGTTGGCTGATAGTCTCCGTTGAGTACCTTCAGCAGCGTAGACTTTCCGGCACCGTTCTCGCCAAGGAATGCCAGGACTTCTCCGCCATAGGCTTTAAAGCATATATTATCCAGTGCTTTTACACCAGGGAAATACTTTGAGATATTCTTAAACTCAAGTACACTGCCCATATTCTTTCCCTCCTTACATTATCTACCTGTTATTATATCCGTGTCTCCTGCTTATTTCATTACTTGAAATTGCTATGGAGTTTAAAAAAATTGCTATTTTTGTATATTCTGCGTACATGTCCTTTTATTTTTGTTCGTTTTTTAGTTATTTTTTATACATGTTTTTGCATAGCAACCGTCATTTCTTCAGATCTTTTGTTTGTTTTTTTCTTTTTCCCACTTTTTTTCTGCACTTCTTGCATAATTTTCTATTCTGCGTTACAGTAAATAGCAAAAAGTAAAAGCGAAAGCAGGTTATCATTATGCAGATTTCTAAATCAGTTTTAACTGACACTCATTTTTCTAATCATCCGAAAAACTATATGTTGCGTCTGATATGTGAAGACGGCTTTTTTGTGTCTCTTCTTGGCACCGGTGCGTCCGTTCGGCAGATTGGTTTTCCATCCAGACAAATGGATTTACAAAATCTTGCTCTTTCTTTTTCGCAGGAAAGTACTTATTTTTCCAACCCTCTGTATGCAGGAGCCACACTGGCACCAACCGCCGGCCGCATTTCTCATGGTTTCCTCCCGATGGGCGACCATCTATATAAGCTCTCCCGAAATGAGAACGGCATTCATTCCCTTCATGGCGGTTTTGAAAATGCTTCTTTCCGCGTCTGGGAATTACATTCTGCGTCAGTCACTCCTTCTGGTGATGCACAGGTAAGTTTCACCTGCGCTCTTCCCGATGGACTGGATGGTTTTCCTGGCAATCGCCATATCACCGTTACTTATACTCTGACAGAAGCCCATCAGCTTACCATGGATTACAACGCCATCTCCGACCAGGATACGTATTTCAACATTTCCAACCACAGTTACTTTAATCTGTCTGGCGACTTTTCCCGCCCGGCCACAGATCATATTCTCCAGATTCATGCTGACCGCTACATCTGTAACGCTCCAGACTTTATCCCGGAAAGAATCTCTGATGTAACCGATACACCCTTTGACTTCCGCCATCCGATCGCTCTGTCTGCACAGCTTCAGAAGTATCCAGGATACATTCAGATCCGGCGCAATCAGGGCTACAATCATGGATTCCTTCTGAATCACTCGTCCGACTCCCCGGATCTGCTCTGCACCCTGCCGGATGGTTCCATGCAGATGTCCATTACATCTGATGCTCCATGTATGGTGCTGTATTCCGGTGGCTATATCGACGACAGACAACAGCTGATCAATGGTCAGCATACTGTCCCGTCCTGTGCCCTGGCTTTTGAATTTCAGGATTATCCAGATGCTCCTGGCGGCCATGGATTTCCATACCATATCACTAACGCTGGTACTCCATGGAAACGTCAGATCCGCTATCAGTTTACGATCCGCTGACTTTTTCTTTCCAGCTGCTGCGATACTCTGATGGCGTCATTCCGATCTCCTGTCGAAAAATCCGGCTGAAATACTGCGGCGTTCCATAGCCAGTCTCAAGTGCGATCTCTGTGACACTCTTAGAAGTCTCCCACAGCAATTCTTTTGCCTTGTTCAGGCGAAGGGCCTGTATGTAATCCAGGCAGGACATCCCGATTTCCTGTGTGAAATACCGGCGCAGGAAACGGGAACTGATGCCCTGTCTGGCAGCCAGATCCTCGATCTGCAATGGCTCCTGGTAATGCTCCTGAATATATTTCAGAATATCCCGGATCTTCTCATTACGAATCCCGGCTTCTGTTGTGTGAGTTTTCTTTCCATGATAGCCCAGGCTACCACCAGCTGAAGAACTGACAGATCCAGCATTGTCATCCCATAAGATTCTTTATCCACACGGCAGATCCGGGAGATCTGCTCCATAACCGGCACCAGATCCTCACAGTTTTTCAGTACCTGATATTCTCGCTTTCTTTCGCTGAAAGGAAATATCTCTTTCATATCTTCCGGTATCCGAATACTCATCTCTGTCTGCTGAATCTTACAGCCGCTTTTGGCATCTACCAGAAATCCATGATTTTGAAACGGCGTAATCACAATACATTCTCCAGCTTTCAGGGGAACATATTCTGTGTCAAAAATCATCATGCATTTTCCCTGAAGCACGTAATTAATCTCATACTCGATATGCCTGTGCGCTTCATACCGGTAACTTGGGAGGAAACGATAAGTTCCGGACTTTCGGACTTCTGCCAGGCTTTCTTCCTCTTTCAGTAATTTCAATGCCTTTTTCTTAACTTCATTCATGCTTCTTTGTGTCCTTTACATGATCCCATGTTTCGCAAAAGACTCTACCGTACTCATTCCACCGCGGATTGCTTCTGCAACCATTTTTTCACCGGTTGCTTTCTCGTAAGCTTTCTGGATGACTTCAGTCTCCACTTCTTTTGGAATGACCAGAACACCATCCAGATCTCCGAAAATGATATCACCAGGATTGATTCTGACGCCATCCATCTCGATCGGCACACGATAATCAATGACTTTTCCTCTCGGTCCCTGATCCTGTGCGTATCTTCCATAGGAGAAGCATGGGAAGTTCAGTTCCAGAATGCCTCTGGTATCTCTGTGGAAGCCATTTACCACTGCACCTGCTGCTTTTAAGATCTTCATTCTGGTGCACATCAGTTCTCCTACCAACGCATAACTTGGTGAAGAACCGCTGCAAATATAGACTTCATTTTCCTTCAGATCATCCAGTGCTTCCAGCATCAGACCAAAGTGCTTTTTCATGATCGGATTCTGTCCATCGGACAATTCTTCAAATGCATCTGCTTCCAGTACCGGCATGGCTCTTCCTGCCACTACCATCTCTTCACGCATTGGCTGAATCCGCTGTGGAAGAAACTGATGACGATAATTCATCTTATCCAGGATATCGCCAATGACCGCTGAATACAGTTCTTTTTTCATCATTGCAAATAACTCATTGTCATCTTTCCATGTAATCATGTCTTACTCCATTTCCATCACGGCGCCTTCTGCCGCTGATTTTGTGATTTTTCGGTATATGTTAAGGTAGCCATCCGGAAGCTGCTTTTCCACCGGCTTCCATAACGTTCTTCTTTTTTCCAGTTCCACATCGCTTACGTGGAGGGTGATCTTGCGATTCGGCACATCAATAGTGATCTCATCTCCATCTTCTACCAGTGCCAGATTGCCGCCTTCGTATGCCTCCGGTGAGATATGTCCCACAAAGCATCCCCGGTTGGATCCGGAGAATCTTCCATCTGTGACAATCGTACAGCTGTCCGACAGATTCATTCCTTCCAGACATTTCATCGGACGATACATCTCCGGCATCCCCGGTCCTCCCTTCGGTCCTTCATAACGAAGAACTACCATGGTATTGGGCTGTACCACTCCGGCCAGAATTGCCTCACAGGCTTCCTGCTCGCTTTGATATACTTTGGCTTTTCCAGTTACAGTCATCAGATGTTCCGGGATCGCTGCCGGCTTTACCACGGCTCCAAGTGGCGCCAGATTGCCAGTCAGAATCGCTACCCCTCCATCCGAATGGAATGGTTCTGCCACGGTACGAATCACTTCCCGGAATGTGGAATACTCTGTATGCTGAAGATTCTCTTTTACCGTCTTTCCACTGGCTGTGATACAGTCTCCGTGAAGAAGCGGTTCCAGTTCTTTCATCACTGCAGGTACTCCACCTGCTTCATAGAAGTCCACCATATCATATGGAGAAGCAGGATAAACAGAAGCGATCTGTGGAATCCGCTTGCTGAAACGGTCAAAGGCTTCCAGTGGAAGATGGCCCAGACCGGCTTCTTTATGAATTGCCTGCAGATGCATGATACCATTGGTAGAACCGCCCATGGCCATCAGCACCATAATCGCATTTTCAATCGCTTCTTTTGTCATCACCTGTCTGGCCGTAATGCCTTTTTTCACCAGTCCCATGACTGCACGTCCGGTCTCATACGCCATCTGAAGGCGCTTTGCATAAACAGCAGGGATCACTGCACTTCCCGGAAGGCTCATGCCCATGGCTTCTGCCAGACATCCCATAGTATTCGCGGTTCCCAGCATGGCACAGGAGCCTGCACACGGTTCCGCCAGATTCTCAATCTTACGAAATTCCTCTTCATCAATCTCGCCTCGCTGTTTCCAGCCAACGGCTTCTGTCACGATATTTCCATCGTAATGTTTTCCTTTATAACAGGCCGGCACCATCGGACCGCTGTTGCAAAATACCGCCGGAATATCCAGTCTGGCTGCTGCCATCAGAAGTCCCGGTACGATTTTGTCACAGGATCCCAGCAAAACAAGCCCATCAAAACGATGTGCCCGAACCATACATTCTACGGTCGAAGCAATCAGATCTCTGGATGGCAGAATGTAACGCATACCCTCATGTCCTTCTGCGATTCCATCACATGGAGCAATATCTCCAAATGTCATGGCCGTTCCTCCTGCTGCCTCGATGCCTTTCCCGGCCTGCTCACACAGTTCATTGATGTTGTAATGTCCCGGTGTCGCATTGGTGTAGGTATTGACGATAGCGATCAGCGGTTTGCCAAGAGCTTCATCCGTAAATCCCATCGCCTTGTACAGTGCTCTTTTTAATGCACCTTTATCTCCCTGCAACAAACTGTTATAATATTTGCTCATTGCTTAATCCTCCACGAAATCATTAGCTGCAACTACCGGAAGGGTAGCACCGCCATCCATCACCAGTGTGGTTCCTGTAATATAGGCCGCTTCTTCCGATGCCAGATATACGACTCCTTTTGCAATCTCTGTGGTCGTTGCAAATCTGCCAAACGGCAGTCTTTCTGCCGCTTTCAAACGAATATCTCCCGGCTCCCATCCCACATCGGTATAACCCGGTGCAATCGCTACCATACGAATGCCATACAGGGACAATTCCATTGCCGCATTTTTTGTAAATTTAGAAATTGCTGCCTTATTAGGAGCATAGATCGTTGCTCTCGGCCAGCATCCGTTGATCTGATTCGATGAAAGATTGATAATTGTTCCCTTTACCTTCTGTTCAATCATCTTCTTTGCTGCGATCTGGCTGCTGAAATATACACCTTTCCAGTCAATCGCGGTCATCTGGTCAAACATCTCTTCGGTAGCATCTAAGAAATACACCTCACTGCTGATTCCTGCATTATTCACCAGTACATCTACCACCGGGAATACTTCAAAAACCTGACGGTACATCTTTTCGATATCTGCTACTTTTCCCATATCAGCATATACTGTCATGGTCTGCACACCAAACTTTTCCATTTCCCTGCACAATTCTTCGGCTGCTGCTTTGTTGCTGTGATAATTCACAATGACATTATAGCCTGCCTCTGCCATACAGTAAGCAATCTGCCTTCCAATCCCTTTTGCTGCACCTGTTACCAGTGCTGTCTTCCTAATCCCCATATCTGTACACCTCGCCTCCTGTTACCTGTACCTCTTCTACATATAGTTCTCCACCATCGCCATTGTCATCTCTTGCTGTTGTAATATAGAGCTGCGCTTTGCTCTTTCCTCCAAAACAGCAGCAGCTGACATTGGCATCTGGTACCGGAATTCTCTCTAACACTTCTCCGGTGGCCGGATCTGCGCAGATCACCTGATATCCGCCCCACATGGCAATCCACAGATGTCCTTCACTGTCCATGCACATACCATCCGGTGAGCCTTTTTCCTTCTTCAGATCAATGGCTGTCCTCTTCTCCGTAATCTGTCCATCCTCTGTCATCCGGTAACGATCCACCTTATCCGTTGCTGTATCCACATGATAAAACAATGCTTTTTTTGTATCCCATGCCAGACCGTTCGGTATGGTAAATCCGGAATAAATCATCTTAATCTGATCTTTTTCGATACAAAATAATGCGCCTGCATGAGATGCCGATTCATCCTGCGCCATGGCCATACTGCCAAGCCATAAGCGTCCTTTCGGATCGCATTTGCCATCGTTGTAACGGATACCATCGGGCAGACAGCTTTCCATGACTTTGTCTGCTGTCCGTTTGTCAAAATCCACATGATACAGACCATCCGGCAATGCAGCGATTAAAGTTCCATCTTTTTTCAGCACAAGGTCGCTGACATAGTCCGGCAGCTCCATCTGATTCAGGCTTTCACAATCCGGCTGAGACAGTATATTTTTCGGCATTCAATATCTACAAAATATAACTTCTCAGAGCACTCATCCCAGATACAGCCTTCCAGTAATCGTCCATGCAGAACCGTCATTTTTTCCATTTTTTTCATCTCCTAACCGGATATTTATGCTAATTATACAAAGCTTCTCCATAAATGGCTACTCCTTTTCGGAATGAATCAGATACAGATTTATCCAAAACGGAACTTATCATTAATCCAAAAAGATCGCGTCCTTATTCCGCCACATTCTTTATCTATAGTTAAAAAAACTGGCCATCATTTTCCGATGACCAGTTTCTTTTCTTCTACATCATGTGTGATAAACAGCACTTGTTTTCCGCTACATTTTCTTTTGGTATACTCCATTACCAGTTCTCTGGTGCTTTTATCCAGACCGCGAAATGGCTCATCCAGAAAGAGCACATCCCAGTCTGCATAAAAAGCTCTCACCAGCGCCACTCTCTGTCGCATTCCAAAGGACAGTTCCTTTACTTTCTGATCCATGCAGCCTAGCAGTCCGACCGCTTCCAGTTCTGTCTTTATCTTCTCATATTCCTGCTTTTCCGGCTCAAAGAGTTTTCTTTTTCTCACAATCCGAATATTGGCATAGACACTCAGATCCTCACCAAAAATCTGCTCCTGAAAAACAGCGCTTTTCTTTCGTCCATCCATACCGGTTATCCTTCCACTGTTCGGCACTTCCAGCCCCATAAGCAGTCGGAGCAGGGTAGTCTTTCCAGCGCCGGAAGGAGCCATGATACAGGTTGTCTGTCCACGCGGAAATATCTGTGACAGATCCTGGATGACGCAATGTTCCCCATAACTTTTACTTAAATGAGTCAGTATAATATCCTGCTGCTCTTTTGCCGGGACGTTTTTCACCTCATCTGTTTTTCCTGAATCTGATATCTGTATTCTTTTCAGCCGTTCTCCTGCCATATCCAGCATTCCAAGGAACAGTTTTTCAAACAGATAGCTCATTACCAGAATCATCGTTGTCCAGGCCAACAGATCTGCTGTTTCCAGATAGATCTTCGCCTGATACAGCTTTTCTCCGATGGTTCCTCCAGAGATTCCGATTACTTCCGCCGCAGTCCCCGCCTTCCATGCCAGTCCGATTCCGAGAACACAGCCGGCTCTTACATATGGGAGCAGCTGGGGAATAGCCAACCATCGTACCCTTACCCATTTGGGCAGTTCAAATACTTCTGCCAGCTCTGCCAGCTTCGGGTTCATCTGTTGCAGTCCTTCCAGTACATTCGTATAAAGGATGGGAAATATCATTAGGAACACAATGCCAACGGACAGATTTCTGGAAGACATCCACATTAACAGCAGGATAATCACAGACGCCACCGGTGTGGATTTCATCACACATACCATGGGACAGCACAGTTCTTCTATCTTTCTGTACCGGTATGCCAGTACAGCCATGGTCGTGCCAGCCAGAGCGCCCAGTAAAAATCCTCCCATGATCCTTTCTACGGAACATAAAACTGTGTTCCAGAAATACACCTTGGGAAGTAACTGAATCAGTCTTTTTCCTGTAGCAACAGGAGATACCATCAGTATCTCCTGTCCAATCCACATACTTAATATCTGCCATATCAGCAACCAGAACATCACTGCCCACCAGCGCATCTTACTTTGCTTTTTTCTTTTATTCTGCATCATAATAGAATTCGTCTGCCGGAAGTACTCCGCCGACTGCCTGCGGATTCTCCTGCTCCAGAACCTCCAGATAGCCGGAGAGCTTCTCTTTCATCTCCGCTCCGTCTATGTATACAATATTACACTCCGGAAGTGCTTTCTTCGCAATCTCTTCTGGAACAATATCATAGTCACCAATCAGCTTTGCCGCCTCTTCGATATGCTCATTTACATAAGATACCGATTCCTGATAACGCTCCATGAAATCTTCCACGATCTCCGGATGTTCCTGGGCGAACTCTGTTCTCACCACTGTCACACCAGTCACCAGACTGCTGTTTCCACCGTTGTCTTTCTGAATCTTATCCCATTCCTCTGTCAGATCCAGAGCCACGCGCAGAGAATCATTTTTACTCTGTGCTGTCGTCACAAATGGCTGCGGAAGGAGAGCTGCTGCATCCTCATGCTCTGCAAGTGCTGCCACGCATTCTGTATGCTCACTCTTCCATTCAATCTGTACATCTTTTCCCGGCGTCAGTCCATTTTCTTTTAATATATAATTCAATGCGTATTCCGGTGTAGCGCCCTTGCCACTGGCATAAATGGTTTTTCCTTTCAGATCAGAAACACTCTGAACCTGTTCACCATTTTCCACCAGATATAAAACCCCCAATGTGTTAATCGTCAGTACCTGCACGCCACCGTTCGTTTTCTGATAAAGCACACTGGCAAGATTGGCAGGAACAGCTGCAATATCCGTAGTTCCCTGCGCAATCGCCGGAGATACTTCATCCGGAGATGCCACAATCTGAAAATCATAATTTTCCCCTGTAATCTCGCCCTGGTCTGCCTGATCCATAAGGGACACCATTCCCATTGCTGTCGGTCCCTTTAATGCCAGAACATTCACGGAATCTTCTGCCCGAACACCTGCTCCTGTACACAGCACCATAGCACCTGTTGTCAGCACCGCCAGCGCACGGTATCTTTTTCTATTCTTCTTTCTGTCCATCTTTCCATCACCCTCTCTAATACACCAGTTTTTCCAGTTCTTTTACATACTCTGTCTGACTGGCTACTGTATGCCCGGCCATCGCCGCATACTTATTTACTGCTGTCTGTGATTTCTTTATGGACTGCATGGTTCCCGCTCCGGCTACACAGCCTCCCGGACATGCCATTCCTTCCAGAAGATATCCGTTGTATTTTCCGGCTTTGGCCACAGTCAGAAGCTTTCTGCATTCCTTCAGTCCTTCTGCATTGGCAATCCTCACTTCCCTGTCCGGATATTTTTCATGTATCACATTTTCTACTGCCTTTGCAACGCCACCGGATACAGCAAAATTTCTGCCATCCGCAGATGCATCACTGACTCCGGCCGGATCTTCCTCCAGTAATTCTACTTTTATATTTTTCGCCGCAAAGATCCCCGTCATCTCCTCAAATGTCAGGACAAAATCGACTTCACTTTTTACCGTCCTGCGCATAGCCTCCAATTTTTTCGCTGCACATGGACCAATGAACACAACTTTCGCATTTTTATTCTGCTTTTTGATCAGCCTTGCTGTTAAGGTCATTGGTGTCAGCGCCATAGAAATACAGTTTGCATAATCTGGAAACAGCTTTTTGGCCATAACTGACCATGCAGGACAACAGGATGTCGCCATAAATGGCAGCTTTTCCGGCACTTCTTTTATAAAATCTTCTGCTTCCTGTTCTGCACAAAGGTCTGCACCGATTGCCACCTCAAACACATCGGTAAATCCCAGTTCTTTCATTGCTGCCCGCAGCTTTCCAGGGGTTACCTTTGCACCGAACTGTCCTACAAACGCCGGCGCCAGCGCTGCATATACCTGCTCTCCAGATTGAATAGCCCGAATAACCTGAAAGATCTGGGACTTATCTGAAATAGCTCCAAACGGGCAATTTACTAGACATTGTCCACAGGATACACATTTCTCATAATCAATCTCTGCTTTTCCATTCTTATCAGAATGAATCGCATCCATTCCGCAGGCCGCCGCACATGGCCGCTCCTGTATGATAATGGCATGATAAGAACAGACATCTGCACATCTGCCGCATTTCACACATTTTTTCTGGTCAATAATGGATCTGCCATTTGCCCGGTCCAGTGTGATGGCACCTTTTGGGCAGACTTCCACACAAGGATGTGCCAGGCAGCCCTGGCAGCCATCAGATACCCATACTCTTTTTTCATGGCATCCGTTGCAGGCAAATTTGATCACATTAATCAGAGGCGGTGTATAATAGGTCTCCGGCTTATCTGCAAGCTCCACATTATCAGATATCGGTGCATGCTCTGTTGCATCTCTGCATGGCAGCCCCATGGCCAGACGTACCCGTTCTCCCACGATCGCTCTTTCCAGAAACACATCACTTCGAAAGCTTCCGGTTTCTCCCGGTATAATGTGATAAGGTATCTCCTCCACTGTGTTTGCTGCAGGAATATCCGTGTCATAAGCCATTTTTGCCACTTCTGTAAAAATCGCATGACGAATTTCCTGTATTCTCGTTTCTACTCCTCGCACTCTTTTTCCTCCCGTGCTTCTATAGACTCTCCTGATACCTTATTAACTTGTATTATCCGCATATGTATTTTCGCATAAAAGGACATCTTTTCTGATGCCCCGGCACGATATTATTTTAACAAACATAGTCTGAAATAGCTATTGAAATATTATAAAGTTATATAAGAGCTATACTCTGATTAATTTTTTAGCCAAAATTCATCTATCATACTTTTAAGGTATGATTATTCTATTAAACTAAATATTTCACAGTCATTGTATCCCGTGCTATATTATAGACAGATAAAAAGTCAGGCCAGACTTAACAAGATGTGAAATCACTCAATTAACTATTATTTCTCATAATGTTGAAAAGGAGGAACTGATCATGAAAAAGTTTAAAGAAATGTTATCCGAATATTACTATAGTTTCGCTAAAGGATATCACATGTAATCTGATACTTACGACACAGAATATACACTCTCCGGGGGCTGCCAAACGGCAGTCCCCCATTTTTTGTAAAGTGCCTATTTTATTTCTTCGACATAGAACTCATCCTGATCCAATGAGCGAATACCTTTTTTCAGAAATAAAGGCAGCATAAATGGCACTTCTCCAGAAAATACACCATCCGGGATATCTATCGTATAAGTCCTGGCTGTTTCATCTATCCCAGTATTCTCTTTTTATATAAAGAAACAGTATTTTAATAGAAAATGCGTAATGGTGGTACACTTTTTCAGTCAAAAAAAGAGATGGATGAAAATTATTTTGCTTTTCCATCCATCTCCCTGATATTTTACGTTTTGATTTTTTATGACCGAGAAATCTTATCTGTCAGTTTCAATTCTTTCATCAGACGCTCCATATATTCTTCATCCTCAATGGCTCTCTTCATATCTTCCTGGCGTCCAGATTCTCTTCCTTCTTCTCTTCCTTCTTCTCTTCCCTTTTCTCTGCTTGTTCTCATGGAACTCTGCCAATCCATCTGATAGCGTTCTCTGGCCTCACATTGCAGACGGATTTTTTCGTCTTCTGATAATTCGCGTAATGTAACTACTGCTTTTTTTATGGATTCTGACTGTTCTGTCATCGCAAGAACCTCCTTCCATGTTTTCGCCTTAAATACGCAGGCCCAGTAGTACAATGCACTGTTTCGTTCTTCCTCTGGTACCTGTTCCAGACAAGACAAGTCTAACACGTGAAGCGCTATTTTTCCAATAAATTTGTATCCTGAAAAGCCAGCAGGGACAATAAAAAAGCCACTAAACTCCGTCCCCACTGGTTGACTTATTCTGGATAATGTGCGACAATGCTTTTATGGTTGAAAGTGCTAAAGCGTAATTGTGACAGCATTTTTTAATAAATACAGGGAGGCATGTTACATGTTAAAGCAGATTACTGTTTATGCAGAAAATAAGAAAGGAACTATGAAGGATATCACTGGTATTCTTGCCAGCACAATATCAATATCTGGGGTTCTGTTACTAATGAAAGTTCTGAATTCGGTATGGTTCGCATGATTGTATCCGACCCGGACAAGGCTCTGAAAGAGCTCTCCGCTCAGGATTATCTTTGCCGGATGACCAATGTAATTGGTGTGGAAGTAGAAGATAAAGTGGGAAATTTAAATGCGCTTCTGACTGCATTTCTTGATTCCAATATCAACGTGGACTATGTATATCTGTCCTTTAACCGCGACACCGGCAAACCGGTTCTGGTACTCCATACCGAAGATATGGAAGAGGCAGAATCCTGTATCTTGTCCAAAGGATTCTCCGCTATTTAGGCTTATACATTCTGTTTCAAGCCATATTGTTTAGACAAAACCGCTCCTCAGGGCATAGATTATATAAAATCACTGCTCTGGGGAGCGGTTATTTTGCAACAGTCTCTTTACTTTGTTTCGTAGCTGTTCTGTCTAGCTATCTTTTCTGCAACATCCAAAATTTCCCTTGGATTCAGTGGTTCTGCCCACACTTTTACACCTGAAAACGATCATAGGTTTTATAGCAGTCCAGGCAGATCTTTTTTCCGCCGGCTATTCGGATCCAGTTTGCTCCTGTCATTTCTCCACAGCATTCACATTTATAAGAATCAAAGATTCTTGCTTCTTCCGGTAATTTGATAGTAGTCTCTTTCACTTCAAACATGTCTTTCGGTTCTGTATTCTGATAATATGCAAAAGATTCTTCTCTCGACATTCCTTCTGGTTTTTCTTTCAGAACAAGTCTTACCGATTTTCCTGTTTTTCTGTTATAAAATGAAAACGCCTGTTTTCCTCTCATATGGAACAGCAGATTACCTTTCCCGACGCTGCATCCGAGAAGTACCTGAATGGCATCTACACCACAGGCATCATTTTCTGAAATGCAAACCACATCTTCATCTTCCGAGAAGGTAATGTTTAACAGTTTTTCTGCATAAATTGCAGCTTTATATCCTATTGTAAGACCTCCACACTCATGTCCGTGAAATGCAACACATTTTTCCCACTTTGTCATCTGTAATTCCTCCATTATTTTACTATTACTATTTTATTTCCTTCTATTTCGGTAATCACCGTATTCACTCCATACACAGCCTTTATATTTTCGGATGTGATCACGGATATATCACCGTAATCAAATGCTTTTCCTTCCTGCATCAATAAAAATCGATCGCAGTATTTTAAAGCCAAATTCAGATCATGAATTACAACCATGACCGTCATATTGTCTTCTGATGCTATTCCTGACGCTATTTTCATCACTTCATGCTGATTATAAATATCAAGACTTGCCGTAGGTTCATCCAGAAGCAATACCTTTGGCTGCTGAGCAAGTGCTCTTGCCAGCATAACCTTCTGCAGCTCACCTCCTGATAATTCATCTGTATATCTCAATTTCAGACCGGTAAGATGCAACCGTTCGATTGCATTGTCCACAATCGCATAATCCTCTTCCGATGGTGTCATCTTCATATGTGGTTTTCGTCCCAGTAAAACCGTATCATATACGGTCAGTCGTCCTGCTGAGGTATGCTGTTCCACATATGCCAGCGTGAGCGCTATTTCTTTTCTGGACGCTTTACTGATGTTCAGATTTTCTACCAGCACTGTTCCACTATCCGGTTTTAATATTCTGTTAAAACACTTTAAAAACGTACTTTTCCCGACACCATTATTCCCAAGTAATGCAATACAGTGCCCTGTTTCCTCTTTCAGACAGACATCCCTCAGGACATTTTTATCTGCATGATAGGAAAATTTCACATGCTCTGCATGTACCATCAATGTCGCCCCCTTTTCAATATGATCCAAAGGAACACCGGGGCTCCCAGTATCGATGTAATAGCACCTATCGGCAGCACGATCGGACTGATCATCAATCTGGACAGGAGATCACTCAAAAGCAACAGATCAGCTCCTGCAAGTCCCGCCGCCGGCAAAAGATATCGATAATCTGAACCAACAAATTTCCTCACAAGATGTGGTGCAATCAATCCGACGAAGCTGATAATACCAATATACGATACGATAACAGCTGCTGTAAAGGATCCGACGACCATACTGCACAATATCGTACTCTGTGTTTTCACGCCAAGTCCTTTTGCTGTTTCCTCTCCCCCCTGTATGGCATTATAATTCCAGCTGTTCAGTTGAAAATATATTGTCGCAAATATTACAACGGTACCCATAATCAGAATTTCTTTCCAGAAAGTACTTCCCAGGTCACCAAACGTCCAATACACTACTGCTGCAACGCGAACATCATCTGCAAAATATTCCAGTAATGTAGTTCCTGCAGAAAATAAAGAACTTAATGCCACACCTGCCAGAACCAGCGTACTTGCATTGATCTCTCTGAATCGCGACAGACACAGCACAAATATAGTCGATACCATTGCAAAAAAGAATGCACACAACGTCGTGACTATCGGATTATTTACATTTAACTGGGCACCGGTACTGCCTGCTGACATCATTCCGCCTCCCAGTGCAATGATTGCAAACGCTGCACCGAACGCAGCTCCCTGAGATACACCGATTGTAGATGCGGATGCCAGAGGATTTCTCAGAACACTCTGCATCACACATCCGACTATTCCCAGTCCAAATCCTGCTGCGATTGCCGTCACTGCTCTTGGAAGACGAATGCTTAAAATAATAATATTATCCTTTTTCTCTCCATAGCCAAACAGTGTACGCAACACTCGATCCAGCGGAACAGAAGAAGATCCCAGCGCAATCGCCAGTAAAAATACAACAATCGTAAATAAAAACAGAAACATTAAAAAATATATTTTCTTTTTGACAAAGGCGCGGTATTCCAGACCGCTCCTTATTCTATCTTCCGTCATCTTTATTCTCCAATGGTAATCGTTCCAAAGCCATAATTATTTTCATCTAATACGTCTAAGTAATCCATACCAATCATCGTATTAAAGATCTCTTCTGCTTTTTCTTCAAAGTTGATATCAGCAAAAGCCTCCGGATAGAGAACAGAACCTGCATAATAAGAGTCTACAATTGCCAGTTCCATATTGCACCAGTAATAATTAAAGTTCACCTGCGCATATACTTTTCCTTCCTGAACAGCCGTAAGACTGTCAATAGCATCTGGATTTGCAGCATAATCTTCGTTTACCAGATTCATGTTTCCCGGATTAAGGAAAATTACATCCGGATCCCATTCCAGAATCTGTTCCATGCTTACCTCAACACCAGAATTGGCATCCAGTTCATCCGGCAGACTGATTGCATGGATCGCTTCTAACGGTGCATAGTTTACATAGGTTCCCGTGAATCCATGTCCGCCGCTCCAGCTCACCGCACCCGGATATACCGTCGGTTTTTCTTCATCCGGAATATCTTTTGTCAGTGCATCCAGTTCCTCTACCCATCCTGTAATAGCGTCTGACACATTCTTTGCATGTTCTTCTGTTCCAAGTACATCACCGATCAGACTGATAGAATCTGTCAGATAATGAGAATTGAATGCATCTCCATAGACACCGATCACAGGAATACCTGTCTTGGCAGCAAGATCTTCCATTGCAACCGGATCAGAATCCTGATAGAAAATAACATCCGGATCTAATGCAACAATTGCTTCTGCATAGTCCGCATTTCCACTTCCGCCAGACGCCATCGCCTCACAATTAGCAAAAAAGTCTTTATTTGCATATGCAAACGGCATTCCCGGGTCACCACGAAGTTCCATTTCTGTACAGCCAATAATCTTTTCTGTGCCGCCTGCATAAACGATCAGTCTGGCAGCGCTTCCAAGTGCAACGCAGTTATCCACTTCTTCAGGGATCTCTACTTCTCTCCCAAAGACATCCGTAACAACTCTCGTTGCACCTTCCTCTGCCGCTGCAGAACATACCATTGTTCCCATCACAGCTATTCCTGCCAGTACCATTGCCATTACTTTTTTGTTTCTCATTTTTCTTTTCCCCCTTTATATAATGTTGCTGCAACAATTTCATTCTGCTTTTTCTTTACACAGGCCAGAAAACACTGGTAAGTGTTGTTTCAATTGTTTCACAGACAACATTGTTTACACTGACACTCCGCAAATATTCTTTTATTTGCTTTTCTACAGATGCATCAACCTGCATCATTCCTTTTAATCTGCCAAGATACCATTGCTCTGCCTCTTTCACTGTCCGCTCTGCCTTCCAGGTAACCGGATCATATCTCAGTTCCGGATGGTATCCCCAGAGCCACAGTGCGTCAAATAAAAGTGGCATGTCGTCTCTCCTTTTCATAGAAGAGTCCCCTGCAATTTTGCGTATTTCATCAAAAATCGGATCCCGGCGCCTTGTAGGTTTACTGATAAAGCAATATCGGTTGCTGGCATCATTCATTTTCTTAAAAGACTCATAATCTATCACAGCCGGTGTGGTATGTGCAAATGCAATATCATATTTTCCCCTAAACTCTTCTCCATCACAGGTATGCCAGTTGCGTTTCAGAAATTTTACATTTTTTATATGATTTTTTCTGACGTAATTTTCTCCTTCTTCTATCATACGAGGTGAAAAATCCACTCCCGTCACACTTCCTGTACGTTCCGCAATTCTGCACGAATACGCTCCTGCACCACAACCGACATCAAGAACCTGCATGTCCTTACATAACCGGACTTTTTCATCCATAAACTTCAAGAATGGATCTTGCGTAAAATTGTTTTTTTCTTCAAGAAGATATTCTGATGCCACACTGTCCCATGAGGCAATTTCCGCTTCCACATCTTCTACTTCTCTGCCCCATAATTCTTTGATTATATCTATACCCAACATAATTTTTTCCTCTTTTTTATATTCCATTGTAGAATATCTGATGCGTCAAAAAAGAGCAGTCCTACCAAAAACTGCTCTTTTAGATAAGGATGCTAATGACATTATTTCCAATATGTGTATTTGCTGGAGTATCATATCGGAAACATTTAAGTTAACCTGCTGTTAATATACCTCATTTTCTATGTCGTAACAAGCCTCCCGGGGGGATATATTTGGGTTTTTGTTATGAATAAATGGAATACCTGTATCTGTTTTGGATATATGAATCAGAACCGCCGGATTTTATTCTTCCATATATTTTTTTATAAATGATAAAAACCTTTTCGGCAAATTTTCCATTTTCTGGTCATTGCGAAAAAGGCAGACAAACTGAACAGACTGTTCCTGATTTTCCAGCTGCATCGTATCATGCGATATGGTATGCTCAGTATGACTCAGACAATTGGGACTGATATTACCCAGTTCTGTTTTCTGCAGCATTGTCTGCATAATATAGTCGCTGTTGGTTGTCACTTTTACCTGAAGTTTTCTTTTTTCCTCTTCTCCATCCGTCTGATTCTTCCATAAAGAGATACCGGAATAGTAGTCTTCCACACCCTGAATCAGTAAGATCTCATTTTGATTCTCATGCTCTGCCTTATTTCTACAGTATAATACCGTCTTCGTTGTTTTCAGAATATAATAACCGATATGATTTTCCGGAAACATCTTTTTTACTTTTTCCAACTGTGACTCTTCAAAATATGCAAAACCAAGCTGATCCTGACTGGCTATAATCCTTCTGATGATTTCTTCTGCCGGCGCACTGATGATATTGTACTTTTCTCCTGCCGCCTGCTGCAAATAATACTCGCAAAATGCATCCGCAAACCAGGAGCTCGACTGAAAGGATATTCGCAGTTCTTCTGTCGCATCTTCCTCGGCGCAATCCAGAATCTTTGCACTGCATTCTACCATACTCAATGCATACTGATAAATCTGTTTCCCCTTATCCGTCAGTTCAATTCCATGCTGTTTTCGTTCAAATACTTTTCTTCCCAGTTCTTTTTCCAGCGAGGCAATCATTTTGCTGATATTTGACTGAGAGGTAAACATCAGCGATGCTGCTTTACTGAATGATTTTGTCTGTGCACAGATCACCATGCACTGGAGCTGTCGTAATTCCATTTGAGGTCCTCTTTCCTGTTTCGTGGTAATACATATTGTATTCTTTGCTTTTATCTGAGTCAATCATTTTACAGTCCAAAAAGTGTTGTGTATGCATTTTTTGTGAAGAAGTAGACATCCATAGTGTTCGTATTCTGAACAATCGCATGATGGCAAACTGTGATGGAATTGACCCTGACCACTGCAAACATGTTCGTATTACAAACTGCCATATTGAAGCTGCTGATGACTGTATCGTGTTGAAAACAACGGAAGCAAACAGCCAGTACGGCGATTGTGAAGATATTCTGATCAGCAACTGTACACTTGCTTCTACCAGTGCTGCCATCAAAATCGGAACAGAAAGTGTCAACGATTTTCGCAATATTGTGATCACCGAATGCAGCATTTATGACACCAATCGCGGAATTTCTTTCCAGCTGAGAGATCAGGGCAATATCGAAAATGTTCTTATTTCGAATTGTATGATCCAGACCAGGAATTCGTCAGAATGCTGGTGGGGATGTGCCGAGCCTGTTAATATTACCACCATCAACCGAAGAGACGATATTCCATCTGGTAAAATCCGCGGGCTCTCTCTTACCAATTTACGCTGCATCGGAGAAGGCAGTATTTATATTGCCGGAAAAGATTCCTCTCCGATCGAGGATCTTACTCTGGACAACATTCGTCTGACACTGGAAAAAAATTCAAAATATCCTATCAAAGGCTACGATTTCCGTCCATGCAGCGGTCCTTCTTTCCAGGAAGGTAAAATTCACGGAATCTATGTAAAAAATGCCAAAGATGTAACTGTTCGAAATATAAAAGTTACCGTACAGGAAGAAATGCAGGAATGGGTTGATCGCGATATTTGCTTTGAAAATGCAGTTGTTAATAAATAAGCTTCTTTAAAAAAATGGCAGTGATTTCATACAATCATGAAATCGCTGCCATTTTCAGCACGTTTATTCGTTCCTGCACCAGTGTCTTTACCCGTTCTTTTTGTTCCTCTGACAAATATGCCATATCGATCTGTTTAAAAAGTTTTTCCTCTAATCCACAAACTCTCCTTATCATGCGTTCTGCCACATGCAACGATATTCCACAGGATTCCGCCAATATCCGAAATTCTTTTTTGTGTATGTTTCTTTTCTTCCCATTTATGGTAAGCGCAAGCTGTTCCTGATCTTCTGGCATAATTACATTTACCGGCAACATATCGTAAGCCCTTGACAATCTGAATATTCTATTTCCTGGTTCTGTTTCTTCAAGAGAAAAATTTTTCAAATGCATATCTGAATTTCCCATGATATAAGATCCAATCACCCGTAAATACATTTCTATCAGATCCAGTCCTGGTGTATCCGAATATTTTTTTATAATCTTTCCGCAATTTTCATAAGATCCTCTATATTTGTCTTGTGTCAGACGGTTGGACAGCTGACAAAAGTCTTCCATCGCATACAGATGTGTCTCTTTTCCCGTTATCTCTCGATCAATTCTTTTTGTAATATATGCATACTCTCCATTCATCTTTATCAGGGCATGTGATACCGTCTGAATTCCCATCAGCTCTGCCATTCGCATAGCCAGATCTTCAAATTCTGGCATATTCTGAAATTCTTCTGTCTGTGGTTTTAAAATATATCCAGTAGGATAGTTCACAATAGTAAGTCTGGCATTTGTATCACTGGTCAAATGCAGTGACAATTTTTTCTGCACTCCTGGTACCGTAAGACCTTCATTTACTGCCTCATTAGCTAATTTTTCCAGTTGTTCTCTTGTAACATCTAATATCGGCATTTCCCTTGTATGAAAAAAAGCTTTCACACATTTTTTATGCCAACACCAGTCTTTTTCAGATGTTGTTGCATTACTTAAGATTTCTTTACCGCAACACAGGCACTTCATATTCTTTCTCCTCTGATACAAACATCTCCGATACAATCTTTACACGCTGACAACAACAGACCAAAGCGATCATTTCGGTCAATCTTCCAATTTCGGCAAACTACCCCCAGAAGCCACCCTTCTGGAATCAGTCCGTCAAAAAATGGAAATAGAATCGTAGTCTCATACGCCTCCTCACGCAGCGGAAGTGTCAGACTTACCGATACTGCATCTTCTCGTTTCAGATATTCCCTATCATAAGAAAAACAATAGCCCTCTTCTGTCTCTGCGATCATCCCGGCAAAATGATTCTGAATATACACATAGCCTTTCCGATATTCCGATTCCACGTTTTACCTCTCTTTCTTTCCCGGTACTGCCTCACACCCAAACATAGCCAGAGCCTGATTCACCTTATCCAGACGCACAGTTTCTTTTCCCTGTTCCAGTTCTCTTACAAATCGAAGACCAAGACCTGAACGGAATGCAAATTCTTCCTGTGTCAGGCCTGCCTTTTTTCTTTCTTCTTTAATATATTCTCCAATCCTACTCATGCTATACATTATAATCCCGTTCGGGTATAATTTCAAGCACATTAAAGTAAAAGATCCCGATCGGGTATAATATCATCTTCATTGCAAAAATCCGCTGACACTTTAAAGTATCAACGGATTTTTATAACATCATTTATTTACATAATCTTTCTGAACAGTTCTTTCAGATCTTCCACACTGGCATCTTTTGGATTGCCTGGTGCGCAGGCATCTGCATATGCTGATTCTGCCAGGAACTGCAGATCTTCTTCTTTGATGGCTTCCAGTTTCGTAGGAATTCCTACATCTTCTGACAGTTTCTTTACTGCATCAATAGCTGCTTTTCTGTATGCTTCCTGTGTCATGGAATCTACATCTTTAACACCCATCGCTCTTGCGATTTCACGATATTTTTCACCGGTGCATTCCTGATTGTATTCCATTACGATCGGAAGCATCATAGCGCAGGCAACACCATGTGGTGTGTCGTATACAGCTCCCAGTGTATGAGCCATGGAATGTGCAATTCCAAGACCTACATTGGAAAATCCCATACCGGCAATATACTGTCCAAGTGCCATACCTTCACGTCCTTCTTTGGTATTGGCTACTGCACCACGCAGAGATTTGGAAATCAGTTCGATGGCTTTCAGGTGGAACATATCTGTCATTTCCCATGCAGCCTTTGTTGTATAACCTTCGATTGCATGTGTCAGAGCATCCATACCGGTAGAAGCAGTCAGTCCCTTCGGCATAGAAGACATCATTTCCGGGTCAACTACTGCAATAATCGGCATATCGTGAGGATCCACGCATACGAATTTACGTTTTCTTTCGACATCAGTGATTACATAGTTGATGGTAACTTCTGCTGCTGTTCCTGCCGTTGTAGGTACTGCAATAATTGGAACGCAAGGTTTCTTGGTTGCTGCTGTTCCTTCCAGACTTCTTACATCCTCGAATTCCGGATTGGCAATGATGATACCGATTGCTTTTGCAGTATCCATAGAAGAACCGCCGCCGATTGCGATAATATAATCTGCTTCTGATTTCTTAAATGCTTCTACCCCATGCTGTACATTCTGGATAGTAGGATTTGCTTTGATATCAGAATAGATTTCATATGCCAGACCATTCTGCTCCAGAATGTCTGTTACTTTGCTGGTTACATGAAATTTAATTAAATCTGGGTCAGAACAAACAAATGCTTTTTTGAATCCATGTCCTTTTGCTTCGTTTGCGATCTCTGCAATTGCACCTGCTCCATGATAAGAAGTACCATTCAAATTTATTCTGTTTGCCATAATGTTCATCTTCCTTTCCGCTTCCCGCGTCTCATCTTTGTTATTATATTAACAATATTTTGTTGAAAAAGAAAGTTACAAAAAGAGAAATGTGTCACTCTTTCACTAAATACTACATAGCTCTCATGCCTCATGTGGTGTAGGCGGAAGAATGATTTCAGCCACTGTGTAATGTGCTAAAATATCACTTTCTAAATGTAAGCCATATCTGGCATCAAATACATTTTTTATTCTAGAATTTATATTAAAAATACCATACCCCTTTTTCGAGTCTTGTTTCTCCGTCATCTCTGACTTCTCTAGTTGATTATTAATTTCCATAAGTCTGTCTCTGTCAATACCTGATCCATTGTCTATTACAGAAAATATTATATTTTCCTTCCAATCAACAGTAACGTATATTTTACCGCCTTCGCTAAATTTTTCAAATCCATGATATATACAATTTTCAGCCAAAGGTTGCAGGATTAATTTCGGTACAAAAAAACGTTCCATATCCGAACTTCTCATGAAAGATTTTATTTCGAAATCAAATCTCCTTCCATATCGTTTCTTTTGAATTTTCAAATATAGTTGCACATGTTCCAATTCATCTTTTATAGAGATCATATCGGCTCCCCGACTTAATGAAATACGGAAGAAACGACTCAAACTCATTACTTCATCAATGGCTTCTTGCTTATCTCCCGCATAAATGCGCCACGTAATATTATCTAATGTATTATAAAGAAAATGCGGATTAATCTGTGCTTGCAATGCAGCATACTCGGATTTTCTTACAGCCTGCTGTTTTTTTTCCAATTCTGTAAACAACTCTTTTATATTATCCATCATCTGACTAAATTTCCTAAACAGCCTATCCACTTCATAGATATCTGTTTGAACTATTAAGTCATTTTTTCCATTTACATTTAGAGGATCTTGACATTCCATAATATATAACAATCGATTAATAGGTTCCGAAATGTCTGATGCGATTCTTCTACTAAGCATTAATGAAAAAACAATAATAACAATTGATAAAATCAGCCCCATAAAAATGGCTGTAAGCAAAATATTTCCAACTAAATTCCAAACTTCACACGAAAATGTCAATGTCCATCCATTTTCCAATTGCATACTATTTTTAACTAACCAAGATTTATTTTTATTACTTTCTCCAACAGAAAGAAGTATTTCACCATTTTTATCTGTAAGCATTACATCAACGTCTTCCAAATAGCACGCCGCTAAAAGTTCACCAGCAATCTTTTCTGTTCTAATCTCTTCTACAATTACTCCTGACGATTTTCCAGTCTTAACATTATATAATGGATAAATAGCAGCAACATATCCTTCACGATAATTATTAGCTAACATCGATTGAGAATATGTTGATAACCACGTTTCTGTTGTAAATGATCGAAGCATATCATATTCTGGAACATCTCTAGCACTACCATAACGCAACGGAAAATTCGTAGATTTGAATTGTCTCCCATCATCAAGAAGAATATAAAAAGCCTCTACATATACCGTATTATTCTCCTGGAGTGTATATAAATACCCGTTTATTTCCAATTTCTGAGAGTAGATTGCATTTTTGCTGCTTGGAATTTCTCGTATAGCAATCTGCACATCAGAACTCTTTTGCACAAGGGTATTCAACTGTTCCGTTTCATCTAATACCCTTTCCAAAACATTTCTACTATAGTTTACAGCTGCATCTAATGTGGTTTGTGCATTTCGAATAGTACTACTTATAAAATAGCAAAGAAAAATACTATCTGTTAAAAGCACTAATAATATAGAAATCATGGCAAATTTTTTAAAGATTATTTCATATAACTTTTTCATGTTTCACCTTCCCAGTATTTACCTAAATAATCTCTTGGTGAACAACCTTTCAAGTTCTTAAACACTTTGTAAAAATATGTCACATTCGCATAACCAACAAGTTCTGAAATATGAGAAATTTTATACTCATTTTGCATCAAATATCTACAAGCCGCTTCAATTCTAACAGCATTTATATAATCTGTAATATTCTGATTACAGCTGTTTTTGAATAACGCAGAAAGATACGCAGGACTAAAATTGAATTTTTCAGCAATTAAAGATAACCGCATCTCCGGAATTTGATAATTTTCTTCAATGTATCTTTTTATTCGTTCAATAATTTGATTTGGCTTTTTTATTTTTATTTCATTTAGTTTTCTCCCTATCGTGTGTAAAAACGCCTTCATTTTTCGATGCATTTCAAATGGATCACCACAATTACAAATTGAGATAATAATGAGACTTGTGTCCGGATAAAGAGAGTTAATATCAATATTAACCAACGCTTCGCTACGAATAATCCCCGTAACTATCATATATACATTTTGTCTTAATTCCTCTATACCAGAGAATCGTTTTTGGCTCATAAGCCGATCTAATAATAGATCAACTTCTTCCTCTTTAAAATATACTGTATTTTCAACAATTTCTCTTATCAAATCTATACAATCATATTCTTCTACTCTGGAGTCTGTTTTCTCCTCTGCTGCATAATAAATATTGCCATTTCCACACACGTATTTCATATTAGCAGCTCGTCTTGCTTCCAAATAAGATTTTGCTGATTCTTCAATCCCATGATTTATTTTGCTTACACCAACTGTATAATCATCATATGTAACATTTTGTAATACTGTTTGAATTGTATCCAATAAAAATGAAATTTTTTCTTCTATTTCCTCAGTACTTTTAGCAAGAACATAAAAAAGCATATTATGAGGGCTTTTTTCCAATAGATAGCTTCCTGT
>QUMM01000029.1 GCA_003435055.1 Lachnospiraceae bacterium OF09-6
AATCCCCCATCTGATATAGCCTCCGGCAGGATTGCAGAGATGCGCAAAAGAAATATGTCATGCTTTGCATGACGCGCATCTCGCAGCAAGAATGCGAGGCATTCTTGAATAGAAAGGTACAACATAGATGAAGGTAGAATTACTGGCGCCTGCAGGTTCTTATGAGAGCATGATGGCAGCGTATAAGGCGGGGCTGATGCAGTCTATATTGGCGGTACGAAGTTTGGCGCCAGAGCATTTGCAGATAATCTGGATACAGAGCGGATGAAGGAAGCAATCGACTATGCCCATCTCCGTGGAAAGAAGCTATATCTGACAGTCAATACCCTGATCAAGGAAAAAGAGATAGAAGAGGTATATGAGTATCTGCTGCCTTTTTACCGTGAAGGTCTGGATGCGGTGATTGTACAGGATTTTGGTGTGTTTCAGATGGTAAGGGAAGAATTCCCGGATATGGATCTTCATGCCAGTACGCAGATGACCGTGACAGGTGTCAGGGGAGCAGCATGGCTGAAGGAGCGCGGAGCCTCCAGAGTGGTGACGGCCAGAGAACTCTCCATGGAAGAGATCCGCCGGATTCATCGGCAGGTACCGGTGGAGATAGAGAGTTTCGTTCATGGAGCCCTGTGCTTCTGTTATTCTGGTCAGTGCCTTTTAAGCAGTATGATCGGCGGGAGAAGCGGCAACCGGGGAAGATGTGCGCAGCCATGTCGGCTTCCGTATCAGCTTTATGATGCGGATGGAAGACAGATTTCCAGAGAGGGACAGCCATTTCTGATGAGTCCGAAAGATATGTGCACCCTGGATCTGATCCCGGACCTGATCGAAAGTGGTGTGTATTCTTTTAAGATGGAAGGCCGCATGAAGAAGCCGGAATATACAGCTGGTATTACGGCTGTTTACCGGAAATATATCGACCGTTATCTGCAGTATGGGAAAAAGGATTTTCAGGTTTCAGAGGAAGACCGTAGTATTCTGATGGATCTATATAACAGGGGTGGATTTTCCACCGGATATTACCGACAGCACAATGGACGGGATATGATGTCCATGGAACGGCCGAATCATTGGGGAACAGAAGCTGCAAAGCCTGTTTTTTCAGAAAAAGGAGTTCGCTGGAAGGCGCTGGAAGAACTGCACCCACAGGATGTACTGGAGCTTCGCAGCAGAAAAGAGGAAAAGACAGAAGTGACTCTGACTACAAGAGTGACAAAAGGAGCAGTATTTTCTATAAAGACAGGAAAAGTAAAGCTGGATAAATCAGCACTGTTCTACCGTACGAGAAATGAGCAGCTTCTTCGGAGCCTGAAAAAAGAATATTTGGATACCCCTTATAAAGTAGAGGCCGATGGGGTATTACTACTGAAAAAAGGACAACCGGCACAGCTGGAGATTCGCTGCCAGGGACAGAAAATCACAGTTACCGGTCAGCAGATACAGGCGGCACAGAAGCGCCCGGTGACGGAAGAGGAAGTGCGGCGCCAGATCAGTAAGCTGGGACAGACGGATTTTCAGTGGAAGAATCTGGAGATTCATCTGGATGAGTCTGTTTTTGTGCCAATACAGGAATTAAATGAACTGCGAAGACGGGCCATAGAAGAATTGCGACAGCAGATGCTGGGCGTATATTTCCGCAAGGAGCAGAAAGCGCTGCCAGTCTGTGAAGATGCAGAATACAGCCAGGTGGCACCGTTTCTGACCGCAGAGATTCAGACGGAAGAACAGCTTGGGGAAGTGCTGCGTCAGGATGCAGTGACCCGGGTATGTATCAGCAGTATGCGTTATGACTCCCAAAAAGCATTTCAGGAGTATGCAGCGTCAGATGCTGCCAGGTGTCATGAACAGAGTATACAGTGCTGGTATGTGATGCCATGGATTTTCCGGGAAGAAAGCAGAAACTATTTCCGTCAGGAAAAAGAGATGATGTCGATATTGGAGCAATTTGACGGTCTTCTGATCAAAAATCTGGAAGAGATGGAATATTTACAGGATATGGGGTATCGTGGTAAAATAGCGCTGGATGCCAATCTGTATATCTGGAACAGCAGAGCCATGCGTTTCTGGAAAAAGGAGAATATTGACTGGATCACACTGCCGGAAGAACTGACGGATCAGGAGCTTCGACAGGTGCAGGGGGGAATGCCCGGGGAAATGATCGTGTACGGATATACGCCTCTTATGGTGACTGCACAGTGCTTTCAGAAGAATACCACAGGCTGCCGGAAGATGCGGAAGACTCTGCAGCTGAAGGATCGTAAAAATAAGTATTTTACCGTGAAGAATGACTGCAGTTTCTGTTATAATGTGCTTTACAACAGCGCAGCGACCGAACTGGCCGATCTGGAAAAAACAGTAGCGGCGATTCATCCGGCGTCTTACCGTCTGAGTTTTACCACAGAGTCAGCCGCACAGGTAAGAGAAGTATGTCAGCGATACAGAGAGGCATTGATCGAACACAGAGAAGTGAAAGTACCGGGAGATGAATTCACACGGGGACATTTGAAACGAGGCGTGGAATAAAGGGGAGATAACGTGGTTAGTTTAATTATTCAGTTTTCAAGATATGCGATACTGATTCTGATGGCGATCTATACTATGCAGAGCTATATCGTTTTCAGTAAGAATGATGAAGATGACAAAGACTTCCTGTTTATCAGACAGAATCTGATGATGTTCATGATACATTTTATCGCATTTATGATCATGTATCTGAAAAAAGGAGATCTGAATCTGATGTTCCTCTATGGGGCACAGTTCATCTATCTTGCGGCAACGCTGGTATTTTTCCGGAATCTGTATCCGAGAGCATCCAAGCTGGTAGTCAATCATATGTGTATGCTGATTACCATTGGATTTATTATGATTACAAGGCTGTCTTTCGATGAAGGTGTGAAACAGTTTAAGATCGTGATTATTTCGACTGTGGTCGCACTATTGATCCCGGCGATTATCCGTAAAGTACGGGTTCTGACCAAATGGACCTGGCTGTATGCCATCATCGGTATCGGCGGTCTGGGTGTGGTTGCAGTGGCAGCACAGACCACATATGGGGCCAAGCTGGGATTCGTGATTGGTGGCATCAGTGTACAGCCATCGGAGTTTATAAAGATTATTTTTGTTTTCTGCATTGCCGGTATGCTGGGAAATGCAAAGAATTTTAAAGATATTGTGATTGCTACAGTCGTGGCGGCATTACATGTGCTGATTCTGGTCTATTCTACTGACCTGGGAAGCGCACTGATCTATTTTGTGACCTATCTGGTCATGCTGTATGTGGCCACCAGAAAGATGCTCTATGCGCTGGCCGGGGTGGCAGCCGGATCGGTGGCTGCGGTAGGAGCCTATCACCTCTTTGCCCATATCCGGGAACGAGTAGAGATCTGGCAGAATCCATTTGCGGATTATTCCGGAAGTGGCTATCAGGTGGCACAGTCACTTTTTGCCATGGCAGCAGGAGGCTGGCTTGGAACCGGTATCATGAATGGTACACCGGACAGCATTCCACTGGTGGAGATGGACTTTATGTTCTCAGCCATCACAGAAGAACTAGGTGGCCTGTTTGCCATTTGCGTGATTCTGGTATGTATGAGCTGTTATATTATGTTCGTGAACATTGCCATGCGGCTTTCCAACCGATTCTACCGTCTGGTAGCACTGGGACTGGGAACCATGTATGCCGTTCAGGTGTTCCTGACGGTAGGCGGTGCCATGAAGTTCATTCCGATGACCGGAGTGACCCTTCCGCTGGTTAGCTACGGCGGAAGTTCTATGCTGAGTACCGTCATGATGTTTGCAATTATTCAGGGACTGTATATTCTTCGGGAAGATGAGGAGGAACAAATTGAGAGATTCAGAGAAGAAAGAGAATGGCAGATGGGACAGGGAAGAATCTACCGATAAGACTATTGACATTCCATCCTTTGTAAACGGGGCTTCTTCAGAGAATATGGAACAGAATTTTGAACAGAACTTCTGTGAAGAAGAGCCACAACGGGAAGAGAAGAAGAAAAAGACCGCTGAAAAACATGTGCCAAAGAAAGTAAGAAATAAGGCATATATCAAAATGGCCTATCTGTTTTCTACCATGTTTCTTGCCCTTGTGGGCTATCTGGTCTACTTTAATGTAAAACTGACAGATGATGTGAAGCGCAATCCGAACAATACCAAGGGAGATGCCCAGGAGGCCTATGTGGTTCGTGGAACGATCTATTCTTCTGATGGAGAGGTGCTGGCTGGTACCAATGTGGCAGATGATAATACAGAGACCCGTGTATATCCATGGCGAAATGTATTTGCCCATGTGGTGGGTTATACAGTAAACGGAAAGTCTGGTCTGGAGGCAATCTATAATAATGATCTGATGACCTCCAATGCATCTATTCAGGATCAGGTGGGCAGTGAAAAGAACAATGAAAAGCTGCGGGGAGACAGTCTGGTACTGACCCTGGACAGCCGGCTTCAGCAGGCAGCTTACAATGCGCTGGGGGCCTATAAAGGGGCAGTGGTCGTTATGGAACCATCTACCGGAAAGATACTGGCCATGGTATCCAAGCCAGATTTTGATCCGAATGATATGGAGAACCAGTGGGAGATACTGAATGCAGATGATTCAGAAAGCCCACTGCTGAATCGTGCGACACAAGGACTGTATCCTCCGGGATCTACCTTTAAGATTCTGACGACGCTGGAATTTATGAGGGAATACCCGAATGATTACAGAAATTATACTTATGACTGCCAGGGCAGCATGACTCAGTCAGATGTGACCATCAAGTGTTATGACTATGAAGTGCATGGATTTGAAGACCTGCAGGGCTCATTCCAGCATTCCTGCAATACCTCTTTTGCAAATATCGGATTGCAGCTGGATAATGACAAGTTTGCCGAGCTTTGCAAGGAAGAGATGTTTAATGGCAAGCTTCCGACGGTATTGCCGTACAGCAGCAGTCAGTTCTCACTGAACGGAAATTCTTCAGTGGGTGAGACCATGCAGACAGCGATTGGACAGGGAGATACACTGGTATCACCGTTCCATATGGCACTGATTGTTTCTGCAGTTGCCAATGATGGTGTGCTGATGACTCCATACTTTGTAGATCATATTGAGAACTCAGATGGAATCGAAGTCAGTGAAACGAAAACGATGGAATATAAGAAACTGATGAATTCCGATGAGGCACAGATACTGAGCAGTTATATGCAGAGCGTAGTAGAAGGCGGAACTGCGACATCGTTAAGTGGACTTGGATATACGGTAGCCGGTAAAACCGGTTCTGCAGAATATGAGATCAATGGAAATACCGGATCGGAGGCAAATTTCTCCACTCATTCCTGGTTCGTGGGATTTTCCAATGTAGAGGATCCGGATATTGTAGTCAGCGTTATAGCAGAAGATGGTGGAACCGGCAGCTCGGCTGCAGTACCGATTGCCCGGGAGGTCTTCAATACCTATTATAATTCTGTAAAGACATATTAAGAAAAAAGTTGCGGATTTAAAAAAATAGCTGTATACTAATACCATGTTTAGAAAACACAACGCAAACAGGAGGAATTGCAATGATTGAGGCAACGAGCTGTGGCGGGGTGGTAATATTTCGAGGCAAGATCCTTTTGCTGTTCAAGAGCTACAAGAATAAGTATGAAGGATGGGTTTTGCCAAAGGGTACCGTAGAACCAGGTGAGGAGTATACGGAGACAGCGCTGAGAGAGGTGCTGGAAGAGACCGGCGCAAAGGCTTCTATCGTGAAGTATATCGGAAAAAGCCAGTATTCTTTTAATGTGCCGGAAGATGTGGTGGAAAAAGATGTCCACTGGTATCTCATGCGCTCTGAGAGTTATTACAGTAAACCACAACGCGAGGAACATTTTATTGATTCAGGGTACTACAAGTACCATGAAGCGTATCACCTTTTGAAATTTGCTAATGAGAGGACGATGCTGGAGAGAGCATACGAGGAATATCTGAACTTAAAAAAAGGCAAATTTATGGGGCGGAAGTAAAAAGTATTTCAAGGGGAAAGACTGATGAGAGCTTCATCGGTCTTTCTGACTATAGAGGGGACGGCTGATGGATTGGTACACCGGACTATATGTAAGTGATGATTTAAAAGAAAAAAAGGACAAAATCATAGACAAGATCGAACATGGTGCGGGAACTCCGGGCGTATATCTGATCACATTACCTTCCAATGAGAAGAATCTGCTGGACATCCTGTCTGCAGATCAGCTGCTCTGGCCGGTGATGCACCGCCTTTGCCCGGTGATTGTAGGAATGACCCATTCCTATGACGAGGCCACAGAGATGGCTGCAGCTATGATTCTGGATGCTCACAAGGAAGTCGGAGCTTTTCGGGTAGAGCCATATCTGAGAAACAGGCTAAGGCCGAATGAAGACTTTGCCATTCATTATCCAATAAGAAAAAGAAAGCCCCTGTGGCGGATGCCATTTCAAAGAAAAAGAAATGTGTAAAGGAACGATATGTTGCATATTTTATTATTCATATTAAAAATAATTGGAATTCTGCTGCTGTCCATATTGGGCCTGATCCTGCTGATACTGGCGCTGGTGCTTCTGGTACCCGTTCGATACAGAGCCGGGTTCCGGATGAGAACGATAGCAGATTATTCGGCAGATGGAAAAGTGTCCTGGCTTTTTGAATTGATCTGTCTGACGGGTGGCTATGATGGCGAGCAGGTGAAGCTGGATATTCGTATCTTTGGACATTCTTTGCTGCACAAAAAGCCTGAGAAGCAGAAAAAGAGACGGAAGAAGCCACCGCAGAGACAGACCGGAGAGCAACCGGCTGTCAGAGAAATAAAAGAAAAAAAAGAGAATATAGAGCCAGAGAATACGGAATGTATGCCGCTCGTTGAGCAGGCAGGGCCAAAACAAGATGAAAAAACATCTGTACAAGAAATAAGTGATACAGAAGATGGAGCAACAGACGCAGATGAAGCGGAACAGACATCAGGAACTCATGAGAAAAATCATATCTGGCAGAAACTGCGTAATGGATCTACACGGTTGAGCAGACTTCCATCACAGATCAGGCAGAAAGTCAGCAGTATTGGTCATACATGGAAGAATCTTTCAAAGCGCAAAGCTCACCTGCAGTCGACAGTTGAGAAATATCACAGTTTCTGGAACAGGACCTGCACGCAGGCGGCAAAGGACCATATTCTAAGAGAAGTGAAATATCTGCTGCGACATATATTGCCAGAGAAGCTGGAAGGTACCCTGACATTTGGATTTGAAGATCCTGCAACAACCGGACAGGTTTTGGGTATACTATGTGTGTTGGCGGTATTTACCGGAAATCATCTGGAAGTCAATGGGAATTTTGAAGAAAAAATGTTGGAAGGAGACGTGTCGATAAAAGGACATATACGACTGTGCCATATAGCAAAGTCTGCGATCGGTCTTCTGACAGATAAGAATATTCGTAAGACCATAAAAGGGTATCAGAGTTACAGACAAATTTGAAAAATAAAAGTACAGGGATTGGAAAGGAGAATACACATGGCATCAGAAAACAATTTTCAGTCAAAGGTAGAATCATTATTTAAAGGAATGGATGGGTATATTCATTCCAAGACAGTCGTAGGAGATGCAATCACCGTAGGTGATACCATTATTCTGCCACTGATTGATGTATCTTTCGGGGTGGCAGCCGGAGCACTGGAAGGAAAAGATAACAATAAAATAAAGAATAATGGTGGAGGAGGAATGGGCTGCAAGATGACTCCAAGCGCAGTGCTGGTTATTCAGAATGGAAACACTAAGCTGGTAAATATCAAGAATCAGGATGGCCTGACCAAAGTGCTTGATATGGTGCCAGACTTTGTGAACCGTTTTACATCGGGTGGCGGTAATGCAGCGGCAGATGCGGTAAAAGAAGCTGAAGCAGTGCAGACGGCAGAGAAAAAAGAAGAGTAAACAGGGATAGTAACAAAATCCCTGCAACAACATAAGATAACATAAGATAGAAAAAGGGAGTACCTTCATGAAGCGTATTGCTGGATATACTTTATTCTGGATATCAGTGGGAATGCTGATAGCCTTACTGATTGCAAATACCTTCTGGAATGTACTCCTGATTTTTGTTTTATTACTGATTGGATATAATCTATTTGTATGCTGAAAAAGACTATACCCTGGAAATCCTATAAAAGTAAAAAAAAGAGCCGCCCTGCCGGCGACTCTTAAATCTGCTCTATCATTAAGCTCTTTCAACTTTTCCAGATCTTAAGCAAGAAGTACATACATACATCTTCTTTGCAGCTCCGTTAACTTTAACACGAACGGATTTGATGTTGGATTTCCACATTTTATTAGATCTTCTATGGGAGTGGCTCACGTTGTTTCCGAAATGAGCGCCCTTATCACAAATTGCACATTTAGCCATGACAGCACCTCCTTATTACTTTTTCGTCCATACTTAACGTGTACGAACTGACAACAATCGTATTCTAACAGAAATAAATATATTTTGCAAGTAGAAATTGAAAAAAGATATTTCCTTTTTTACGAAAACTTGTTATACTATAAAACGAGTATCAAGGAAAATGATATCTGGAGGTAAAATATGAAGGGACGTATGAATAACGAACTTGGTTCGATTTCGATTGATTTAGATGTTATAGCGACCTATGCAGGCAGTGTGGCAGTAGAATGTTTCGGAATAGTTGGAATGGCTGCTTTCAGTATGAAGGACGGTCTTGTGAGATTGCTTAAGCGTGACAGCTTAAAACATGGAATCAATGTAACGATTGGGGAAGATAACCGGATTTCCCTTGATTTTCATGTGATTGTTTCATACGGAGTAAGTATCTCAGCAGTATGCGAGAACCTGATGGAGAATGTAAAGTATCGTATACAGGAATTCACAGGTATGGAGATTGATAAATTAAACATTTATGTAGATGGCGTAAGAGCAATTGATTAAGGAGGACCGCAAGAAGTGGGTAAAAGTACGATAAATGCCGAACTTTGCGCAAAAATGTTCCTGGCAGGTGCCAAGAATCTGGAGGCAAACAAAGAGTGGATTAATGAACTGAATGTATTTCCGGTTCCTGACGGAGATACAGGCACGAATATGACACTGACGATTATGTCAGCAGCAAAAGAAGTAGCAGGATTAGAGAGCGTGAACATGGAGACGCTGGCAAAGGCCATTTCTTCCGGTTCCCTGAGAGGAGCAAGAGGTAACTCAGGAGTAATCCTTTCTCAGCTTCTGAGAGGATTCACCAAGGGGATCCATGATACAGAAGAGATCGATGTGATCACGATCACAGAAGCGTTCCAGAAGGCTGTTGCTACTGCATATAAGGCAGTTATGAAGCCAAAGGAAGGTACTATTCTGACTGTAGCTAAGGGATTTGCTGACAAGGCAACCGAGCTTGCGCTGACAGAGAATGTGGAGATGGAAGAACTGCTGGAGACTTCTCTGAAGTATGCAGAAGAAGTCCTGGCGAAAACACCGGAGATGCTTCCGGTATTAAAGGAAGCCGGGGTGGTAGATTCCGGCGGACAGGGACTGGTCCAGGTACTGAAGGGAGCTTTTGATGCTTATCTTGGAAAAGAAGTGGATTATACCATTGAGAAGCCGGAGAGTACAGGGGAGCCTGCACAGGCAGATACCAGAACAGAAGCAGATATCAAGTTCGGATATTGTACCGAGTTTATCATTATGACCAGGAAGCCAATGCCACAGGAAGAAGAACAGAAGTTTAAGGCATTTCTGGAGAGCATCGGAGATTCTATCGTAGTAGTAGCTGACGAAGAGATTGTAAAAGTACATGTGCATACCAATGATCCGGGTGTGGCGATTACCAGAGCGCTGACCTATGGTGAACTTTCCCGCATGAAGATTGACAATATGCGAGAAGAACATCGTGAGAAGCTGATCAGGGATGCTGAGAAAGTGGCAGCTGCACAGGCAGCAGAGCAGCCGAAGAAGACCATGCCGCATAAAGAAGTGGGATTTATTTCCGTCAGCATCGGAGATGGCATCGGCGAGATCTTTAAGGGACTGGGTGTGGATTACCTGATCGAAGGCGGGCAGACCATGAACCCGAGTACAGAAGATATGCTGAATGCGATCGCAGAAGTGAATGCAGATACAATTTTCATTTTCCCTAATAATAAGAACATTATTCTTGCAGCCAATCAGGCACAGGCACTGACAGAGGACAAGAAGATCATTGTGATTCCGACTAAGACAGTTCCTCAGGGTATCTCAGCGATCATCAGCTTTGATGCTGCGAAGACACCGGAAGAGAACGAAGAGGCTATGAAGGAAGCAATCTCGCTGGTAAAGACCGGACAGGTTACCTATGCGGTACGCGATACCCATATCGATGATAAGGAGATCAAAGAGGGTAATATCATGGGAATTGGTGATCATTCGATTCTGGCAGTTGGTGAGGACATCGCAGAGATTACCAAAGAAACCATTGGCCTGATGATAGATGAGGACTCTGAACTGATCAGTGTCTATTATGGAGAAGGTATCACAGAAGAGGATGCGCATGCACTGGGCGATGAGCTTCAGGAGCAGTATCCGGACTGCGAAGTAGAAGTATATGAAGGCGGGCAGCCGATTTACTACTACGTAGTGTCTGTGGAATAATCAACAGGGATAACATACAGGGTGGCAGAAGCAATCTGTCACCCTTTTTCAGGGGTAAAAGGATGGATAGATTTTCTGCAATTGACAACTTAAAAGGTGTGGGGGAGAAATCCAGAAAATTATTTGAAAAGCTGGAGATCCGGACGTTGGACGATCTGCTGACCTATTATCCGCGGGATTATCGGAAGTTTGAAGAACCGGTACAGATCAGAAAGCTGCAGTCTGGACAGACCGTGGCGGTACTGGCACAGGCACTGCGGCCGCTGACGGTTCAGTATGTGAAGCGTATGCAGATTACCACAGCACAGCTTGGGGATGGGGATGGCGCTGTCATGGCCAGATGGTTCCGTATGCCTTATCTGAAAAACACAGTACATCCGGGGCAATGGTATGTATTTTATGGAAAAATCAGCCAGAAAGGGGCTAATCTGGTGCTGGATCAGCCGGAGATTTATCAGCCGGCACAATATGAAGAACTACAAAAAGCCTTGCAGCCAGTTTATATGCTGACAAAGGGCGTGACCAATCATATGCTGACCAAGCTGATCCGTCAGACCATGGAATCTGTGGATCTGTCCCGAGATTTTCTGCCATCAGAGGTCAGGGAAAGATACCAGCTGGCGGAATATGACTATGCAATGGAAGAGATTCATTTTCCGAGGGATGAGCATCATCTGAAACTGGCAAGAGAACGTCTGGTCTTTGATGAATTTTTCTTATTTATTCTGGCAATTCGTGCGTGGAAAGAACAGACATCTGAGCTGGAAAATCCATTTCCTGTGGAGGCAGATCCGCTGGATGACATCATCAGCCGCCTGGGATATCAGCTGACCGGTGCACAGCAGCAGGTGTGGAAAGAGATCCGGCAGGATATGAGTGGAAAAAGCACAATGAACCGTCTGATTCAGGGAGATGTGGGTTCCGGAAAGACGATCATCGCATTTCTGGCTATGATACTGGCAGCGAGAAATCACCTGCAGAGTGCATTGATGGTGCCGACCGAAGTGCTGGCAAACCAGCATTACGAAGCATTTACCAGACTGACTATACAGCAGGGACTTCCAATTCAGGCTGTGCTTCTTACCGGATCAATGACAGCGAAGCAAAAGAGGGCAGCTTATGAGAAGATAGCGGCGCATGAGGCAGATGTGGTGATCGGCACTCATGCGGTGATTCAGGAAAAGGTTGTATTTGACCGTCTGGGTCTGGTGATTACAGATGAACAGCACCGCTTTGGGGTACGCCAGCGGGAAGCGCTGGGAGAAAAGGCTGGAAAAATGCCGCACACTATGGTTATGAGTGCAACCCCGATTCCCCGTACTCTGGCAGTGATCCTCTATGGCGATCTGGAGATCTCCACCATTGATGAACTGCCTTCCAACCGTATTCCGATCAGGAATTGCGTGGTGAACACATCTTATCGAAAAAAAGCTTATGATTTTATTACAAAGGAAGTACAGGCAGGCCATCAGGCCTACGTGATCTGTCCAATGGTGGAAGAAAGTGAAATGATTGAGGCAGAAGATGTGATCTCTTATACGGAGAAGCTGAAGACTGAGCTCCCAGCTCAGATCTGTGTGGAATATTTACATGGCAAGATGAAGCCAAAAGAGAAAAATGAGATCATGCAGAGATTCCTGGAGAATCAGATCCAGGTGCTGGTGTCAACCACGGTAGTAGAGGTAGGAGTGAATGTGCCAAATGCTACAGTGATGATGATCGAAAATGCGGAACGTTTCGGCCTGGCCCAGCTGCATCAGCTGCGTGGTCGGGTGGGAAGAGGCGGAGATCAGTCCTACTGTATCATGATAAACGGAAGCGAGAATGGACAGAATCAGAAGCGGCTGGATATTCTGAATCGATCCAATGACGGATTTTATATTGCTAACGAAGACCTGAGACTCCGGGTCCGGGAGAATTGCTGGGAGTCCGCCAGAGCGGTGCCATGGAATTTAAGATCGGAGACATCTATGCCGATGCACAGATCCTGAAAAATGCCGGAAAAGAGGCAGAACGAATTCGCAGAGAAGATCCGGAACTGCTGCAGGAACCGCACCGGGATCTGAAAAAACGATTGGAAATCTATATGAGAAATGAACTAAAAAATCTGAGTCTGTAAAGGAAAACTCCAAATAATTCACAAACTTTTTGTGACCAAGAGAAAAGCCGTTGTCAATTTCCAAAAAGAGGTGTATATTTCTTATGATTTGAAACAGGATGATATAGAAGCTGTAAAAAGCAGCCGGGAGGAAGAATTATGGCAGCAAAACAGACCATTTATGTTCAGTATATGGGAGATGAGATCACTACAGATGAGATCATGAAAAAGATCAAAGAATACTGGACAAAAGAACTGAAAAAGAAAGTATCTGAGATGAAGAACGTGACCGTCTATGTGAAACCGGAAGAGGGCAAGGCCTATTATGTGATTAATGACGAAATCACAGGAGATGTAGCACTTTCTTAATGATTGCCTTTTGACAGCAGGAGTTTCAGTCTGCCTGGAACAGAAGAGATGCAGGATACAGAAAAAGGCAGGAGCCGTGTGGGCGCCTGCCTTTACTCTGCCTGCTTTCACAGATTACTGCATGGTATTCTGTGATTTGCTGCTCATCTGTTTTTCCTGTTCTTCGATCATTTTTTTGACCATATAACCACCGACAGAACCGTTCTGTTTGGAAGTCAGATTTCCGTTATAACCATTGGTAAGCGGAACTCCCAGTTCGTTAGCCACCTCATATTTGAAACGGTCTAATGCACCTTTTGCCTCGGGAACCGCTGTGGTATTAGATGAACGACTACTCATGATTGTTACCTCCTTTGTACTGGTTATTTGCAATTTTGTATTGCGAGAATAGTATGTGGAGTATAAAAAAACTTAAACTGGCAGTTGTTGTATGAAACGGAACAAAATGTATTTGCCATAATAAAAAAACGATGGTATAATTGACAAAGTAATATGGGTTAGTATGGGGAAAGGGATGGAACTATGAAAATAGGATTTATTGCACACAACAGCAAAAAAAGCCTTATGGAGAACTTTTGCCTTGCTTATAAAAGGATACTCAGCAAACATGAATTATATGCAACAGGCGGCACTGGAAGAAGAATTGAAGAAGTGACGAACCTGAGAGTACACAAGTTCCTGCCAGGGGCTGTCGGCGGAGATAAGCAGTTCACAGAGATGATCGAGCGGAATGATATGGATATGGTCATTTTCTTTTACAATCCTCTGCTTCAGGACCCGAGACAGGCCGACATAGACAGCATTACCAGATGCTGCGATAAATATAATATCCCGATTGCGACGAATATCGCCACAGCAGAATCTCTGTTGTTGGGACTTGCCAACGGAGATCTGGACTGGAGAAATATCGTGTAACGTAGAAGCAGCACGGCAAAAGCTGTGACGTGTCAGCACGATATATGGCTTTTGGTTCACAGAATACGAAAATCAGGGGGATAAATCATGTCAATTAATGACGTCTCGAATCTATTTATGTTCATCGGGGGCCTTGGAATGTTCCTGTATGGTATGCATGCCATGTCCGGCGGTATTCAGAAGTCCGCAGGAAGCAAAATGCAGGAGCTGCTGGGGATCCTGACCAACAATCGTCTGGTTGCTGTTCTGGTCGGTGCGGGACTGACCGCGATCATACAGAGCAGCGGGGCCACTACGGTTATGGTTCTTGGATTTGTAAATGCCGGTATCATGAGTCTTCCACAGGCAGTGGGAGTGATCATGGGTGCGAATATCGGTACCTGTATCACGGCATGGATTGTATCGCTGGGGCAGTTGGGAGATAGCTTCAAAGCCATATCTCCATCACTGTATGCACCACTGATCCTTGGAATCGGTGTATTTATCACTGTATTTTCCAAGTCATCCAAGAAGAAGACGATTGCGGAGATTCTGATTGGTCTTGGCATGTTGTTTATCGGTCTGGATATATGGGATCCGCAGCGAAAAGCTATATGGATTCACCGATTATTACCAATGCATTCATGGCAGTAGGAAATAATCCGTTCATTGGTATTGCCGTAGGTCTGATCGTGACGGTGATCATGCAGAGCTCTTCTGCATCGGTTGGTGTGCTTCAGACACTGGCAGCGACCAGTGGCGCCGTTACTACCAGTGCAGCGGTGTTCATCTGTCTGGGCGCAGATATCGGTTCCTGTATGCCGGCGGTATTATCCAGTATTGGTGCACAGAGAAATGCCAAGAGAGTAGCAGCGATTCATCTGATCTTTAATGTGATCGGAGCCATTGTGCTGGGAACAGCAGGATTTATTTTGTTCCGTATTATGCCAGGCTTTGCGCATACAGCGATTGACAGTGTGGGTATCTCTATATTCCACACAGGAGCCAAGATTGTGGATGTAATCATACAGTTCCCGTTTGCCATGGGACTGGTGAAGCTGTCTGGTCTGGTGGTCAGAGAGAAAGAATCCGATCAGATAGCAGAGGACAACGCCGAAAAAGCGACCCTGCGTCATCTGGATCGCCGTATTCTGAAATCCCCGGATTTTGCCGTGGAGAATGCGATCAAAGAAGTTGTGCATATGGGTGAGATTGCCAACGGAAATCTGAAAGATGCCTGTCAGGCAGTCATGAATTATGATAAGGCACTGATAGACAAAGTGTTATCCACGGAAAAGACAATTAATAAAATGGAAGAACTGATTACGGAATATCTGGTTGAGATCGAGAATCTGTCTCTGACAGAAAAACAGCATGAGCTGATTAAGAACCTGTTCTATTCCGTCAGTGATATTGAGCGGGTAGGCGATCATGTGGAAAACATTGCCGAACTGGTCAATGCAGACGAGCCGGAGAATCGTATTGTATTCTCTGAAGAAGCACAGAGAGAACTTTCCGAGATGATGAGTCTGGTAAAAGACAGCTTTTCTTGTGCAGTGCATGCGATTGAAAAGAGCGATATCGATCAGGCAGTTCTGGTAGGAAAATACGAAGAACGGGTAGATGATATGGAAGACGAGCTGAGAGATCAGCATATTGACCGTATGGCCAGACAGCTTTGTAAGCCGGTCAGTGGTGTGGCATTTCTGGACATTCTCAGCAATCTGGAGCGCATCTCAGACCATGCATACAACCTTGCCGGTTATGTAATCAGCGAGAATGAAGGATAAAGAAATATGAGAGTAATTGCCGGTTCAGCCAAACATCTGAATCTGAAGACAATCGAAGGAATGGATACCAGACCGACCACCGACCGGATTAAAGAGACTTTGTTCAATATGATACAGACGGATATTCCGGGGTGCAGATTTCTGGATCTGTTCAGTGGAAGTGGAGCGATCGGTATCGAGGCTCTGAGCCGTGGAGCGGCTGAGGCAGTACTGGTCGAGTCTGTTCCAAAAGCAGCCGAATGTATCCGGGAGAATCTGAAGTTTACACATCTGGAGGAACATGCAGAACTGATGCAGACGGATGTATTCCAGGCACTCAGTCGTCTGAGGGGACGGGGAGCGTATGACTTCATCTTTATGGATCCGCCTTACAACCACGAGCTGGAGAAACAGGTGCTGGAAGCATTACGGGGTTCTGATCTGGTAGATGACTACACGGTGATCATCACCGAAGCATCCCTGCAGACTGATTTTTCCTATCTGGATTCTTTAGGATATCAGATGAAGAAGTATAAAAAATACAAGACAAATGCACATGTATTTATCGAAAAGAAAGATGCATGAGTTACTGAGAACAGTGACGGGCATGATACAGCGAGGAAAATAAAAAACATGAAAAGAGCAGTTTACCCGGGAAGCTTTGACCCGGTAACATTTGGACATCTCGATGTGATGAAGCGTTCAGCGACACTGGTAGATGAACTGATTGTGGCAGTCTTACAGAATAACAAAAAAAATCCGTTGTTTTCTGTAGAAGAACGTGTTAATATACTAAAGAAAGTGACAAAGGATATCAGCAATATACGAGTAGAATCCTTTGATGGGTTATCGATCGATTTTGTAAAAGAATGTCATGCCCAGTTCCTGGTGAGAGGTTTGCGTGCGATTACTGACTTTGAATATGAACTGCAGATGGCACAGACGAACAGGATCATGGATCCGGAGATTGATACGATATTCCTGACCACCAGTCTGGAATATGCTTACCTGAGTTCATCGACAGTCAAAGAAGTGGCTTTATATGGGGGAGACATATCAAAGTTTGTTCCGGAAGAAGTAGTATCAGAGATAAACAGAAAGATGGCGGGAAGCCATAGATAAGCAAAAGAAGCCGGATAAAGGCGATTTTGCAAGGGGTATTGAATGATTAATGAAGAAGGAGAGATAAGATGAGCAGCAGAATTGAGCAGATTATTGAAGAAATTGAAGAATATGTGGATAGTTGTAAGTTCCAGCCACTGTCTTCTACCAAGATTGTAGTGAATAAGGAAGAACTGGAAGAACTCTTAAGAGAACTTCGTATGAAGACTCCGGACGAGATCAAGAGATATCAGAAGATTATCAGCAATAAGGATGCGATTCTGGCAGATGCACAGACCAAGGCAGATGCACTGATTGCGGACGCAACAGAAAAGCAGCAGCAGATGGTAGAAGAGAATGAGATCATGCGTGAGGCAAGACAGCAGTCTCAGCAGTTGTTAGATCAGAGTCGCCAGCAGGCTCAGCAGATCCTGGATTCTGCTACAGAAGATGCTAACAACATTCGTATGAGCGCGATCAGCTATACCGATGATATGCTGGCTAATCTGGAACAGATCATGAGTCATGCATCCGATACTGTAAGTGCGAAATATAATACTTTCATCAACTCCATTCAGTCCTGTTACGACATCGTAACCAAGAACAGAAGCGAGTTATCTCCTCAGTCACAGAACACCAGCAACTACAACACAGAAGATCTGGCTGCAGCTGACGAGGAAGAAGTAGAAGAATAGAAAGAAATATCTGCGAAGTATTGAGTAATAGATAGATGAGAGAATCATAATGGCTGTGAAGATATAGAATAGCAGTTATAGTGGAAAATTATAAAAAGATACAGAAGAAAAGATGCCAGAGTACGCAGAAAGCTACAGAATTATATGAGAAAGTATGGATGGTAGTAAAAGATGCGGAAAGATACTCAGGTTTAGAAGCATAGAAAGCGTAGTGCGCTTTACCGGGCATCTAAAAAAGAAAGATAAGTTATCCCGATGCCGTAAAGGCATCGGGATTTTTGTGTTACAGTGTCTTAATCGAGATGAATAACGGGATAGACGCCGGAGAAGAAGCAAGTTGTGTAATCCAGGGTTACTGAACACCCGTGAAGAGAACCCCAGGCGCCTATAGCCTCTCACAGTACATAGATCAGGCAGAATCCTACTGCTATAGCTGCCGTAACCACCTTCTTCTTCAAATAACTCCCCATCGACACACCAATTTTCTTCAGATAAGATGTGGACTGGAAGGCGCTACACAGCCCGCCAAAGGAGAGCGCACCAACTAACAAAACATACTTCCAGACAAAAGAACAAGATAAGCTTGCAAGCAGTCTGCTGCCAAGAGATATCTCAAAAACGGCGCTAATGGAGGCTTTTGCTATGTCAGGTAAAAATGCCAGACGGCACACAACAAACGACAGAATCGAAAACACCACCAGATAGCCACCGATCTTCAGCATCTGTGTGATACTGTCTTCAATCGAGGCATCGAGTAGATTTGTGAAAGAAGAGAGTCCCGGCTGTCGGAATCCATCACCGCAATGCATCCCCGTTGCCTGTCCCCATCCATCTTTCCATCCACGCAATCCCAGCGTCACCATTCCATAAACAAGTGATGCCCCATAGATCATCGCCGCGCATGGCAGAACAAATTCCGGAGCGTGCAGCAGATCCTGGCAGACGAACCCAATCAGGAAAGCCGGGCTGACATTATTGATAAAACAAGCAAGATACTGAGCTTCTTCACTGGAAATCGCTTGCGTATCCAACAGATCTGCCAGTGTCTTCACACCCATCGGAAACCCACAGCCAAATCCAACCAAAATCGCATAAAAACCTTCAACAGAAAGACCCAACTTCTTTTTTGGCGCATCTGCGTCTTTTTCTGGGTGAGTATAATCCCAGAATTTTACATCCTGCAGCTTTCTGCACAGAAACAAAAAAGGCTTCAAAATCAGATACAGCACATCCGACCCAATCAAAATCCGGGAAATAATCATAACCGGAAGCAGCACGGGCACCAGAGAAGTTGCCCATAAGATCAGAGCATTCAAAATAAACTGTTTCATAAAAAGACACCTTTCCGTTTGAATTGAAAAAAGGTCTGTGGTATACTTTATTTTGACTAAGTCTGTAATAGAACGAAAAGCAGGTGAAGAACGATGAAAATACAATTGTGGCGCGAGATGCTGGATCCGTACGATCTGGCAGTACGAGAGCTGATTACCAAATTTGAACATTTAAAATACGAACATAAAGCGAGAGGGCTGTATTGTCCCATCGAGGATGTAACCGGAAGAGTAAAATCCGTATCCAGCATCTTGGACAAACTAAAAAAGAAAAATCTGGAGCTGGAGCAGATGGAAGCAGAACTGGATGATCTGGCGGGAATCCGTATCATTTGCCAGTTTGTGGAAGACATTGAAAAAGTCGTTTCCATTATCCGCTCCCGGACGGACATGGCAGTTCGCCAGGAAAAAGACTACATCACCAACGAAAAGACCAGCGGATACCGAAGCTATCATATCATTGTAGACTATCATGTACAGACATTGAACGGACCGAAGACCGTAAAAGTCGAGATTCAGATCCGCACCATGGGAATGAATTTCTGGTCTACCATTGAACATTCCCTTCAATACAAATACAAGCAGAACATTCCGGAGCACATCCGGGAAAAACTGAGCAATGCGGCAGATGCCATCGAAGTACTCGACCGTGAAATGTCAGAGGTGCGCAATGAGATCATGGATGCGCAGAATTCCAGACAGATTCAGGCAAACATTGTAACCGAGATCCTTCTGACGATCCAGAATCTCTATTCGATCGCAAACAAACGAGATGTTGCCAAGATTCAGGATGAATTTTACGAAGTCTATCAGGAAGATAATCTGGAAAAACTGATCCGGTTCCACAAGAATCTTGACATCATTGCAGAAGGATACAAAGCACAGGGGATAGAATTCAAAGTATGACAGAACGATTAGATAAATTTCTTGCCAACGCAGGATTCGGAACCAGAACCGAAGTAAAAAAAATAATAAAGCAAAAGCGCGTGAAAATCGATGGAGAGATTTCGAAAAACGGAGACATAAAGATTGATCCCGAACAACAGATCATTTCCGTGGATGAAAAGCCGGTCAGCACACAAAAACAGGAATATTTACTGCTGCACAAACCTGCCGGTTACGTGACCGCCACCAGAGACAATCTGGAAAAAACCGTCATGGACCTGATTGATTCACCGATCAAAGACCGTCTATTTCCGGTAGGGCGCCTCGACAAAGACACCGAAGGCTTGCTGTTGATCACTGATGACGGACCTCTGGCGCATCGCCTGCTTTCCCCCAAAAAGCATGTGCCGAAGACCTATTATGCCAAGGTGAGCGGCTGCATGGAAGAAAACTGCTGTGCGCAGTTCCGGGAAGGAATGGACATCGGCGATGAAAAGCCGACATTGCCGGCAGAACTGGAAATCGTAAGCACCCATCCGGAAGAAAATTACAGCGAAATCAGGCTCACGATCCACGAAGGGCGTTTTCATCAGGTAAAACGCATGTGTCAAGCAGTGGGGCATGAAGTCCTGTATTTGAAGCGGATTGCATTTGGAAGCCTCATCCTGGACGAGTCACTTTCTAAAGGCAGTTATCGCAGATTGAGTCAGCAGGAAATAGAAAATTTAACAAAATAAAAGTCAGCCGGTAAGTATCAGGCATGAATGCTAACTGGAATTATCATAAAATTAGGAGCAACAATGACAAATGGATTTTTGCCTGTGTCAGCGAAAGATCTGGCACAGAGAAACATAAAACAACTGGATTTTGTATACATCACCGGAGATGCTACGTGGATCATCCGTCCTTTGCGCATGCCGTCATCAGCCGGATTTTAGAGCATAACGGCTACACCGTCGGAATCATCGCGCAGCCGGACTGGAAAGACGATGCCAGTATCACGATTCTCGGTGAACCAAGACTGGGATTTCTGGTGTCCGGCGGCAACATGGACTCCATGGTGAATCATTATTCCGTTTCAAAAAAACGAAGGAAAACAGACGCATTTACACCGGGCGGCGTCATGGGAAAACGGCCGGATCACGCCACCGTGGTCTACTGCAACCTTATTCGCCGGACCTATAAAAAGACACCGATCATCATCGGAGGCATCGAAGCGAGTCTGCGCCGTCTGGCACATTATGATTACTGGTCAGATTCCCTGAAAAGGTCTATTTTGCTGGATTCCGGGGCAGATCTGTTATCCTACGGCATGGGCGAGCGCTGCATCGTGGAGATTGCAGATGCCCTGAATGCGGGCATCGATATCAAAGACATTACCTTTATCGATGGCACCGTCTACAAGACCAGCCATCCCGAAGATGTGTACGATGTCACACGGCTTCCGGCCTACGAATCACTGGTAGAAGACAAACTGAATTACGCGAGAAGTTTCTATATACAATATTGCAACACCGATCCGTTTAGCGGAAAGCGCCTGGCAGAAGAATACCCAAATGGCATCGCTGTGGTCCAGAATCCACCGCAGAAACCGCTGACGCAGGACGAAATGGACATTGTGTACGGGCTCGAATATCAGCGCACCTGGCACCCGATGTATGACAAAGATGGCGGCGTTCCGGCCATTGAAGAAGTAAAATTTTCACTCGTCAGCAACCGTGGATGCTACGGCGGATGCAATTTCTGCGCGCTGACATTTCATCAGGGAAGAATTATTCAGACCAGAAGCCATGAATCCCTGATCGAAGAAGCAAAAAAATGTATCGAAGACAAAGATTTCAAGGGCTACATTCATGATGTGGGCGGTCCGACAGCCAATTTCCGTCAGCCAGCCTGCAAAAAGCAGCTGGAAAAAGGTGTATGTGTAAAGAAGCAGTGCCTTTTCCCGAAGCCATGCAAAAATTTGCGTGTAGATCATTCGGACTATCTGCAGCTGCTGCGAAAACTACGCGCCCTGCCAAAAGTCAAAAAAGTATTCATTCGTTCCGGAATTCGTTTTGATTATCTGATCGCAGATCCTGACGACACATTTTTCCGCGAACTGATTCAGCATCATGTCAGCGGGCAGCTAAAAGTTGCACCGGAGCATATTTCCGATGCCGTGCTCGAGAAGATGGGAAAGCCGGAAAATGCAGTATATCAGAAATTCGTGACCAAATATCAGAAATTGAACAAGGCTTACGGCATGAACCAGTTTCTGGTGCCGTACCTGATGTCATCTCATCCGGGCTCCACGCTAAAAGAAGCGATCGCCCTGGCAGAATATCTGCGGGATCTTGGCTATATGCCAGAGCAGGTGCAGGACTTTTATCCGACCCCGTCCACGATCTCAACCTGTATGTATTACACCGGCGTGGATCCGCGGAATATGCAGCCGGTCTACGTGCCGAAAAATCCGCATGAAAAAGCCATGCAGCGGGCGCTGATCCAGTACCGAGATCCGAAAAACTACGATCTGGTCAAAGAAGCATTGTTAAAAGAACACCGCGAAGACCTGATCGGATTCGGACAAGAATGCCTGATTCGCCCAAGAAAAAACATCGGACAGAAAAACAGAAATGGTGCGGACAGTCGTGAACAGCGCCAGGGAAAGAAGCAGATGAACAACCGCCCGACAGGGGCAAGATCCGGAAATAGCCGTCAGAACGAAAGACAATGGGACGATCGCCCGATAGGGGCAAAATCCGGAAACAACCGTCAGAATGAAAGACAATGGAACAACCGCCCGACAGGGGCAAGATCCGGAAACAACCATCAGAATGAAAGACAATCGAGCGGTCGCCAGGCAGGAACAAGACAGGACGGTCACAAGAAGAAAACAATTCGAAATACACACAAGAAGAAATAAAAGAAGCATATAGAAGATAGTGAAAAGAGGCAGATATATGGTGAAAATACAAAAAGGCGATTTTGGATATATTAGCAGTCAGAAGAAAAAGCGCACAGCGATCACAATATTTATGTTTGCAATCCCGGTCATCATATTTCTGACAGGACTGTACATCACCCATACCAGAAAAAACATGTTTACGCTGGTAGCCATTCTTGGCTGCCTTCCGGCAAGCAAGTTTGCTGTGAACATGATCATGATCTGGCTGCAGAAGCCAATCAGTCAGAAACAGCATGATGAGATCGCGGCACATGTAAAAGATATGACGGTAATCTACGAAGCAACTGTCAGCGCATACGAGAAAAACACCCCGTTTGTCAGCATTGTGGTAAGCGGTCTGAACGTAATCGGACTCACCGAGAGCCCAAAGGCAGATCCGGCTTTCGTAGAAAAACATATCAAAAAAATCCTGCAAGGCAATGGATTTAAAGCCAATGTAAAAGTCTTCACAGACCAGAAACAATTCCTGCGCAGAGTAGACGAACTCTATCCGGATCATCTGGAAAAAGAAGCACAGGTGCCATATACCCCGGATGAACGTTATCCAAACGCGACCAGAAACGAACTGGTCAAGGCAGTCATCCTTGCTATCAGCATCTAAGACATCGGGAAACAAGCTTTGAGCAATGAGATGTCGCGTATCGTCAGATCGATACAGTTGCGACATGAGAAAACAAGCTTTGAACAATGCAATGTCGCAGTTCGTGCGAAAGGAGATATTTCAAGATATGCAGGAAATACAGGTGTCCCAGGCACAGGCGGGACAGAGATTAGACAAGCTGCTGGGGCGCTATTTGAATACAGCCCCGGTCAGCTTTCTTTATAAAATGATGCGAAAGAAAAATATCACACTGAACGGTAAGAAAGCAGCAGGAAAAGAAATTGTGCAGGCAGGGGACACGATCAAAGTATTTTTGAGCGACGATACCTGGAACAAATTCAGTTCGATTCATGTGAACACAATTCGTCAGAACAATACCGGAACTAACGATAGTGCTAATATTGGCATCAAGAAAAGTGCTCTTGTTCCGGCTACTTATTGGTCAAAGATTCCACCGTTGAAGAAGGAACAGATCATTTACGAGGATGACCACATCCTGATCCTGAACAAGCCAGTGGGGATTCTGTCTCAGAAGGCACAGCCAAAAGATATTTCAATCAATGAACAGATGATTGCATATTTGCTAAAAAGTGATCAGGTTGCAGAAACAGATCTTCAGATCCTGAAACCAGCGGTTTGCAATCGACTTGACCGCAATACCAGTGGTCTGCTGCTTGCCGGGAAGAGTCTTGCGGGATTGCAGGAACTTTCCCGAATCTTAAAGGATCGTTCCCTTCACAAGTATTATGAGGCCTGTGTAACGGGCGAGGTCAAAGAAGCCTGCCATATTGAGGGCTGGCTATGGAAAGATGAAAAGACAAATCAAGTGCAGATCTTGCCTGGGGAGCTTGATGAGAATGACACCGGTGTAGATGTTGCCAGGTGCGATACGGCTCATACGGTGCTGCCCGTCCCGGATGCGAAACCGATTATCACAGAGTATCGCCCACTGGAGCATTATTCGAATGCGACACTTTTGGAAGTGCTTCTGGTCACCGGTCGGACGCATCAGATCCGTGCACATTTGGCAAGCATCGGGCATCCGATCATCGGTGATGGCAAATACGGCGATTGGAAAGCTAATCAATATTACGAAGAACAGTGTCACATCCGGCATCAGATGCTTCATGCAAGAAAAGTAGTGTTCCCGGAAATGTCAGGAACACTGGCATATTTGTCAGGAAAAACCTTCACCGCACCGTTGCCAAAAGAATTCGCACGCTTGAAAAAAGTTTGCGCCGGAGAATAAGCAAGTTGTGCAATCCGGGGTCGATAGCGCCCCAGTGAGAGAGTTGCAAGCGCCGGAAGCAAAGCAAGTTAAGATCATAATAGGAGAATCACAAATAGATGGCTACATGGAATTCCCGGGGTCTTCGAGGTTCGGTTTTAGAGGATCTGGTCAATCGCTCCAATGAGATTTACCTGGAAAAGGGGCTTGCTCTGATCCAGAAGATTCCGACCCCGATCACCCCGATCAATATCGACAAGCAGAGCCGCCACATCACGCTGGCTTATTTTGAACAGAAAAGTACCGTAGACTACATCGGCTGCGTCCAGGGAATCCCGGTCTGCTTCGATGCCAAAGAGTGCAGCAGCGACACTTTCGCCTTGCAGAACCTCCACGAGCATCAGGTGCAGTTCATGACCAATTTTGAAAAGCAGGGCGGCATCGCATTCCTGCTGATTTACTACAGCAACCGAGACTTATTTTACTACCTGCCATATCAGCATATGATGAAATTCTGGAACCGACAGGAGAGCGGAGGCCGCAAAAGCTTCCGGCTGGAAGAACTGGATATGGACTACACCCTGACACCGAGACAGGGAATTTTCGTGCCCTATCTCGACGGTCTGCAAAAAGATTTACAGCAGAGGGATTGACAAGGGTACACAACCCTTTTATAATAAGACAGTAATTTAACGAATTAGCACTGTAGCGCGGAAAAGTAAAAAGACAGCATTTACCATAACACAGAAAAGTGTAAGCAGTGCGAGGAGATGTATTTATGGAAAGATTATTGCATACGCCGGATGGAGTCCGGGACATTTACAACGACGAATGTGAACGAAAGCTGCAGCTTCAGAACCGGCTTCACAAAGTACTGAAAAGCTACGGATACCGGGACATCGAGACCCCAACTTTCGAATTTTTTGATGTATTTAACAAATCAGTAGGAACCACTCCGTCCAAAGACCTCTACAAGTTCTTTGACCGCGAGGGTAACACCCTGGTACTCCGGCCGGACATCACACCGTCCATCGCAAGAGCCGTATCCAAGTATTTTCAGCAGGAAAAAGGCGAGATCCGTCTCTGTTACCAGGGCAATACCTTTATCAACAATTCCAGCTATCAGGGAAGACTGAAGGAGACTACCCACTTGGGAGCAGAATTCATCGGTGCTGATTCCCCGCAGGCAGACGCGGAGATTGTGGCCATGGTAGCTGACTGCTTAAAAAGCGCCGGTCTGGAAGAACTACAGATCAGTGTCGGACAGCTGGATTACTTCAAAAGTATCTTAAAAGACGTCATCATCGACGAAGAATCCGAAGGCAAGTTAAAAGACTTCATCGCCAACCGGAACATTTTCGGCGTGGAATCCATTCTGGATCAGCTTGAGATCCACGGAAAAGTGCGCGATGCACTGATGGCACTGCCGGAACTGTACGGCGGCGTAGAGATTCTTGAAAAAGCTATGGACTACGCGACCAACGAAGAAGCGAGAAAATCCATTCTCCGCCTGAAAGAAATCTACCGGATTCTGGAATACTATGACGTAGCCCGCTACGTCAGCTTCGACTTAAGCATGCTCAGCCGTTACAACTACTACACCGGCATCTTTTTCCGCGGTTACACCTACGGAAGCGGCGATGCCGTAGTCAAAGGCGGACGTTACGACAATTTGTTAAAACACTTTGGAAAAGATGCTCCATCGATCGGATTCGTTGTTGTCATCGATGAATTGTTATCCGCTCTGAAGCATCAGAAGATACAACCGGAGCCACCGGAAGAGATCCTGACCGTGCCATACGACAGCGCCCACGAACAGGCAGCCGTACAGCTGGCGATGAACATGCGCCACCACGGAAAAAATGTCGTCTTAAAAGAATGTCCGTCAGGTCTGGGTGCAGAACAGGCAGCGACCCTGAATAAGTACATGTCCGACTGGACGAAGAATTAGTGTAGTGTCTCACTCACATTTCGCATAATGACTTGTTTGAATTTCCATCGGCGGTGTTGCTGTCAATCGACGATGCCACCGCATCGCCTCATTCCAGCGCCTTGCAGGCTGAAAATTCACTCTACGTCATTTTGCTGAAAGTGAGTGAGACGCTACACTAGTCCTGGAAGTCAGTTATTCCGTGCCAAAGGCACTCCCACAACTGCCGTTCAGGACTTATATAGTAGAATCGAGGAAAGCAACCATGCGTTATTTAACATTTGCCTTAACCAAGGGTCGCCTTGCGAAGCAGACCCTGGCACTTTTGGAGCAGGTAGGTATCACCTGCGAAGAGATGAAAGATTAAAAGAGATGACTTCAAAATCCATACCAGTTGGTAATTTTAAGAGGAATCCATAATATACGATTCGAATAATTATTAATGAGATGATGAAAAATTTCTGTATCAATGATTGTACATATAGCATGACTAAAAGAATGGAATTGAAGACATTAAAGTGACAAAAAGTTATACCTTAAGTGTAAAGATATGGTTGATAATAATTGTTGGATGAAGTCATTGCGCAATTGATACGGATTGCATTACTAATGAAACTAAATGTACCAAACGAAGAAGCAGAAGAGATTGTAGAACAGAGGGGAAAATAAAGCATGAATGAAATGGAAAATGTAGGATTATTTGATGATGTGCTTGGAATGATCTATTCTGCAAAGCAGAAAGCGGAATATCAGGTTAATTCTACAATCATTGAATTATATTGGGCTATTGGGGAGTATGTTTCAAAGCAAATCGAAGTAAATGGCTGGGGAAAATCTACAGTTAAAGCATTGTCAGAATATATCCTTAGCAGAGAGCCTGGCATCCGAGGCTATTCATCACAGAATATTTGGAGAATGAAACAGTTTTATGAAACATATAAGGACAGGCCAGAACTCTCAACGCTGTTGAGAGAAAATACATGGTCAAATAATATGCATATTATTTCAAAAACTAAAAGCTATGAAGAAAAAGAATTCTATCTAAAACTGGCTTCTAAGGAGAAATATAAGGCAAAAGAGCTGGCACGACAGATTGATAGTGGATATTATGAGCGTCTGATTTTATCAAATGGAAAGGCTCCATCAGCAATTGAGAGCAAAGATATGACAGGTGTGCTTCGAGATATGTATATGCTGGAATTTCTGGATCTTCCGGAACCATATAAAGAGTATGACCTGAAAAAAGCAATTTTGAAAAATATGAAGAAATTTCTCTTGGAATTTGGCAGAGATTTTCTTTTCATTGATGAAGAGTATCACGTTCAGGTTGGAAATAATGATTATTATGTAGATCTTCTTTTCTATCATAGAGAGCTTCAGTGTCTGGTTGCAATTGATTTAAAGATTGATGATTTTAAGCCTGAGTATATGGGCAAGATGGATTTTTACCTGGAAGCATTAGACAGAGATGTTAAGAAACCACAAGAGAATCCGAGTGTTGGAATGATTCTTTGCAAAAATGCAGACACAGATGTTGTGGAATATTCTTTAAGCAGAAGTTTATCTCAGACAATGATCGCTGAGTATAAGACAAAATTGATTGATAAGAGCATCCTGCAGAGAAAACTGGCTGAATTGTATGACATGGCAGAGGAAGAAGTGAAAAACTCTCAACAGGATTGAGAGTTTTAGAAAATAATTAATAGATGAGGATGTGAAAAATGATTCAAAGAAATACTGACAATTCTTAAAATCACGGATCATTTTTTGTATGGATATACTGCTGATGGATATCAGTTAGCATTGTATCAATCTATATGAGCAGACCAGAGTAGTGACAAAGTATAATAAAGACCAGAAGTAACTATTCAGAACCCATTGTCCCGCGAGGTGTTTTGGCATGAAAATGCCAAAATCCCGAGACAGGCAAGGCAAAATCCCATCGCCGCAGGCGATTTTCAATGGATTTTGACTCGTAACTGTGAAGGTACTGAACAGTTACGACCAGAAAAGCTATATTAAAACATATCCAGAATCAAGAAAGGAATATGAACTTAAAATAAAAGATTATGATTGTAAGTTGATATGACCCAGATGGGAATCTGATTGAGGTTGGAACGCCGTTTAAATCGTAAGGCGTTCCCTCTCTTTCAGAATCTTCGGAAAGAAGTGGAAGAAAAGGCAGCTGGTTACGGTGGCAGATACCACGTCGGCTACCGGTTCGGAAAAGAACGCGGCATCTGCAGTGAGCAGAGCAGGCAGCAAAATCAGTCCGGTAAGGAAGACGAACTTCCGAAAGGCGGAGCAGAAGAGTGCCAGCTTTACTTTTCCAAGGGCAGTGGTCTCATCTACCAGCGGATACTGTACCGCCAGAGGGATAATCATAAAAGTGAACCGTTTGATGTAAGTGACAGAACGGCTTAAGATCTCAGGATCTTCTGTGAAAAGCTGTACATAGACCGGGGATACGGTCCAGGTCACGATGGTCATAAAAATACAGAAGGAAACGCATAGTCCGGTGATGCACAGAATCGCTTTTTTGATTCGCTCTGCGTCACCTTTTCCATAGTTAAAGCTGACAACCGGCTGGCTGCCAAGGGTGATGCCACCCATAGGCATGGTAATGAGCAAGAGATAACTCTGCACAATGGTTGCACAGGTGACCAGTGTATCGCCTTCTACTGGTCCACCATAACGCTGCAGCACAGTATTCAGAACAATGAGCAGAATACTGTCACTGGCAAGAATGAGGAACGGAGAAAAACCAAACGTAACGATCCGTTTCATCATGCGTAAATGAAAATCGCCCCATCCAAGGCGTACAGGCATCCGTTTACTGAGCAGGCAGCCAAGGACGAACAGGCAGGAGACGATCTGGGAGATGACCGTGGCAATGGCAGCACCGGCAACGCCCATATGGAAGACGAAGATAAAGAGCGGATCCAGAAGGATATTCAGGACTGCTCCGATCACCACTGTCGCCATACCGAGACCGGAAAATCCCTGAGCAATCAGAAAACTATTCATACCACCGGAGATTAAGGCAAAGAAAGTTCCGGCAGTATAAATTGTGACATAAGTATTGGCATAGGAAAAAGTGGCATCGCTGGCGCCGAACCACATGAGCAGCTTATTTTTGCTGAGCAGAAAGATACTGGTCAGCACTGCTGACAGAACCAGCAGCATCAAAAATCCGTTGTTCAATACCTGGTGGGCTTCTTTTTCATTGCCACTCCCCATTTTCATAGCCATAATAGGCGCCCCGCCCTGACCGACCATAGAACCAAAAGAAGCTAACAGAGTGACAATCGGTGCGCAGATTCCTACGCCTGCCAGTGCCAGATCACCAACACCGGTACCGATATACATACGGTCTACGATGGAATATAATACATTAACCAGTTGTGCCAGCATGGTTGGGATGGCCAGCCTTATTACCAGACGGGGAATCTCATCCCGCCCAAGATCATTTGTGTGACTCATAAGATTATCCAATTCCTCACATTCATATAATTCAACATCTCTATGATACATGATCAGAGATGGAAAGTAAACGGAAAAAGAAGAATCAAAAATGCTTGTGATCTTAGTTATTGAGTGGTAAAGTGAAAATATATTTTGATATTGTACTGTAAAAAGCAGCAGGAGGATAGGATCATGATGAAGGGTCTGGTAATTTGGAAAGATGGACATGCAAGTCTGGAAGAAATGAAAAAACCGGAGATTGGAGAGTATCAGGCGCTGGTACGAATGACCGCCGGTGCATTATGTGGTACGGATAAAGAAATCATTTATGACAAACTAAAAGGATTTCATAATTATCCGACTGTGCTTGGCCATGAGGGAGTTGGCCGTGTGGAAGCAATCGGGAGCAAAGTGAAAAATTTCACTGTAGGAGATAAGATAGTTCTTCCATTTCTGGATGATGGAGAAGAATTCTATTCTACCTGGGGTGCCTTTGCAGAGTATGCGGTCATTGGTGACGCTGAGGCAATGATGGAAGACGGACATACTGTGGGAGACGGCGTGCTGACAGAGGGCAATCTGGGACAGAAGAAGATCCCTGAGGAATTGGATGATGTGGAAGCGGCTATGATTGTCACGTATCGAGAAGTGTATTCTACGATGAAGCGTCTTGGCTTTCAGAAGGGAAAAAGTCTGGTGCTTTATGGCGCAGGTCCGGTAGGTCTGGTATTTATTACTCTGGCAAAATACATGGGACTTTCTCCGATTATTTGTGTGGATCACACGGAGAAAAAGCTGGAATCAGCGAGAAAATGTGGCGCTGACCATACACTGAATTTTGACCAGTGTGATGTGTCAGAAGAAGTGTTAAAAATCCTTCCTGAGAAAGCAGATATGATTCTGGATGCGGCTGGGGTGCCGGCATTGATCAATCAGAATCTGAAACTGGTGAAGAACTTTGGCGACGTATGTATCTATGGTGAGACGGCTAAAAGTGAATATCTGATTAACTGGGAAGAAGCACCGTTTTGTTTTAATCTGCGATTTGCCCAGTGGCCGTCAAAGGCAGAAGAAGCAGAGGTACATGATGAAATCATAGCGCTTATAAAGCAGGGCGTATTAAAGGGTTCCAATTATATATCGGACGTGTTTGATTTTAAAGACAGTGTAGAGGCAATCGAATACTTTAAAGCAAAGAAGAATATCGGAAAGATTGCAATTCGGTTTTAGAAAAACATCCTCCCGTTTCGCTATGAAAACTCTCGTTCTGCATTGCAGTGCGGGAGTTTTTTAAGTATACTAAGACAAGAAATAAAATGCAGAATCATGGAGAAGAAAATGAACAGACAAAGGGTACAGTTAGAATTTGAAAAATATGTGAGCCATTATGATACAGCGGATCCGAAGATTCGATTGAAAATAGAGCATACTTATAAAGTGGCCGATTTATGTGAAAGGATTGCCCGGAGTCTGTCTATGTCTGAAGAAGAGATTACCGCAGCCTGGATCTGTGGCATGCTCCATGATATCGGAAGATTTGAGCAGGTTCACAGGTTTCATACATTTATAGATGCAGAATCGGTAGATCATGCGAAGTTTGGAGCGGAGCTCCTTTTTGGAGAGAAAAAGTTGATTTGCCGGTTCCTGGATAAAACAGACTGGCATGAGCGGATTCGAGATGCCATATACTGGCACAGCGCATACCGGCTGCCTGACAGCTTAAAAGAAGATCCATTTTGCCAGATCTTAAGGGATGCGGACAAGCTGGATATTTTACGGGTGAATCTGGAAACACCGCTGGAAGATATTTACAATGTGACTACAGAAGATCTGCGGCAAAGCATGGTGACACCGGAAGTGATGGATGCGGTCAAAGAACATCATACGGTGCTGCGCAGTGTGAAAAAGACGCCGGTAGATCATGTGGTGGGGCATATTTGTCTTACCTTTGAGCTGGTATATCCGGAAAGTCGTAAGATTGTAAGAAAACAGGGCTACCTGGATCGTATGATGCATTTTGAAAGTAAGAATCCAAAGACGCTGGAGCAATTTGGACAGATCAGGGAAGAAATGCAGAGATACCTGAAGTAGTATGCTGATAAAGAGGGAGAATCGATGGCAATAAAAGTATATATTTTGAAAAAGTCAATTATGAAATCATCCATTGACGAATATCTGGAAATGAAAGCAGAATTAAAAGAGCGTAAAAAACTGGAAAAACAGATGAATCCGGAAAGCACGATGGAACAGAAGCAGAAAAAGGAACTTCGTGCAGTGTTTGTCTCCGAATCTGATACGGCATTGCAGGCTCTGGAGATTGCCGGTATTTCTTATGAAGGTGATATTGATCTGGATGATATTGAATTCTGTAAAGTGGAGTCACAGCAGAAGTGTATCTGTGGAAACCTTCATATTCCAAGGCGCAATGATGTACTGGGAGAGAAGATCCGGATGTATTTTTTCGCAAACCGTAAGAATATCGTGATTATCGATGATGAGGACTTTGCAGAAAAAATCATTAAGCGGATCATAGCCAGCAGAACCAAACCCGGACAGAGCAGGGAACGTTTCCTGTATAATTTCTGTGCAAAGTTTATGGATGAGGATCTGGATAATCTGGGAAGATATGAAAAAAAGATCATGGGCATAGAAGAAGAGATCAATGAAGGAGATCTGGATGAGGTTACCGAAGAGATTGCATTACTTCGAAAAGAACTTCTGATACTGAGAGAATATTATGACGAAATGAATGACTTTGGAAAGCAGCTGGAGGAAAATGAAAATAATTTCTTTTCAGGAAAAAACCTGTCTTACTTTGGTACCATTTCTGACCGGGCTGATCGTCTCATGGGCCGGACCATGTATCTGCTGGATTACATTGGACAGGTTCGAGATACTTATCAGGGAAAAGTGGCAGAGCACCAGAACGACAACATGGAGTTCCTGACTATTATATCTACCATTTTCTTCCCACTGACTCTGATCACAGGCTGGTATGGTATGAACTTTGATAATATGCCGGAACTGACCCATGGCTACCCTTTTGTGATAGGACTGAGTCTTGTGGTAGTTGCTGTGATTATCATTATCTTCAAGAAACGAAAAATTTTATAAATCAGATTGATTTCGAAAAACTCTTATTCCAGATTGCGGAATAAGAGTTTTTTGGGTATACTTAAAAAGATAGTGTAAAGTATATAGATATGGAGTTGTGTATAAATGAGAAAAAGAAAAGGGTTCACGTTGGCGGAATTATTAATTGTAGTTGCAATCATTGCGGTTCTGGTAGCTATCGCGATTCCCATGTTCAATAAACAGTTAGAAAAAAGCAGAGAGGCAACTGATCTTGCTAATGTCAGGAATGCTTATGCAGAAGTTATGGCAGAAGTCATTCTGGGAAATGTGGATAAGAGAGTATATGTGAAACTGAAACAGCAAATAAAAGACTGGCAGTCATGGGATCCTGTAACAATTGGAGATGTGACTCACTATAAAAGTGAGGGAGATACAGATCAATGGATTGGAGTACCGGAACCAAAGGGAACGTGTGAAGTATACCTTGACCAGGATAATTTTGATATAGTATTTAAATGGAGTGGTACAGGAGGGGAAGCATCTTATGATTTTAATATCAGGGAAAATCTGTTTGATGCATTAAATGACAGTAAACTTTTAGAGCGTGATGAATTGAAAAATAATAATAATTTGGAGTTTGATTCCAGATGCCCGGAATCCAGTTATGTACCAGAGATAGAAAAGACAATCAAGGAGAATAGCTTATTAAAAAATGGTACCTGGGCCTATTGGGGAAGTGGAAAAGAGGAAACAAAAAGATATCTGGCATGGACATCTTTTAATACAAACGAAGTAGGAGCCGGAAAAAAGATACCGGTCATTATGCAGACAAGTAACGGTAAGTATTATATTACAGAAACAACAACTGGAAGCAGGACAGTGAAAGGAAAAGAATATGTTGCGATATCTCAGCACCTGATCCCTGGAGATTATGTGAAACTTATTAATTCCAGTAAGCAAAATGGACAGGAATATAATACTTTAAAAGAGGCATATGATGCATACCAGAAGGTATTAAAAGAGGAGAAATACAGCTATTTGAAAAAGTAATATAGGAAAATACAGAACAGGAAGGAAAAGTGTATGAGTGTAGAAACAGAGGATATCAAGTTCCGCACAGCATTTATGGGCTACCAGAAGTCTGATGTAGATGCTTATGTGACGCGGGTAAAGATAGAATTAGAAGAACAGGAAAAGCAGCAGAAAAAGCTGGAAGAAGAACTGCAGGAACAAAGATTAGAGATTGACGATCAGCAGAAACGTTTAGATGGGGCTGAGAAAAAATATGAGGATCTGAAACGGGAATATGAAGAGTACCGCAATCGGATGGAGGCGGAAGGTGCTGATCCGAAAACCATTCAGGATGCGATCTTAAATGCTCAGCGAATGAGTGAGATTGTCATTGTAGAAGCACAGCAGAAGGCAATGGATATCAGGGAGAAAGCCCGTCAGGATAAAAAGCAGCAGGAAGAAGAAGGAAAGAAAATGGTGGAAGATGCAAAAGCAGAAGCTTTGCGTGTGACATCAGAAGCAGAACTTCGCTGTGACAGCCTGCAGCACGAATATGATCGTATTCTGATGGATGTAACTGGATTCAAGGCAGAGATTATGAAAATGTATCGCAAGCATATGGAACTGCTGGCGGCGCTGCCACCAAAAGAGATTGTAGAAGCGGAAGAGATATCTCAGGATCAGGAAAAAGAATGCATAGTTATCAGCAGGGAGAATGGAAACATTGTGTGAACTCATTCAGAGAGGTGCAGATCAGCTGGGATGGGAACTGACCAGGCTCTTAACTATGACACTGGAAGCCATGGCGGCAAGCGAAGATACGATAAACGCTGAGATGGAAGCAGGAGGATGAGAGAAAAATATGCAACTTAGTTTCTTATTGATGAAGGGAATTCTGGAATTATTTGCAATCATGATTATGGGATATGCGATTGTGAAGAGTGGAATTGTGAAATCATCTGACAGTAAAAGTCTTTCTGCAATTATCGTATATCTGGTAACACCATGTATGATTATTAATTCCTTTCAGATTGACGCCACGCCGGAGGTGCAAAATGGACTGATACTGGCCTGTGCAGCTGCGACAGCGGTACATATGTTTTTTTTGCTGATAACAGCAGTGCTGCGCAAGATCTTTGGGCTGGACGTGATCGAGCGTGCAACTCTGATCTATACCAATGCGGGAATCCTGGTGATTCCACTGGTGCAGGAACTTCTTGGACAGGAATATGTGATCTACACCAGTGCTTTTATTATGGTGCAGGTGATCCTTCTGTGGACGCATTGTAAAAGCATGCTTTGCGAAGAACAGAAAATCGAATGGAAAAAGATCCTTTGCAATGTGAATATTATTTCCATCATAGTTGGAATCGGATTTTTTGCACTGCATATCCAGTTTCCGGATGGTGCACAGAGTGTGCTGGATAAGATGAGCAACATGCTTGGACCGCTGGGAATGCTTCTTGCAGGTATGGTGATTGCGGATAAGCCTCTGAGTGCTGTTTTTTCCAGAAAACGAAGTTATCTGTCAGCGATGTTCCGGCTTATCGCCTATCCGGTGCTGGTGCTGCCACTGATGAAAGGAATCTATCTGTTTTCGAATCTCACAGATGCCAAAAATGTGCTGATGATCGTATATCTGGCATCGATTACCCCAGCCTGTGCAGCCGTGACCTCTATGGCCCAGCTGTATGACAGTGATGCAGCTTATTCCAGTTCGCTGTATGTGCTGACTACATTGTTGTCAGTGGTGACCATGCCGGTGATGATTTATTTATTCCAACTGGTAGTGTAAAATGGAGAAAATAGTATGAACAAATGGACAGAATTTGCCATTAGAATACAGAGTCTTGCCCAGGCGGGGCTGGCTTACTGCAAAAATGAATATGATATCGAGCGGTACGAAGAATTGCGTAAGATCGCAGCAGAAATGATCGCCTGTGAAACCGATCTCCCCATCGAAAAAGTGCAGGCATTTTTCTGCAATGAGACAGGATATCAGACTCCGAAGATTGATACCAGAGCTGCTATTTTCAAAGATGGAAAAATCCTGCTGGTACACGAAAATAATGGTACCTGGTCCCTGCCTGGCGGATGGTGCGACGTAGATCAGTCAGTGGCTTCCAATACAATCAAAGAAATAAAAGAAGAAACCGGACTGGAAGCGGCAGCAGAAAAACTGATCGCAGTCCAGGACTGGAGAAAGCACAATCGATGCAACCTGCCATATGGCGTGATAAAGATTTTTGTGCTCTGTAACGTACTGGGAGGCAGTTTTGAAGATAATATTGAGACCACTGAGATAAGGTATTTCGGAAAGAAAGAATTGCCGGAGAACCTGGCCGTAGAAAAAACGACAGAAGAGCAGATACGGTTATGTTTTGAAGCTTATGAAAGTGAACATTGGGAGAGTGTGTTGGAATAGGAGGCGAAGCAATGATACCTTTAATAGATAAAAAGAAGACAGGAGTTCATTTACGCAGAATCATGGACAGCCGTGGAATTACTGTAAAAGATGTGCAACAGTATTTGAACCTCGGAAGTGTCCAGAGTATTTATCACTGGTTAAATGGTCAGAGTATGCCTACAATAGATAATCTGTATGCACTCAGCGAGTTATTTCAGATACCAATAGATGCAATGGTATGTGGTAATAGGAAACCGATTCAAGCAGAATATATTTTGAAAAATCAGACAACACAGCTGCGTAGAATGCATGTATACAGTAAGGAATGGGAGAAAAAATCGGCAGCATAATTATTATACTACAAGTTCAATGACAGAATGAGAATCCTCTTTTAGAATGTATATAGATACATTACTGAAGGAGGAATTTTTATGAGTGAAAGAATGCTGGTAACACAGGCACTGGATGAAAGAGATCTGCTTGTAAAGAAGATAGCAGATAAGATTGAAAAAGCAAGTTTTGTAGATACCATCAAGCCAAATGAAGATAAAGTATATGTAAAAAGAAGCAGCAAAGAAGAATATGCCAAAGATGCAGAGTCTGCTTATCAGCAGATCATGGATCTGATTGATCGATTTCAAAAAATCGATGCAGCAATTGTGGCTTCTAATGCCAGAACAGAGATTCAGACATCATATGGAGGCTATACGGTTGCAGGTGCAATATCTTTGAGAAGCAGACTACATGGATTAGGAGCATACGAAGATGATGCAGATTTTGAGGGAAAACTTCAGTCTAAGATGAGAACAGAGTATAATGAACGAATTCGTTTTTGTGATCTGAAAAATGCACAGTTACAGTCAACAGCAGAAAATATGCGTCTCAGTATATTGGGAAAAGACAACAAAATAAAAGATGAGAAACCATTAGGTGTTGTGGATGCATATGTAAAAGAGAATACGACAGAACTGGTGGATCCTCTGGATGTTCAGAAGAAGTTAGAATCTTTGGAAGAAAAGAGAAATAAACTTCTTACCGAATTGGATACGCAGATTAAGGTATCCAATGCAACAACTTTTATTGAGATTGCATAGAAATGGATTAATATATGTCTACATTACGAAATCCTCAGATTCAGCTTCCCGTAACAGGGTTAAGTTACAAAAATGCAAACACCAGTTCTAATATAATTGGGTTGCTAACTTTAAAGTGGCGCAGTTGGAAGCGCACATGACTAAGAATCATGTTGTCGCAGGTTCGAATCCTGCCTTTGTAAAAAGTTGGTTAAACAAAGGATGAAAATATTCTAAATGAACGGTTTTCTATTTTTGTTGAACTGTTAAACAGGAACAGTTACAGGTTTTGATCTTAAATTGTTTTAAGTGAATCATTAATGTTTGTTTAGACATAGAAATGTGTCGAAATCCATGAAACAGGTAAAGTGTTAAGCTGATTAGCTGGAGGATATCCTCATGGCTGTAATGTAGGCATATGAATATTAGAATATAGCATGAAATTAAAGTGATAAATGGAGTATGGCACAAACATGCTTCTTTTGCGTATGAAGATTATGAATAGATAAAATACTATATGCAATATGGGAAAATATAGAATATACTGAATTTATGCAGACAACATAGCCATACGCTATATGCTAAAACTATATAGCAAAAGTTTTTTAAAATAAGAGAGCAAAACGGTGGTGGAAGTTATGATATCAGTATCAATCTATGCAATTACGAGGAATCAGAATATAAAACAGTTACAGAAGATGGAGCAGCATTTATCGGGCAGGGAATATTCGTTAAATATCAGAGAATGGGAATTATCCAGTATGAAAGAGTTGGTAAATCATCTGGAAAAACATATGTCTGAGGTGTACAAACTCCGTCTTTTTTATTCATTTCAGATTCCGAGACTTGGAAAAGAATTTGATCTTCTTCAGATTACGGATGAGCAGATTGTAAATATAGAACTAAAAAGTGGTGCAGTATCAGAGGAAGCTATCCGAAAGCAATTGATACAGAATCGTTATTATCTGACAGCTCTTGGCAGGCAGATTCGTTCTTATACCTATATTAGCAGTCAAAATCGGTTGGTACGTTTGACAAATCATGATCGTATTGTAGATGCGGATTGGGGAGAACTTTGTGCTGATTTGCAAAAAGACGGCAATGACTATGAAGGCAATATTGAAGATCTTTTTCAGGCGGAATTATATCTTATATCTCCATTGGCAGAACCGGATCGTTTTCTTAGAAAAGAGTATTTTTTGACTTCCCAGCAGAGAGATATTGAACGTCAGATTTTAAGGAAAATCAAAATAAAAGAAGGACAGTATTTCTGGTTCAGTGGATTACCGGGAACTGGAAAGACATTGCTTTTGTATGATATAGCCATGAAGTTGTCTAACAGGCAGTCAGTTTGTATGATTCACTGCGGAGAAAATGGTAAAAAATGGGAACTGTTGCATGAACGGCTACGCAGGATCGTTTTTTTGCCAGATAATCAGATAGAAAAAGGAATGGATTTTAGTACATATCATGCAGTTCTGATTGATGAAGCACACCTGTTGTCGCCAGATAAATTGAAGATTTTGCTGGAACAAAATATGGAATATCCAATGATATTTTCCAGTGACTGCGAGGATATGATAGCACCGGAAGAACTGGGAGAAAATGCGGTCAGAATATTGAAAAATCTACCGAAAGTACAGACATTTCGTCTGACCAACCGTATCCGGACTAATGCAGAATTGTCTTCGTTTATTCAGAGTATGATACATTTGCCACGTAACAAATGTCACAGAAGCTATCCTCATATCGAAGTGGTTTATGCGAACAACGAAAAAGAAGCAGAAAATCTGTTGCAGGGATATGATATGCAAGGGTATCAGAGAAGACTGACCTGTTCTGAGATGAAAGGTATGGCAGTGAGAGATGCAGAGCGACTGGCAGTGGTTCTGGATGAACGGTATTATTATGATGAAAAGGGATATCTAAGATATGAAAGAGTAGGAAAACAGGAGATGTCAGATGTAAGAAGACTATTTCATGCACTGAATCAGGCTAAAGAAAGACTGGTATTAGTAGTGATGAGGAATGAGAAAGTGTATGAAGTATTATTGGAGTTAGTGTAGATAAATATTCCGTCCTTCTTTTTTCAACACGCCTTCTTTTTCCAGACATTTTAATTCTCTTGTCATGGCGCTGCGATCGACGCTGAGATACTGAGCCAAAGCGGTATAGGACATAGGGAGTCGTAAGTCCTGACTATGTGCTTCAGCAGAAAGACTTTTCAGATAGGCGAGAATCTTTTCTCGTGTGGTAGGTCTGGACAGTACATAGATACGATTCATCTGCTGCCGGGACTGCAAGGCTGTCATCTGCAGAAGATTGCTCACCATCTGACTGTGATGATGACAGGCATTCTCGCATCGCTTAATAACATGCTTATAATCAATAAACATGACTTTTGTTTCTTCTTCCGCATTGACATAATAGTGCTGAGAATCAGCCGGAAGAAGGAACGGTTCTCCAAAAACTGCATCTTTTTTCAATTCATCGATCAGATACTGATTGCCTGCTTCATCACAGCAGTATAGTACAGCACGGCCGGAAAGAATCAGGCCGATCTTATTCATGGAATGTGAGTATTCCATGATCGTTTCTCCATTTTGAAAAATCATCTCTTTTGCCTGAAAACAGACACGCATTCTTTCCTGTTCTTCGGGAAGAATATCAGTGAAAAGTGTAATCTGAGACATAGAAGTTTTCTCCTTTGGGCGAGTCAACTGTATTTCTGAAGATACTGAATAAAGTATATCACATTTTTTGAAAATAAAAACTATTTTGTGATTTTTGCAACAGAAATTTCCAATCTCATCTGTTATTATATTAACAAAGTTAAGGAACACAAAGTTACAGATACAAAATAGAAAACATAAATAAGAAGTGGAGGAAATGATAATGAAAGTTACAGATACGATTAAATATGTTGGAGTAAATGATCACCATGTCGACCTGTTTGAAGGACAGTATAAAGTGCCAAATGGAATGTCTTACAATTCCTATGTGATTCTGGATGAGAAGATTGCAGTTATGGATACCGTAGATGCAGAGTTTACTCACCAGTGGTTGGACAATATTCAGCAGGTTCTGGAAGGACGTAAACCGGATTATCTGATTGTACAGCACATGGAACCTGACCATGCAGCTAATATTGCGAATTTTTTGAAAGTTTATCCAGATACGACCGTAGTAGCTACCGGGAAAGCCATGAATATGATTCACAACTTCTTTGAACTGGATCTGGAAGGCAAAAAGATCGAGATGGAAAATGGTGGAACACTGTCTCTTGGCTATCATCAGCTTACCTTTGTATTTGCACCGATGGTACATTGGCCAGAGGTTATGGTTACGTATGACAGTACCGAAAAAGTCCTGTTTTCCGCAGATGGATTTGGAAAATTCGGTGCGCTGGATGTGGAAGAACCGTGGGATGATGAAGCAAGAAGATACTTCATTGGAATCGTAGGAAAATATGGCGCACAGGTACAGAAGCTTCTGAAAGTGGCAGCAACACTGGATATTCAGATGATCTGTCCGCTGCATGGTCCGGTGCTTACCGAAGATCTTGGACATTACATCGGTCTCTATGATACCTGGTCTTCTTACACACCGGAAGAAGATGGTATTGTGATTGCTTATACCTCAGTATATGGACATACCAAACAGGCAGTTACACTGCTTGCTGATAAATTAAAAGCAAAAGGATGTCCGAAGGTTGTGGTTTATGATCTGGCAAGAGATGATATGTCTCAGGCAATCAGCGATGCGTTCCGTTATTCTAAGCTGATCCTTGCAACCACCACTTATAATGCCAGCATTTATCCGTTTATGAATGACTTTATTACCAGACTGGCAGAGCATAATTATCAGAATCGTACGGTAGGCCTTATTGAAAATGGTACCTGGGCTCCGCTGGCAGCAAAAATCATGAAAGAGATGATGTCTGGATGCAAGAAAATAGAATGGCTGAAGAATACGGTACACATCTGGTCTGCGGTAAAAGAAGAAAACCGCAAACAGATAGAAGCCATGACAGATGAGCTCTGCAAAGAGTATATTGCCAAAGATGACAACCTTGCAAACAAAAATGACATGACAGCACTGTTCCGCATTGGCTATGGACTCTATGTAGTGACTTCTAATGATGGAAAGAAGGATAACGGACTTATCGTAAATACCGTTACTCAGCTGACGGATAATCCATATCGTGTAGCGGTGAACATCAATAAAGCAAATTACTCTCATCATGTGATCCAGCAGACCGGAGTCTTGAATGTAAACTGCCTGTCCGTAGACGCACCATTTTCAGTATTCCAGCAGTTTGGCTTCCAGTCAGGAAGAACCGCAGACAAATTCGCAGGACAGAAGATCAACCGATCCGGAAACGGACTGGTATTCCTGGACAAATACATCAACGCATTTATGTCTCTGAAAGTAGAGCAGTACGTAGATCTGGGCACTCACGGAATGTTTATCTGCAGCGTGACGGAAGCCCGTGTCATGAGTGATCAGGATACCATGACTTACACCTACTATCAGCAGAATGTAAAACCAAAGCCAGAAACAGAAGGGAAAAAAGGATTCGTATGCAAAGTCTGCGGATACATCTATGAAGGAGACGAACTTCCAGAAGACATCATCTGCCCGCTGTGCAAGCATGGAGCAGCAGACTTCGAACCAATACAGTAAAAAGAAAAATGAATTAATGATAATAGAGCTGTTATATAATTGAATTAATCAATAAAGCCGAAACAATAAACCACCCGTTGGACGGGTGGTTTTGATTTATGGGCTTTAGCCTGTTGAGTGAGATGGAGTTTTTCGCTGTTCCGAAAAATGGAATTTCACTCAACATTTAACCACCCGCTATGCGGGTGCGCGTCGATTGTTAT
>QUMM01000003.1 GCA_003435055.1 Lachnospiraceae bacterium OF09-6
GCATGCTCGCTCTCCTCATTACTCGCGAAAATTAATTTTAATCCAGTTCAAAATCAACATACTAGCTAATCTATCCCTTTTACTGTTTTATAAGGTCAGTTCCTTGAATGCATACTTCCGGAAAACAAAGTTTTCTGGAAGATACTCGTTTAGAATCTTTCAAGGTTGTTTCACTGTTCAATTATCAAGGTTCTTTGTTGTTGTTCTCATCAGCAGCAACTTTTATATCATATCACTGCTTTTTAAGTTTGTCAACAACTTTTTTATTTATTTTTCAATCTTTCGATTGAAGCTTTGTGTTTCTTACTGTCTCTCTCAGACAGCTTCATTATATTATCATCCGTCCCAGCATTTGTCAACAGCTTTTTTCATTTTTTTACAAAATCCCCCCATTCTGGAATTTCTTCTGGATTCCAGATGGGGGATTTCAATTTATCTATCCAATCTTAACGCTTTATACATTCCAATTTCTTCATCCGTTGTACCTGATCGTCTTCATCTTCCATATGATCAGCCGTCATTAAGTTGCGAATCAGCTCGACCGTTTTCTCTTTATTTCTCCGCATTGCCAGAAGGGACGGATAAAAAACCAGAAAACACCGTCCCCACAAGTGCTTCGGCTTCTTTCATTTCTTCTTCGGTTGGTGTCGGCACACCATCCAGCACATATGGGATCCCCAGGTTTTCCCATTTTGCCCGGCCCATAGTATGGTATGGGAGGAGTTCGACTCTGGTAACGGTCTTCAAACTGTCAAGGAATGCTTTCATTTCCAGCAGTTCTTCTTTGGAATCAGTCAGCCCTGGCACAACCACATGGCGAACCCACATTTCTTTTCCATGATCGGAAAGCCATCTGGCCATCTCTAATATAGGTGCATTTTCCATTCCGGTAAGCTTCATATGCTTCTGTGGATTCATTTCTTTTAAGTCTAGCATAACCAGGTCGGTGACTTCCATAAGACGCTCAAAGCCTTTCACAGGAAGTCTGGCTGAGCCGAAGATACTGCCCGCCGTGTCCAGCGCTGTGTGTACCTTTTTTTCTTTGGCCAGGGTGAACAGTTCTGTCACAAATTCCCACTGCAGGAGTGGTTCTCCTCCGCTGACGGTGATACCGCCATGAGCCTGGCCTTTTTTCTTCCAGTAATTCTTATACCGGTATGCCTGCCGGAACAGTTCCTCTGCTGTCCAACAGCTGCCGCCCTCTGTCGTCCAGGTCTCTGGATTGTGGCAGTACTGACAGCGCATGGGACAGCCCTGAAGAAAGATCACATAACGTACTCCCGGCCCATCCACCAGACCAAAGCTTTCTAATGAGTGTACCTTTCCTCTTGTCATGATTACACTCTGGTATGGCAGGTTCTTGCCAGAACATCCATCTGTTGTTCTCTTGTCAGGTCAATAAATTTCACAGCATAGCCTGATACACGGATAGTGAAGTTGGCATATTCTTCTTTTTCCGGGTGTTCCATGGCATCGATCAGCTTTTCTCTGCCAAATACATTCACATTCAGATGATGTGCACCCTGATCGAAGTAACCGTCCATGATCTGTACCAGATTATCGATCCGCTCCTGTTCACTATGGCCCAAAGCATCCGGGTTCATGGTCTGTGTATTGGAGATACCATCCAGTGCCCATTCATATGGAGCTTTGCAACAGAATTCAGGGAAGCAAGCAGACCATTCTGTTCTGCACCATAGGACGGATTAGCTCCAGGAGCCAGCGGCTCCCCTGCTTTTCTGCCATCTGGCATACTTCCGGTTGCTTTTCCATATACCACATTGGAGGTAATGGTCAGAATCGATGTGGTCGGTTCTGAATCCCGGTAGGTATGCTGCTTTTTCAGCTTATCCAGGAAGGTCTTTAACAGCCATACTGCAATGTCATCAGCCCGGTCATCATCGTTTCCATAACGTGGGAAATCTCCTTCTGTCTCATAGTCCACTACCAGACCAGACTCATCACGGATGGTCTTTACTTTTGCATATTTGATGGCACTCAGAGAATCTACCACATGAGAAAATCCCGCAATACCGGTTGCAAAGGTTCTTCTTACATCCGTATCAATCAAAGCCATCTCTGCTGCTTCGTAGTAATATTTATCATGCATATACTGAATCAGATTCAGCGTATTCACATAAAGTTCTGCCAGCCAGTCCATCATCTGATCATACTTTTTGATCACTTCATCATAATCCAGATATTCAGAGGTGATCGGTTTGTAATCTGGTCCCACCTGTTCTCTGGACTTCAGATCAATACCACCATTAATGGCATAAAGCAGGCATTTGGCCAGGTTCGCTCTTGCTCCGAAGAACTGCATCTCTTTTCCGGTCTGTGTCGCAGATACACAGCAGCAGATGGAATAATCATCCCCCCATATTGGTTTCATCACATCATCATTCTCATACTGAATGGAACTGGTGCGTATGGAAATATCAGCCGCATAGTCCTTGAAATGCTCAGGCAGGGAAGAGGAATACAGTACGGTCAGGTTTGGTTCCGGTGACGGTCCCATATTTTCCAGAGTATGCAGGAAACGGAAATCAGTCTTGGTTACCATGGAACGTCCATCCATGCCCATTCCGCCCACTTCCAGGGTAGCCCATACCGGATCCCCGGAGAACAACTGATTATAAGAAGGAATTCGTGCAAATTTCACCATACGGAACTTCATAACCAGATGATCGATCAGCTCCTGTGCTTCTGTCTCGGTCAGTGTGCCGTTTTTCAGATCTCGCTCAATATAAATATCCAGGAACGTAGAGATTCTTCCCACGCTCATCGCTGCACCATTCTGTGTCTTAATGGCTGCCAGGTATCCAAAATACAGCCACTGTACGGCTTCTTTTGCATTCTTTGCCGGCTGGGAAATATCATATCCATAAGCAGCTGCCATTTCTTTCATTTCGCCCAGTGCCTGATACTGTCTGGAGATCTCTTCTCTCTGACGGATAATATCATCAGTCATGGTTCCATTTCCGCAGTTGGCAAAGTCTTCTTTCTTCTTTTCCATCAGGAAATCAATGCCGTACAAAGCCACACGACGGTAATCACCTACGATACGTCCTCTTCCATAAGTATCTGGCAGACCGGTGATAATCTTGTTGTGGCGGGCTTTCTTCATCTCCGGTGTATAAGCATCAAATACTCCCTGATTGTGGGTTCTGCAGTATTTTGTAAAAATCTCATGGAGCTGCGGATCTGGTTCGTATCCATTCGTAGTGCAGGCCTGTTCTGCCATCTTAATTCCGCCAAATGGCATAAACGCCCGTTTCAAAGGCTTGTCTGTCTGAAGTCCAACCACCTGCTCCAGATCTTTTAATTCTTCGCTGATATACCCCGGCTTGTGGGCGGTAATCCCGGATACAATGTGGGTATCCATATCCAGGACACCACCTTTGGCCCGTTCTTCTTTCTGGAGCTTGGAAAGCCTGCCCCAGAGTTTATTGGTTGCTTCTGTGGGATCTGCCAGGAAGGACTGATCTCCTTCGTATGACTGATAGTTTTTCTGTATAAAATCACGGGTGTTGATCTCTTCTTTCCAGATACGGCCTTCAAAACCGTCCCATTGTGTAAATTCTTTCATGCTGCTATCCATCCTTTCTCATTTACCTGATGCTGCATTTTCCTGTCCGGGTGATGTCACCTGGGCAGATCATGCCATCACATCATTTAATCTTTAGTGTTTCCTCTAATCTATATTATTATTAGAGTTTTAAAAGGCTTTCCGCAGTTAGTATCATCTAACCTTTCTACACGAATATAGCATAACTGTTTTCTATTTTCCACATCAATTTCTCATGTTTTTCGAAAAAAACAAGGCCAGTGAAATTCGATTCCACCGCCCTGTCCTATACTGTCATGTTCGGTTTTTCATTCGCTGTTTGACCATTTTATTTTACATGAAATGCCTTCATACCCGGATATACCGCTGCCGCTCCCAGCTGTTCTTCAATGCGGAGAAGCTGATTGTATTTTGCCACACGTTCCGAACGGATGGTGCTCCAGTCTTGATCTGGCAGGTATTTAAAGCCACTGCCAGGTCTGCGATTGTAGTATCCTCTGTTTCTCCTGAACGGTGGGAGGCAATCGCAGTATACCCGGCCTTGTGAGCCATTTTGATTGCTTCCAGAGTCTCAGAAACGGAGCCGATCTGATTCAGCTTAATCAGGATAGAATTACCGCATCCCATCGAGATTCCTCTGGAAAGTCTCTCGGTATTGGTCACGAACAGGTCATCTCCTACCAACTGTACTTTATCACCCAGTTCCCCGGTCAACTTCTGCCAGCCTTCCCAGTCTTCTTCATCCAGTGCATCTTCGATGGAAATAATCGGATATTTTTCTACCAGTTTTTTCCAATGCGCAATCAGCTGTTCAGAAGTATACACGGTTCCTGCTTTTGGCAGTTTGTATTCCCCTTTCTTTCCCGTCTTCCACTCGGAAGATGCAGCATCCATGGCAATTCGGAAATCTTTTCCCGGTTCATATCCGGCTTTTTTCACTGCTTCCAGAATGGTTTCGATCGCTTCTTCATCGGAAGCCAGCGCCGGAGCAAATCCACCTTCATCACCAACTGAGGTTGCCAGACCTCTTTCCTTTAATATAGAAGCAAGTGCATGGAATACTTCTGCACACCAGCGAAGTCCTTCTTTAAAGGATGGTGCTCCCACCGGCATAATCATGAATTCCTGTACATCCAGCCCGGAAGACAGCGCATGGCAGCCTCCATTGACAATATTCATCATCGGCACCGGAAGGCGGTTGCCACTGATACCGCCAAGGAAACGATACAGCGGAATATTCAATGCAGCAGCTGCAGCTCTGCAGCAGGCAATGGAAACAGCCAGAATCGCATTTGCTCCCAGTTTGGATTTATCTTTTGTGCCATCTGCTTTGATCATGGCTGCATCTACTGCATAGATATCCGATGCATCCATACCGCAGATTGCTTCGTTGATTTCTTTATTGATATGATCTGCTGCTTTCTGAACACCTTTTCCCAGATAACGTTCCTTATCATTATCGCGCAGCTCCAGTGCTTCAAATTCTCCCGTGGATGCTCCACTTGGCGCCATACCTCTTCCAACAGAACCATCTGCCAGATATACCTCTGCTTCTACGGTTGGATTGCCTCTGGAATCCAGAATCTCCCGGCCAATTACTTTTTCAATTTCTAAATAATCCATCTTCCGACACCTCTTTCTTATTCATTGTTAGTCTTTTCTAACTAGATGTTAGTATATACTAACTTGGATATTCTTGCAACAATTTTATGAATTTTATCTTTTCAAATTTGACATTTTTCTATTCATGAAGTAAACTAGATTTAATTATCTTTATAAAGATTTTATATTTTGTGCGGAGAAAATATGATGTGGAAAAATGAGGTATATCGTCAGCTGCGCAGTCAGCATCTGTTTGAAAATGAAGCTCATCAATCACGGTTTAAAGAATTACTGGACTGTTATTCCCAGGCAGGTTTTTTCACTCCAGGTCTATGTAAGTGTATGTACCTTTCCTGTTGGGACGAGGAACACTTTGTTATCATGCTGGATATGTTGAATCAGTTAAAACTGAAAGATCATATGACGCTTTCTGATATGAACGAGAACGGAAAGCTGATGGTCGAAGAAATGCCTGACGATGATTATGAGGCTACGATCATGCAGTTATCCTGTAATTTTCTTTCCGGCACGCCTTTTGATCAAACCAGCCTGCCGAAAAATTTCGATCCAAAAGGCCGCCACATTATCGAACAGGCCTTGAAGGCCTCTGCTGTGATTGACAGCATTCCAAGATCGTAATTCATCAGGAGGTTCTTATGTATTGCAAGAACTGTGGGGCAAAGCTTTCCAGTAAAGATACCGCCTGCCCTTATTGCGGTTACACCAGCCCGGAGAAGGACGAGGCCGTCTATATGGAACATCTAAATGATCTGCTTAAAGAAACAAAAGATCTTGCAGATGTCCCTGCCAGAGAATATAAATCCGAAATAAAACAGCAAAGCCGCCGTGCTCTGAAGATTTTTCTGATCGTGGCGGCTGTTTTTCTGATTCCTGTCGGCCTTTTTTCTTTGTATCGGCTTTATGATTCTTATCGATCTCACCAGGAATATCTGGAAGAAACCAGGTTTGAAAAAAAATATTTTCCACAACTAAACGAGTTATACCAGAATGGTTTTCTTCAGGAATCTTACGAACTGATGATTTCTCTTTCCGATAAAAGGGGATATGGTGCCATTTTCCACTGGAAGCATTATCCATTCTTATCTTTTTACGGAGACCATCTTCTTTTGCAGGAAGTCCAAAAAGATCTGGATACCGGTCAGTCCCTGACAGAATCCGATCTTTGCGTTGCCTTTTACCATGCGATGGCTATGACTCGTGAAGCGCCATCTTCCAGAGATTATTGCAATTTTTCCGAGAAAGAGAAGTCCGACTTTCTGATCTGGCAAACAGAGTGTAACGATTTTTGCAGGCGGTGTTTCATTTATCTTCCGCTGAAGCGGATAACCTGTATCCTTCCCTTTGCGATTATAACGCACTGATGTATTCTGAATGCAAAAAATATGTCCACTCCGTTTTTACAGATGTCGTAACAAACACTGATGGAGGAATCTTATGAAATGTCCACACTGTGGTTCTCCTATTCGTCTGGAAGATAAATATTGCAGCTATTGCGGACTCCCAAACGATCTGGCCACTCAGCACCAGAAGGATATGAACCGTTATCAGAAAAAATTTAATCAGACACGTTTTGAAGTTCTGAACAGTACCAGAAATACAAAGAAAAAGCTGGCGTCTTTTCTTGTTCTTGCTGTCATGGTGTTGCTCATCATCGCCTCTTACCAGTTCGAAGACGTATCCTGGCGTCTGGGGCGCTACCTGACGACACGGCAGATTCAATCTCACAAAACAGAACATCTTGCTGCTCTGGAAACTATCATTGCCGATCAGGATCCTCTTCAGTTTACGGAGTACTACGACCGTTATTCCCTGTACCTGTCCGATGACTTTGATTCCTATTATGCAGTGGAGGCTATTTCTTCCTCTTTTGAAAATGTGTTCCAGTACGTCTCGGATCGGCTGAGTGACCCGGAAACTTATGACAAAGATTCCGAATCTCGCAGACTTCGTACTCTCGCCAGTGATCTGAATGATATCTTCCAGATCGAAGATGCTTACACTTATCATCAGGATCTCTATTTTTCCGAAGAAAATCTGGAATATATTCATGCTGTTCAGGACGATACCCGGGCCATTCTGATCACTTATCTTGGTCTTACCGAAGAGGAAGCAAATACCTATGTCAATCTTTCTTCTTCCCGTCAATACGACTTGCTGGAAAGGAGTGTGTCAGCCTCATGAAACGAATCAAAGCCAAAAAGAAGTTTTCTTTTTTTACACTGGCGGTATTGCTTCTTTCTCTGGTGCTCGTCAGTCGCGCAGCCTCCTGTATCGAAGACCTTCGATATGGTTTTTTCTACAGTACCAGCTATTCTACCCAAGATTATCAGTATGCCTTGCAGTATAAAGAATATCCTTATCTGAATCGCATCTGCCGCAGAGATACCAGTTCCAGCTCCGATCCTTTTATTCAGGCCTGTCATGGTATTTCAGATTACTATGAAGCGGCGATTCTTTATCATGCATATGACAAGGCAAAAAATAACGCCGCAGCTCAAACCGAACTGCAGCGTATGAAGGCCTGCGAAGCGTCTTATCCCGACTATGAAGAATACTTTCGGGATATTGACCAGCTTCTTACTTCTTACTGATTCTCATTCTCCAGTCTCTCATAGAGATTGGAGATTTTTGTTTCTGCCGTTGCAATGACATACCCCTTCGGAGCCCAGATCACATCCTTTTTCAGACACAAACTCACCTGATACCGATATTCGCCAGATTCCGCAGGGCACCGAAATGGGATATCCACAAATTTACTGGTTCCAGCCGGGACGTCTGTGCACAACTCATTTTCAAAGCATTTTTTTCCGGAACTGTCCAGAATCTCATAATGAAGGTTATATTCCGATGCATTAACAAACGTACTATGATTTTCAATCAATACACCCGTCTGTACCACCTGAAGTTGAAAATCTGGGTTCTTCTCATTTTCCCGATTCAGATCTAATCTGGCACGCAGCCACCCTGCATCTGCATCCCGTCCATCTTCCAGCAAATAGATCCCATATTCTCTGCACCATCTCTCCAGCTGTGGACTTCTTTTATCTGAGTTTATCAAAAGTGTGTTCTTATAAGTCTGTTTCATTATCCGAAGAAACTGCTGTACTTCCGACTCCTTTTTCCCCTCCGGCAGAGCAGCTGCACGGAAATCCACCGTTCTTCCATTGATACAGGTCTGCCCTTCCACGATTTTCCAATCGCAAAACACCAACGACTCTGTTCTGCGATCATGACTGAAATTCTCTCCTTCCAGAATCTCCAGAATGAGTTGATAACAGTAAGGATCTTCTGCATTCCAGAGCTTCGGCTGTTCTACTCTCATGCAGAAAGAGATTTCATTCTCCAGGGGAAGTGGAAAAATACGATCTTTTTCATTCCCTTCCGCATCCATAACGCAGGCGCATAGCACAGGCTCTGTGTAGGCTTCCGATCTGGTCAGATATAATCCGGTCTGATTTTCCAAAGCCTGTTTTTCAATACCATCAATCAAAGTGGTCACTTCCACATTTCCCGTACAGGTCAGTTCATCCCATGTCACTTTTGTTGCAATCTTATCTATTCTGTATTTCATATTCACCTGTCAAAAAAATCCCCGGCAGTACCGGGGATTTTCTATTTCAATTATGCAAGCTTGCTCTTTGCAAGTTCTGCCAGTGTTGCGAATCCTTCTGCATCATTAACAGCCATATCAGCCAGAACTTTTCTGTTCAGTTCTACACCTGCAAGCTTCAGACCATACATAAATTTGCTGTAGGACAGTCCGTTGATTCTTGCTGCTGCGTTGATACGAGCGATCCACAGCTGTCTGAACTGACGTTTTTTCTGCTTACGTCCTGCATATGCGCTGGTAAGTGCACGCATTACAGACTGTTTTGCGATCTTATACTGTTTGGAACGGGCTCCTCTGTAGCCTTTAGCCAGTTTTAATACTCTGTTATGTTTCTTTTTAGCGTTCATTCCGCCTTTAATTCTTGCCATGTCTTATATTCCTCCTCAAACTCTTCTTATAAATACGGTAAAATCTTCTTCATGTTCTTGAAGTTTGTAGCATCTGTCATAGTTGCTTTTCTAAGATTTCTCTTTCTCTTAGTGGACTTCTTTGTTAAGATATGGCTCTTATAAGCTTTATTTCTTTTTAATTTACCTGTACCTGTTTTTTTGAAACGTTTTGCAGCTGCTCTGCTTGTTTTAATTTTTGGCATTGTGAATTCCTCCTTAAATAAATGGTTATTTTACCTGTTCGTCAGTCCGATGTCTAACGTTTTTCAGTTAAAAACATTGTCATGCTTCTGCCCTCAACCTTTGGAGCTTTATCTATCTGAGCAATATCCTCCAGCTCTTTGGCAAAATCATCCAGAATGTGCTTGCTGGCCTGCATATGAGCCATCTCACGACCACGGAAACGTAAGGTAACTTTTACCTTGTTGCCCTTCGTCAGGAACTTTCTGGCTGCTGAGATCTTTGTATTTAAATCATTCACATCAATGTTTGGAGAAAGACGCACTTCTTTTACTTCAATGGTCTTCTGCTTCTTTTTCGCTTCTTTTTCCTTGCGAAGCATTTCATAACGATACTTTCCATAATCAATAATCTTGCATACCGGCGGCTTTGCCTGCGGTGCAACCTTAACCAGGTCAAGATCCGCTTCTTTTGCAAGCTTCAACGCATCTCTGGAAGACATAATCCCCAGCTGTTCTCCATGTTCTCCGATCAGACGGATCTCTTTATCTCTGATCTGCTCATTAATCATTAAATCGCTAATTGTAGTACACCTCCATACATTGTGACTGCAGCACCCTTTATCCACGCATAAAAAAAAGTGGATAAATACATCCACTCCATAATATACTTATAGCCAGCCTTCTAATGCTATAAATCATATGAACCGACAGTCATATTCTTTCATGCTGCGGTGAGAGTGGATCCTCTGCTTTGATTTCTTTCATACTTTGATATCATACCATGTGTTTTTCTGGTTGTCAACCAATTTTTATATTTTTTATGTAACAGTCCAGCCATATAGCTGGATAAAACCAGATGGCCGAACTGTTGTTTTACTGTTTTTCAAACGTACTGCATTCCGTCTGGGTACAGGTACATGCAGACTGTCCAGAGATATCTACCTGTCCTGCCATACAGCGGTTGTTTTCATTATAATGGCATTTGCATGCAGTACAGTCAATCTGTACCGTTGCAGATGGGGTCCCTACAGAGTTTTTATAGCTTCCTTCTCCTGCCTCTTTAAAGCTGGAGCAACAGGTTTCGCAGGCAGTCTGAGCCTCATCTCCCTGAACCAGGATATCTCCTTTGGAACAGTATTTGTCTTCATTATATACACAGTTCTGTGCACTACATGATAATAACGGCATGCTATTACCTCCTTTTCTTTTTATAAGAGATAGTATCTGCCGTTATCATCTTTTTATACAGCTTCCTGATTTTTCCAGTCAGATTATTTCTGTTCTTCCACTTCAATCTTACGAATCTCTTTGGTGCGAATCTCTTTGCACAGTGCATCGATGAATTCTCCCAGATCTTTCTGGCCTTCATCGCCCAGATATCTGCTTCTTACAGAAATCTTCTGCTCTTCTTCCTCTTTTGCTCCAACCATGACCATATATGGTACACGAGCCATACGCGCATCACGGATCTTCCAACCGATCTTTTCAGAACGGTTGTCCACAGAAGTACGGATTCCGTTTTTCTTAATCTCTGCATTTACTTTTTCTGCATATTCTGCATATTTTTCAGAAATAGGCAGTACACGTACCTGTTCCGGGCAAAGCCATGTCGGGAACTTGCCTCCATAGAATTCAATCAGCCATGCCAGTGTTCTCTCGTAGCATCCGATAGATGTTCTGTGGATAATACATGGACGAATCTTTTCGCCGTTCTCATCAATATAGTACATATCAAACTGTTCCGCCAGCAGAGCATCCCACTGCACAGTAATCATAGTATCTTCTTTTCCGAATACATTCTTCGCATTGATATCTACTTTTGGTCCGTAAAATGCTGCTTCTCCTACATCCTCTACAAATGGAACTTTCAGATCAGTCAGAATCTGACGAATATCTTCCTCTGTCTCATTCCATACATCGGCATCACCAATATATTTATCTCTGTTATTTGGATCCCATTTTGACAGATGATAAGTAACTTCTCCATCCAGTCCCAGCGTCTCAAGGCAATATTTGGCCAGGGCCAGACAACCCTTAAACTCTTCGACCATCTGATCTGGTCTTACAATCAGGTGACCTTCTGAAATAGTGAACTGACGTACACGGGTCAGGCCATGCATCTCCCCGGAATCTTCGTTACGGAACAGGGTAGATGTCTCACCAAGACGAATTGGCAGATCGCGGTAAGAATGCTGTGTTGCCTTGTATACATAATACTGGAACGGGCAGGTCATTGGACGAAGTGCAAATACTTCCTTATCTTTCTCTTCATCGCCCAGAACAAACATACCATCCTTATAATGATCCCAGTGTCCGGAGATCTTGTACAGATCGCTCTTTGCCATCAGTGGTGTCTTGGTTCTTACATAGCCCCATTCGTTATCCTCCAGATCTTCAATCCATCTCTGAAGTTCTTTTACCATGATCACACCCTTTGGCATCAGCAGAGGCAGACCCTGTCCAATGACATCCACGGTTGTGAACAGTTCCATTTCACGGCCCAGCTTGTTGTGGTCACGCTTCAGTGCTTCTTCTCTCTGTTCCAGATATTCTTTTAATTCATCCTTGCTTGCAAATGCAGTTCCATAAATACGGGCCAGCATCTTGTTTTTCTCATTTCCTCTCCAGTATGCACCTGAGGATGAGATCAGCTTAAACGCCTTGATATGTTTGGTATTCATCAGATGTGGTCCTGCACACAGATCTGTGAATTCTCCTTGGCTATAGAAGGAAATGGTTGCATCCTCCGGCAGATCCTGAATCAGTTCTACTTTATATGGTTCTCCCTTTTCTTCCATAAATTTAATAGCTTCTGCTCTTGGAAGTGTGAATTTTTCCAGGCGTGCGCCTTTCTTGATGATCTTCTTCATCTCTTTTTCGATGTTATCCAGATCTTCTCTGGAGAATGGTGCATGGTCAAAATCATAATAAAATCCGTTTTCGATAGATGGTCCGATCGCCAGCTTGGCTTCCGGGAAAAGATTCTTCACCGCTTCTGCCAGTACATGGGATGTGGTATGGCGAAGTGCTGCCAGACCTGCCGCATCTTTTGCAGTCAGAATATTCAGTTCACAATCCTTGTCAATTACAGTCCTTAAATCCACTACCTCACCGTCTGCTTCTCCGGCGCAGGCTGCTCTTGCCAGTCCTTCACTGATATCTAATGCAATGTCATATACTGATTTACTTTCTGCATATTCTTTTTTTGATCCATCTTTTAATGTGATAATCATCTGTTAGTCCTCCTCGTCCTCAAATTCGTCTTCATCGTAATAATTCTCATTGTTTGACCCTAATACATTGTTACTGAATAATCCCCCTTGAACGGGGCTGTCAGCCACCCGATCAGAACACCTGCCAGAAGCAGATCTGCGATCAGCAGAGTCTTTTCTGTCATGGTCCAGTCCTGATGCAGAAATTCTTTTATTTTTTCCAGCATAACTTTCTCCTTTCGATTGCCATTGTAACTGTGACTGTCAAAAACTCCAGAAACATTTCTTTTTTGTTTTTCTAAAAATGAAATAAAAAAACGCCTCTTACAGCTTTTGGCACACTGTAAGGGACGATATACTCGCGGTTCCACCCTGATTGCTCTTCATAAAAAAATATCTGAAAAGCCACTTCATTAAGATGATAACGGAATCACCGGGCTGGATTAGAGCCACTCAGAGCTGGTCTTCAAATGCTTCCTCATCAGAATACTCTCACCAATCTGTATTCCTCTCTGGGAGATTTCACATTCTACTCTTCTCTTCAACGTTTTATCTTTTTTGATCATATCCCTTTCTTATTTATTTGTCAAGGATAGATTTTTACTTCTTTTTATGATATCTTAATAAAGAAAGAAAAAATGTATCTGTGAAGGTGCTGAACAGATACAAAAAACTTTTATGTATTTAGGAGGGTATCATGAAGAAAAAACTTGTCACATGCCTGCTTGCAGCTATGTACGGATCTATTGTTCTATCTTTTTCCGCATTTGCCGCTGAAGCAGACACTAACACCGAGACCGAGGTTACTACTGAGGCAGAATCTGCATCGGAAACAGAATCCGAAGCAGTTGGCAGTAGCTCCTCTGAATTATCAGATGATCTTTACAGCTTCCAGCTCAAGATTAATTCTGACGTATATTCTTTTCCAATGTCTTACGACGATTTTCTGGCTCTTGGATGGACCTATAAAGATGATGAGACCATGGAGATCCAGCCTAACAGCTATTCTCCGTCCGAGCGTTTCGCTCTGGATGATCTGGAGATTTACGCAACCGTCGTAAATCTTGGTATCAATACCGAACCGGTTACCAAATGTACGATCGCCGGTATCTCCGTTGACTCTTTCCAGATGGCAGATGCTACAGATGTGACCATTGAACTCCCTGGCGGCATTCAGTACGGTGTCTCTACTTTAGATGACATCACAGCTGCATATGGCACCCCAAGCGACACCTACGAAGGTGACCTGTATACAAAGGTAACCTACGAGAAAGATTATTATCAGGATGTGGAACTGTATGTAGACTCTGAGACAGGATTGCTGAATGAAATCGAGATGCGCAATATGGTGGCTGACAACGAGGCAAATGAAGCCGCTGCCGCTGATGTCAGTGACGAACCGACTCCGGAAGTTCTTGCTTATGAAGCTCCTACCGAACTTGGTGATGACCTTACTTCTTTCATCGTAGAATATGCCGGTGATCTGTATCAGCTTCCGGCGCCTGTTTCCGAATTCGTGAAAAATGGCTGGACCATCGACAAAGATGACTCCGCATCCGTCGTTGCAGGTAAGGGATACGACTGGGTATACATGAGCAAAGATAATCAGAACTATCACACCATCGTGCGCAATTACAATGCAAATGCCACCGTTATAGAAAACTGCTTCGTCACTGACGTAGAAGGTAATGTAAACGACACGAATCTTCCTATCACAGTCCAGAAAGGTCTTACCCTTGGCATGACGGAAGACGAAGTTGTAACTGCTCTGGATGGCGTTACCTATGAACTGGAAGACAGCAGTTCCACCTTCCATTATTACAACATCGAAGGCCCGGACAGCAGTCTCGATCATGTACAGATCATTGTAAATACCGAAGAAGATACCGTTATCGGTATTGAAGTGTCTTATACACCAAAGACATTATAAACACGGGGACGGTGTTTTTTTGGCACATTGATTGTCCCTCTGGCATAGCTGTTCTGAATCCAAAAATACGGGGTGATATCCAGGTTTAGATATCCCCCCGTATTTTTGCTTTTAATACCGCAAAATATTCCCGAACCATATAGTGGATCTGCAGCCTCCAGTCAGACGGTGCTGCAATTCCGCACACATCTTGATAGCCCACTTTTTCTGCCAGCTTTACCGCCCGGTAAATGTGGAAATTATTGGATACCAGTCCCACTCTCTCATTCCAGACCTGTTCGGCGCTTTGTTCTTTTCGACTTTCTGCAATGACCTGTGCGCTGTAGATCAGATTCTCTCTGGTCGTTGTTGACCGATTTTCTAAAAGCAATCGTTCTCCCGGAATTCCCTGCTCTGTCAGATACTGATACATACAGTCTGCCTCTGTGATCTCTTCTCCCGACCCCTGTCCGCCGGACAGGACCGCTATCGTATCCGGATGTTCCTGTAAATATGCATATGCCTTATCCAGCCGCAGACGCAGTGCCTTACTTGGAGCTGTTTTTTTCACCTGCGCTCCCAGAACAATCATATAATCCAGTTCTTCCTCAGGCTGCGCATACATTGCCCTGATGATTCTGCCTTCTGTGATGCCAAAAGAAAGCACACCGATTGCCATCACAACTCCCAGTATCACGCACATCACCTTCGGAAGTGCCCGGCCCGCCGGAAACAAAATCCGATAGCGCAGATAAGCACCCCAGCCACAGAGCACTAATGCCCCCAGCAGCCATATGATGCAGAAATCGACATGTTTTATCACCAGTATGAAAAAATACAGCAGGCAAATACTGCCTGCTGCAAATAATAGATTGCTCATTATCTTCCGCAGCATTTTTTATACTTCTTGCCGCTTCCGCAAGGGCATGGATCATTTCTTCCGATCTTCGGTCCTTTTACAATGGTGTTTGCTTTCTTTGCTTCTCTGTAGAGTTCTTTTAATTTCTCTTCAGAGAAAATCTGCTGCCATGCAGGAAGGCCGTACAGCCAGTCTGCTTTCGCATCTACCATGTTCTTGTAAAGAAGCTCTTTATCAAACGCAAGACTTACTACGCTGTCTTCTGTCATCTCTTCAATGTTATTCTTGATCTTCAGGCTGTCATCGATACCATCCAGGAATCCAACCATAGTCATAACGGAAATGCCGTATTTATCAGCCAGTTCCTTTACGGTACCTTTTACTTCCTCATCAGGATTTGCCAGCAATTTTTCATAAATGCCTTTTTCGATCATGAAATAGTCTGTCCAGAACTTCTGGAGTTGTCTTTTATCTGTCTGCTGAGAGTACGCCATGTCTCTCCAATCCTGTAATAAACTCATGTTTTAACCATCCTTTTTTCTGTAAATATTGAAACGGGGTAACTGTTCAGTATCTTCACAGATACGAAATGGGATCTTTTGTCAAATCTGCGTACTTCGCCCGTTTAAACTATAGTATATAACACTTCTCCTGTTTTTTCAAACTTTTTTACCGGAAACTGCATAAACTTCCGTTATCCGGCTATACTAGGAACATACCAAAGATAAATTTTTAATACTTATCCTCCCCTTGCAAGCCCTGTAGATGCGGAAAATCAGCGTATTTGCAGGGCTTTTATGATTCTTTCTTCTGTTTGAGCACCTGAAGAAGTTTTTTCATTCTGTGATATCGCTCTTCGAACTGATCATAAAAATCCACATTTTCTTTATATACGGTCAGGTAACAGGTATTCAAAAGATAGACTGTCAGCTCTTTGGTCAGCTGTTCATCCTTCGCCTTCTCTGTAAGATCCCGAACCTCTTCCAATAATCCATGCCACTTGCCAATGAATGCTTCGTATTTTTTCAGATTTGAGATCCCCAGCCACTTGCTTACTTTCACCTTTGTCTTATTTTCCTTTGGGCATTCCTGGCTCTGAAGGAAATAATGAAAGCTGCCGTCTTCTTCATAATAGCGTCCAAGCGGGAACATCCTGCAGATTCCTGGGCGGCAGTCATGGATACAGCATCTTCCTTCTTCTGTCAGAAAAGCACATGTTTCTTCTTTTCCTTTCATCATAAGATTCGGCAGCACCACTCCATCCACCATATTCCATTCTACAAATTTTCCAACCAGATCGGGAAATGCAATCCCGATTCCTCTCGAAAGACTATAAGCATCATAGGGATCCAGCACAATGGATTCTCCCATTCCACTGCAGCACTGAGAGCACCCTATACATCCTCCACAATCCGTTTTTGCCATATCGTTTGCTGTATATAATTTTTTCAAATCTTCTGTTAATACTTCTCGTCTCATATTTTTCTTTTCTGTCAGCTGCCCACGCATCTGTCCTTTTCTCTGTTATTTTCTTTAGTGTACTGTATCTTTCCCGTTCCGTCAAATTAGTTTTCATTCTTTTCGTTGACCTGCTTTCTCCAAAATGCTAGAATAAATTAACGGAAGAAATCTCATACAAGGAGTTGATGTATATGAAGAAAAAAGTACTTTTACTTTATATTCTTGCTTTTTCTATGATGTTTGCTTTCAGCGGCTGTCGCTCCAGGGTGGCAGAAACAGAATCAGAGAGCGAAACTATCAGTGAAACAGAAAAGCAAACAGAAAAGAAAACCGAAAAAGAAACACAGAAACAGTCCGAGACACAACAAAGTACAGAGAAGAAAGCTTCTACTCAGTCTGGCACGAAGAAGAACACCTCTTCCACCGATAAAACAACCGTGAAGCCGTCTACTGTGAATGGTTCTTCCAAAACACAAACCTCTGAAAGTCAGACAAAGACCAATCAGGCAGATGCTTCTGCCGGAACACAGATGTGTCCATACTGTTATCAGCAGATCTCTCTTGCTTCCGATGGTGAAGGCAGCACGATCTATGCTGATCATGTCGCACAGGAAAAGGCATGGGCAGATTATGTAGCTTCTTCCAATACGCAGACTACACCATCTACCGAAGCCCCATCCTCCAGCAGTGATTCTGCACAGTGCCCATATTGTGGACAATGGTTTTCCATCTCCGATGGAAGCTATAATTCACATATCAGCGCAGAGACTTCTGGCACTTCTGATTACATTACCTGCCCGCTTTGTGGCAATACCTATCAGAAGGGTGTAGAATACAATACCCATTACTGTACAGGAATTAATCACGAATAATACCACGCAAAAAGGCTCCCAAACGGAGCCTTTTTCTCTATAATTTTGTATTCTATAATTCTATCCCCTTTAACACCTGTCCATCCAGATCTTTGATAGAAAATACTCCATCTTCCAAAATGGCATATGTTGGCGGATTACCGCCTTTTGGAATAGATACCGATCCTGGATTCAGAATCACGTGTTCTCCTGACTTCTTTGCTTCATAGATATGAGTATGTCCATGAATCAGAATATCCCCAGGCATCAGTGGTAACATATGCTGTTCATTGTATACATGTCCATGTGTCGCATACAATCTTAATCCATCCACAGCCAGCAGACTATAGTCAGCCAGGATCGGGAACTCCAGTACCATCTGATCCACTTCTGTATCACAGTTTCCCCGTACCGCACAGATTTCTTCTTTGATTTCATTAAGCATGGCAATGACTTTTTTCGGTGCATATTCCTCTGGCAGATCATTTCTTGGTCCATGATACAAAATATCGCCCAGAATCCACAGCCGCTCGGCCTGTTCCCTGCGATAACACTCCAGCATCTTCTCACAGTAATAGGCTGATCCATGTATATCAGACGCAAACATCAGCTTCATTTCTTTTCCTCCCACTTGCAGGTTTTAGAAAATAATACCACAACTTGCTGGTATTGTACACCGTTATTCCATACCTCGGATTCCTTATACTTCTTCCAGAGGAATCACATGTCTCATCAGATCCTCCAGCACTTCTCTTTCTCTGGTAAGTACTACCTGTCCATTTTCCCGAATCATAATCTCTGCCGGGCGCAGACGATTGTTGTAGTTGGAAGCCATGGTAAATCCATATGCGCCTGCATCCAGAATGCCAAGAACATCTCCTTTTTTTATCTCAGGAAGATCTCTGTCTTTTGCCAGAATGTCTCCGCTTTCGCAGATATTTCCGACAATGGTCACAGTCTCTGTCTGCTCAGACGGTTCCTCTGTTCCACGGTATACTTCTACCCCATGATAAGAATCATACATGATCGGTCTCTGAAGTACATTGAATCCGCAGTCACACCCTACAAACTTCTTCTCATGGTTGTGCTTTACTGAGTGCACTGTAGACAGGATCACATTACTCTCTGCTGAAATATAGCGACCCGGTTCAATACGAAGAGTAATCTGTTCTCCATATTCCTCTGCGAACTTGTACAGTGCCTTATCAATGGTCTGTCCCAGTTCTTTCAGATCCAGTGGCGCCTCATCAAATTCTTTCTCATATGGAATACCAAATCCACCGCCCATATCAACAAACCGAAGGCCTTTAAACTGTTTGGCGATCTCAAATAAAGCTGCGATGCTGGCAACAAATGCCTCCCCTGTCATAAACAGCGAGCCAATATGCTGATTGATACCGATCAGTTTTAAATCATATTTTTCAAGGAGTTCCTTGACCTGCGGAATATACTTTGGTTCAATACCAAACTTTGTCTTCTTTCCGGCTGTTACTACCTTTTCGTGATGACCTGCCCCCACTCCCGGGTTAAAACGAACTGCCACTTCATGTCCCGGTGCAATCTGTCCAAACTGTTCCAGCTGGCTCAGAGAATCTACACTGATGACAACTCCTTCTTTCACCGCATATTCCATCTCTTCGGCCGATACATTGTTGCAGATATAGAAGATCTGATCTGCACCAAATCCTGCTTTCTTTTCTATATAGATTTCGCCAGGAGACATGGCATCTACTTCCAGCCCCTCTGACCTGACTACCTGCAGAAATGCCAGTCCGCAATTTGCCTTTGCTGAATAATCTACTACAAAGTTCGGATAAGTTACCAGGTTCTTCAAATCACGGCAGCGTTGTCTTAAAATTCTCTCATTGGTTACATATAATGGGGTACCGTACTTTTCAGCCAAAGCCACTGGATCCTGACCTTCCCAGAAATTCATCTGATCCGTTACTTTGGTATATATCTTATTCATTCGTCATAATCCTCCTTGAAAATTCAACTCTCTATTGACTTATTATAATGATGGCTGTAAAATTTGTATAATGAATTTTATAAAAACGTTTATTTACGATTTCGATAAGAGGGACCCATGAATATAGAAAATTTAAAGACATTTATCACGCTTTCCGAACTGAAGAATTTTACCCAGACTGCTGACCGTTACTTTATCGTTCAGTCTACTGTAACCAACCGTATTATGGAGCTGGAAAAAGAGCTGGGCAAAAAGCTTTTCATCCGCAATCGCAAAAATGTAGAACTGACCGAAGAGGGACAGCATTTTCTTGCTTACGCCAAACGAATTGTTGCTCTTGAAGCATCTGCCATCGAAGAATTAAGTATGCTTCATACTTTTCCGAGAATCTTCGTATCGGAACAGTAAATACTGTATATGACTGCTATCTCATTGATCCGATTACTGCGTTTGTTAAAAATCATAAAGATATATCCGTAAAGGTAATTGTGGATCATTCTGGTCCACTCCTTCGTATGCTTCAGGATGGCACAGTAGATGTCGCCTTTTCTTATGTACCTCTGAAGAAGTCCGGCTTTATCTGCAAGCCTTTTATGTCAGATGAGCTGCTTCTGGTTACTTCCCCGGTACATCAGGAATATATGGACGGCATCACACAGAACCAGCTGTCTGAGATCGGTTATCTGTACTGTGATTTTATGGTACACGATAATGGTACTTTTATCCGTGACCTGTTTCCGAAGAATTTTTCTTTCTCTTTTGAGATTGATAAGTTGACCCATCTTCCGCATTATCTCATAGAAGGAATCGGTTATACTTTTCTGCCTAGAAGCCTCGTGCAGTCTTATTTGGATAATGGTTCTCTGGTTTCGATTCCTCTGAAGGGTTTTGAGGCTCCGGAGGTACAAAGTTTTGTTATTGTTCCTGAGAATAAAGCGGAAGTACTATCCATTGACCGTTTTCTTCATGAATTGCCGGAGGAGGAACGCATCGAATGAAAAAAATGAAACGTCTACTGGCTCTGGTTACCGTGTTCATTCTGGTAGCTCTTTATGCTGCAGCTCTTATTTTTGCGCTGATTGACAGCCCGTGGGCTTTCTCTGTATTCAAAGCCTGCATTGGCATGACCGTTGTTCTGCCTTGTTTGTTGTACATTTATCTGTGGATTTACAAGGTCCTGAATAAAAACTCTCACAACGAGGAATCTTCTGAAAAATAAACCAAAAAGTCGATTTGCAAATCTGCAAATCGACTTTTCTTTTCTCAGAGTCTGTGCTCTGTATTATTTTACATTTCTATAGATGATATCATGTCTTCCAGGGCCATTGGATACCATAGTGATAGGGAATCCGATCTGTTCTTCGATGAACTCGATATATTTTCTGCAGTTTTCTGGAAGATCTTCGTAGTTCTTAATGCCACGAATATCCGTCTTCCATCCCGGAAGCTTTTTCAGAACTGGTTTTGCTTTTTCCAGCTTCGCTGTAGTAGGGAAATCAGTGGTCACTTCTCCATCAATCTCGTAACCAACACAAACAGGGATCTCATCCAGATAGCCAAGTACATCCAATACGGTAAATGCCACGTCGGTTGTTCCCTGAATACGGCAGCCATACTTGGATGCAACACAGTCAAACCATCCCATACGTCTTGGACGCCCTGTGGTTGCTCCGAATTCTCCGCCATCTCCACCTCTCTTACGCAGTTCATCGGCTTCATCACCGAAGATCTCGCTGACAAATGCACCTGCTCCAACTGCACTGGAGTATGCCTTTACTACAGTCACAATCTTCTTAATCTCATATGGTGGAATACCTGCACCGATCGCGCCATATGCTGCCAGTGTAGAGGATGATGTAACCATTGGATAAATACCATGATCCGGATCTTTCAGAGATCCCAGCTGGCCTTCCAGCAGAATCTTCTTACCTTCCTTAATCGCATTCCACAGGTATGCAGATGTATCACATACGAACGGCTCTACCATCTTCTTATAATTATGCAGTTCTTCCAGTAAATCTTCCGGCTTCAGTTCCGGCTTATGATAAAGATGCTTCAAAGTTACATTCTTCTGTTCACAGATACGAACTACTTTCTCTTTTAACAGATCTTCATCGAACAGTTCGCTTACCTGGAAACCGATTTTTGCATATTTATCTGAATAAAATGGGGCAATTCCTGATTTTGTGGAACCAAAAGACTTACCACCCAGACGTTCTTCTTCGTACTGATCAAATAAAATGTGATAAGACATCACCATCTGTGCTCTGTCAGATACCAGAATCTTTGGCATTGGAACACCACGATCCACAATACTCTTTACTTCATTGAACAAAACAGGAATGTTCAGGGCCACACCATTTCCAATAATGCTGGTTGTGTGATTGTAGAAAACACCTGACGGTAATGTGTGTAATGCGAACTTACCATAATCGTTCACGATCGTATGTCCGGCATTTGCGCCACCCTGGAAACGTACAATAATATCCGCTTCTTCAGCAAGCATATCTGTGATCTTTCCCTTACCTTCATCTCCCCAGTTTGCTCCAACTACTGCCTGTACCATAATTTCCTCCGTTTAAACATTGCTAACTACCCGGAACAGATACGTCCCAGGCAGTCTACATAATCACGTTACTTGTATCATCAGTGTATTTGCTCCGTTCATGATCCTGCACAGGACACATACACATGAATATTATAACCTATCGTGTACTGATTGTACACCCCTTTTTTTGATACCCTGCGGATTGCTCCGTGCTATGCACTCCCGCAATCCTGGTATTACACATTAATTTCAGCTTTCATTCCCAGTACTTCTTTATTGGCTTCCAGTACCGGATTTACCACATCTCTTAAGAAGACATCCACCTGGCGTGGTGCTCTTCCCACATATTTGGATGGATCCATAGACTTCTTCAGGTCTTCCAGAGTAAGATTGAATGCCGGATCTGCTGCAATCAGTTCCAGCAGATTGTTATCTTTGCCTTCTACCTTGACAGTCTTTCCTGCTTCCATAGACAGTTCACGGATTCTTTCATGAAGTTCCTGTCTGTCTCCACCTGCCTTCACTGCATCCATCATAATATTCTCAGTTGCCATAAATGGCAGTTCTGCCATCATATGTTTCTCAATTACCTTTGGATATACCACCAGACCATCTACTACATTCAGACAAAGATCCAGAATACCGTCAATAGCAAGGAATCCTTCTGGAATGGACAGTCTCTTGTTGGCAGAATCATCCAGTGTCCGTTCAAACCACTGGGTAGCAGATGTAATCGCCGGATTCAAAGCATCACACAGTACATAGCGGGACAGAGAAGCAATCCGTTCACTTCTCATCGGATTTCTCTTATAAGCCATGGCTGAGGAACCGATCTGCGTCTTTTCAAATGGTTCTTCCACTTCTTTTAAATGCTGCAGAAGACGGATATCATTAGACATCTTATGGGCACTTGCTGCAATACCTGCCAGGATATTCAGGACTCTGGTGTCCACTTTTCTGGAATAAGTCTGTCCAGATACCGGATAGCAAGCTTCAAATCCCATCTTCTTTGCAATCATCGGATCAATCTTATCGATAGTTTCCTGATCTCCTTCAAACAGTTCCAGGAAGCTGGCCTGTGTTCCTGTGGTTCCCTTGCTTCCCAGAAGCTTTAAGGTTCCCTGTACATAAGTCAGATCTTCCAGATCCATCAGAAATTCCTGCAGCCACAGGGTCGCTCTCTTTCCAACTGTTGTCGGCTGTGCCGGCTGGAAATGAGTAAATGCCAGTGTTGGCTGATTCTTGTAGGTATCGGCAAATTTTGCCAGCTCCGCAATAACATTCACCAGCTTTTTGCGAACCAGCTTCAGAGCCTCTGACATCACGATAATATCTGTATTATCTCCTACATAGCAGGAAGTTGCGCCCAGATGAATAATTCCCTTTGCCTTTGGACACTGCACGCCATATGCGTATACATGAGACATTACGTCATGGCGGACAATCTTTTCTCTTTCTTTTGCCACATCATAGTTAATATCTTCTGCATGGGTCTTCAGTTCATCGATCTGTTCCTGTGTAATGTTCAGTCCCAGTTCTTTTTCTGTCTCTGCCAGTGCAATCCACAGCTTTCTCCAGGTGCGGAACTTCATGTCAGGTGAAAAAATATACTGCATTTCCCTGCTTGCATATCTCTCTGATAATGGGCTCTGATATCTGTCGTTCATATTTGTTATCCTTTCATATCTGTTCTTGTATAATATTGGTATTAGCTTCTGCCGTTTCACCGGCCTTTATTTTTCATATTCTCCACGAATATCATCCTCTGGCGGTTCCATCGGATACTTTCCTGTAAAACAGCCTGGCAGATATCCAGACCATTTACCAGTTCTTTCAGTCGGTCAATCTGCAGATATCCAAGACTGTCTGCACCGATCATCTGCCGAATCTCTTCCACTGAACGATTATAGGCAATCAGCTGCTCTCTCGCCGGTACATCGGTACCGAAATAGCATGGCCACAGAAATGGCGGTGAGCTGACGCGCATATGTACCTCTCTGGCTCCCGCATCCCTGAGCATCTTTACAATACGGTCGCTGGTCGTTCCACGGACGATGGAATCATCTATCATAATGACTCTCTTCCCTGCAACTGCTTCTCTGAGTACATTCAGTTTAATCTTTACACTGGACTCTCTGGTACTCTGCTTCGGCTTAATAAAGGTTCGTCCCACATAACTGTTTTTCACAAATGCTGTTCCATATGGAATGCCAGATTCCATTGCATAGCCCATGGCTGCTGCATTACCAGACTCTGGTACTCCTACTACAATATCTGCTTCCACCGGTGAATCCATGGCAAGGAATCTTCCTGCCTTGATCCTGGATCCATACACGCTGACACCATCGATATGGCTGTCCGGTCTTGCAAAATAGATATATTCAAAAATACAACGTGCCTGCTGTTCCTTTGGCAGACACATGGAGGTATCCGACTTAATGCCGTCTTTGGTAATGGTTACCACTTCCCCCGGTTCAACATCTCGGATATATTCTGCTCCCAGGGTCTCCAGAGCGCAGGTCTCAGAAGTGATAATATAAGCATTATCTCTTCTTCCGATACAAAGCGGTTTAAATCCGTAAGGGTCTCTTGCTCCAATCAGCTTTCTCGGTGACATAATCACCAGTGAATAGGCTCCCCTGATCTTCTTCATAGCATTGAGCACAGCGCTCTCTACATTTTTCGTCTTCACACGTTCCCGTGCAATATGATATGCCACAACTTCTGAATCAATGGTTGTCTGGAAAATCGCACCGGAGTAGGCAAGTTCTTTTCTCAGTTCCGGCGCATTGATCAAATTTCCATTATGAGCAAGTGCAAGCGTGCCTTTTACATAGTTTAAAACCAAAGGCTGTGCATTCTCCCGGGTACTTGCTCCTGCAGTAGAATACCGGACATGTCCCACTCCGATATCTCCCTTCATCCGTTCCAGCTCATCACCGGTAAATACCTCATTCACCAGCCCCATTCCCTTATAGGAGGTTACCTTTCCTTTCGGACCATTGGTTTCACTGACTGCGATACCACAGCTTTCCTGTCCACGGTGCTGCAGTGCAAACAGTCCATAGTAAATCGATGCCGCTACATCTTTTCCATCCAAGTCATACATCCCAAATACGCCACATTCTTCACGCAGCTTTTCTTCTACTTCCATCTGCTGATGGACCCCTGGTTTTTTCATAAGACATCTCCTCGCTTAATAGTTACTTTCCAACCTACTATAACTTATGAATTTTCAAAATACAAGCCATAATTTCACATTCCAAAAGCGGTATTCCTGAGATATTCATCTTTTCTGCTCTGAATTTCTTTCTCTGCGCCTTCTTTTTGTGCCTTTTCTTTTTCAGTCAGTTCCATGCCTTCCTGTATCAGCGCCCGGGTATCTTCCCACAATTCCATAGCGTCACTTCGGTCTGCCCGGATCTGGGTCAGCCTTTGCTGATACTGTTTCTCTGACAGGAACAGAGGCAGGATCCGCAGGTATTTTTCATATACTTTTTTGGACTTCATCACTTGGTAAGAATTCCACAGGCAGTCCGCCGCTTCTTCAAACTCAAACAGATGTGCATAGCTGCAGCCATATTTTCCAGTACTGCTGCATAAAACTGCATTCCCATCTTTCCGTTTTTCTGCTGCTGTGTGATCTTTTCGTATTCTCTTAACGCAATCACATAGCGGCCAAATTCCACCAGGTAATCCGCTTTCATTTTTCTTCTGACTTCTTCCGGCTCTGTGAGGATCTCTGTGAACTGCTCCTGAAAAAGACGAAATTCCTGCTTATCCAGATATCCACATTCCTGAAAAATCGGAGACAAAAACTCCGTATAAGTCTCCCGTTCCAGTGCACGAAGCAGACGATTCTGCAGTTTCACCAGCCCAAGTTCTGTTCCAATCCATCTGCACAGGGTTACATTTACCACAGATTCATCAATCAGATATACATAATGGCTGAAATAATAACACAATTCTTCCAGCGAGTATATGTTCCTTCCGATGCTCTCTATGTAGAATGGTCTCACGGCACATTCTGTTCTGCATAGATAATATCCACTCATTTTGTCAGGCTCCTTTCTCACACCTTCCGGCACTACTCCATATTCAGGACACTCTCCCAGGTCAGTCCAGAAGACGGGAAGAACTCTCCAAATCCCAGATCTTTTATTCTGACTCTGCAGGTTGTTGCTGATTCAAATTCCAGCTGCAGGCGCAGTCTGGTCGTCTTAGGCGGCCGGTCTGGCAGACCATCCAGTTTAATACTGAAGCTTGACGCATCTCCGCCTCGCAGCGAACGTGCATACAGCACCAGTTCTTTGCCCTCTTTCAGAAGAATCTCACAGCTGCACTGTGCTTCATACCAGTTGATTCCCGCACTGATCAACATATAATCTGTATTTTGCCCTCTGATATCCATCTGCATACCGATATTGTATTCCACCATATCTTCACTGGCATACAAATAATTGTCCAGATTCTTTCCGATGTGCAGTCTTCTGCACATGGCATAACATGCCCCTTTTGTATACAGATTTCTTCCCTGAAAAACATGGCGTTTTCTGCACAGATATTGCAGAGACTCCACAGCCCAGGTCTTGTCAAAACTGTCTCCGATCAGAAAAGTGGACGACACCACTTCTTCCCGAAAAGTATTCTGAATCAGCTCCAGAAACTTCTGGTCTCTTCTGGTGTCCCATTCTTCACTGCTTCGTCCGGAAGGATAGCCCAGTTCCACTTTTTCTCCTGGCAGGACACGCACCAGAGCAGGCTTTGTTCTGCTGTCTGTCTTCATCAGCCAGGAAGAAATATGAGACTGATTATATTCGAATAAAGCAGATGCGTGATACCACAGTTCTTTTTTCTGATTCAGTACATAATAGAAAAAACTCTCCCGATAACTTTGCAGAAAAAGATTTTCTCCTGGAATTCCCAGTTTTTCTGCTGCGCTGCGAATACGGCAAATCCATGGCTGGCGTATTTCCCGCATTGTTACCATCATATACACTTCTGACATCTCCATCGCAGGATTCAGATATCCCAGGCATTTTTTTATAAAATCTGCCAGTTCGTCGGTCTGTTTCTTCCCATTCTCTGCCAACAGTCCGTCTGGGGTAGGAATCAGATATTTATCCTGATTTTCTGCAATGCTGACCGATTCCGGTTCTCCGGTCCGTTCACTGTAATAAGAAATCTGTGAATGTTCCTTTTCGAGATCCAGTCCTATGATTGTTCTTCTCATGTTTCGCTCCTGTTTAATTCAATCTGAAAATTTCTTCCACCAGGTACTGCATTCCGGCATACCTTGCATCCAATCCCTGATACTTTGCTTCTTCCCCACTCTCATCGGCCTGTATCATCTGGTTAATCAGATCATAACGGGTCACACCATGCTGGGATAACGGTCCCTGGAAAGTATAGAACTGCCGGACAGTCTCAGTCACATTTTCTGCTTCTTCTATGGTGAAATACCATTCCAGTGTGTCTTTATAAAACATCGTAAATTCTTTCGTATAGATACCCTCGAATGCCTCCTCCATACGGACACTCTTTTCCGGCTGTCCCTGATAGCTGTAATGCAGTGTAACATTGGCCTGCGGCCTGCATCGATATTCCAGGATATACTTATCATACAGATGATATTGTTCCCGAATCTTCTTTGGCAGCTTCATCATAAATGCAAACCGCATTCCCATCTCCAGATATCTTTTCAGGAAATAGCGCATCCATTCCTGCTGCCCTGCACTTTTCTCCTTGCGCTCGGTATAACGCTTCAACAGCGCCAGCTTGCAGATATCCGGTGTTCCCACTACGCCCAGCATATTCTGTTCCATATAGGCAAATACACACCAGTCTGTCTTCTTTTCTCTCACAAAGGATTCATAAGCCATCCAGGTAACATAGGCACGGCAGATCCATGATTTTCCCATCTTTTTCTCATAAGAATCAAAGATCGGTTCCGTTTCTTCCGAGCCCTCCATCAGAAACAGCAGTAAGATCAGTATCCGTTCTTCCAGTTCAAAAGAAGACAGCCGAAATGTTCTTCCTGCATACCAGATTTTCTTCATCAATTCCAGTGAACCCTCATAATGCTTCATCAGAAACGCAAGCATTTTCTCATCATAGAGCTTTTGTTCAAAGCAGCAGACACAGACAGCCAGCAGCATCTTGTCTTCTTCTCTGTCTTCCTCTGTCAGCAGTGTACTGCACATATGCACCAGAATGGAAAGATCCACTTTCTCCATTCCATAGATGCTGACCAGATCATACAATTCCTGATAGTGATCCAGTCCTGCCAGTAGCTTCGCCATCTCTCCCATATGTTCTTCGGCCATCTCACAGCAATCTATCTGCTGCAGAAAATGCTCTGCCTCCGGATGATCTGAATGCGATGCAAACCAGTCCAAAAGCTTCTCCTGCAATTCTCTGCGATAAACTGCCTTGATCTGCTTCAGATTCATAAGCTGCAGATAGTTCGCCATCTGACTTCCATCTACAGGGAATTCCTTTTCTCCTGTCATACAATCATGTATCAGGAACCGTTCTCTGGACGGCAGATAATTCCTGCACAAGGTTTCCAGTTTTTCACTCTCCAGAAGTTTTTTCTTATGACAGAATGGTTCTGCCGCATATCTCTGTCCTTCCCGGTCTTCTGCCAGCAGGACATGCTCGCTATTTAGTATCTGCACCAGTGCTTTGCCATCCTGCAGCGCCACCTGCTGCTCCTGCTCCAGAGCCTTATGGATCACGATCAGCTGACGCAGTCCCGGCATATCACAGGTTACTTCGTAAGTAAACAATGCCTTCTCCAGCCCTGCTGCCAGTTTTTCGTTCATGACTTCTTCTTCCAGAAGAGTCTCATATAAAAGAGCCAGATCCCGGCTGATCTTTCCTTCTGCCAGTTGTTCCTCCATGAACAATTCCATCACCTTCCGATAGCTGGCATAGCTTTCCTCATCCTGTTCACGATTATGGATAATTGCTGCATAAATAGAAGCCTTACGTGTTGTGTCCAGTGTATTATGGTATACAAAATATAATCTGATTGCTTTTGGAAGTTCTCCGGCATCCAGATGATCCGCTGTTTCTACAAAATATTCATATAAACCGGTAATTCGGACATCCTGCATCACACCAAGGGCAAACCATCTGGCATATTTCTTTTCCCCTTTTCTTCCTTCTATCAGTAACCTGCAGATTGCCGTCAGCAAATTGACCGTTGGGGCTGCTTCGTAGCACGCTGTCAACACCCGAAATAATACAGGATGAAAGTTCTGCATGCGTCCGGCCAGCTGTGCCGCCTGGCCACTGATCTCCGGATCAAACAGCTTCTCTCTGCACAGGAAGGCAAGCAGATGTATCTCAAATTCTTCCAGTCTGCGCAGCATCAGAGGTTCTTTTTTCAAGATCTCCCATGCTTCCAGATACATCACCGGGCTGGTGCATCCCTGCTGATATTTATTTCTGATCTCTTCCAGACGTTCTCCGTCATTCCGGTACATCTGCCCGTTCACACGGAACATCAGCCACTGAAGAATCCAACTTTCCTGTTCCTCAAGATACAGCTCTGCAATCTTGTTTTTCACATATTCCATGTACTCTCTGTCTTTATTCTGCATCGTAGTCAGATACAGATAGCAGCTCTGCCAGCGGGGATCCTTCAATTCTTCTTTTCGTTTCTGCGTCTGTCCCAGAATCAGTTCTGCATGAATGGTATCCTGCATCTGAAACAGCACATAACTTTCATACAAATCATAGAAAATATGCTTTCCGTCTTCCCTGCGATAGCGATCCAGTGATTGCAGTGTTTCTTTGCCCCAGATCTTCTGCTCAATTCTTCCAGTTCGATAATCGATATAACTTTTCAGTATCTGGGCTGTCTCTCTTTTCTGTTGATGCAGTGTCCCGGAAGTTTTGCTTTTCTTTTCCCTCTGTACTTCTACTGTACAACAGGTTTCTTCCTGGCCTGTGGAAATAGAAATCCGTGCGAACTGTTTACCGGCATGCAGCTTTTCTCTGTGAATCACAAATCCAACATGGCAGACACTTCCCAGGAACTCTTCTGTCGTAATCTGTGTCTTCTCCAATGTCAGGAACGGTGCATCACATGAAATCTGCAGCGTGGCAAATCCCCAGGTATTTTTCCGTATCACCAGTTCTTCTTTTCTGGTCTCTGCCACATGTGAAAGAACTATATAGTCCTGCTCCGGTTCCAGTGTAATTGCTTCCTTCTGCCCTATTCCTACCAGGAACTGTTCCAGGCAGCGATAGGAAGCTCCCTTAGCCAGCAGCCCGTCATACAGACTCGTACTGCCAGCTGCCCAGCTACGAATCCGATTGCGGAATCCACCTGACAGGAACAACACATAAGCCCGTCCAAAATCTTCTTTGGCCAGTGCAGTAAACTCTTCCCTGGTAAGTGGCGGCATCACATTCTTATTTTTCTCTTCTGTTCTTCCTTCGATGGCAATCCGATAGGGCAGATGATATTCACCTGCCGAAGTATTCAGTATAAATTCTCCTGTCAGTGCTTCTCCCGCAGCCAGGCCCGTCACATCTGCCTCATAGCGGATGGTCTCTCCAATCCCATTGAAACTGTCCGGCTTTACTCCCATTCTGGGATTGGTGGAATATACAAATCCCTGTATACTTTTTTCATTCCCGGACAGGACTGAGAATCTTCCACAGAAGTTCTCTTTTTCCACCGTCTTTCCGCTGATCTCATTCTCTGACAGTTCCAGCGTATTCTGAAGATCTTCAAATTTTCCATTTCGTATTTCATTTATTCTTTTCTTCAATCGAATCTTCCTCATAAAGAGCAGGGAGCTGCATAACAGCTCCCCACTTCATCCCTTTTATTTTAACAACTTTTTCAGTTCATCCATAAAGGTATTCACATCTTTAAATTCACGGTATACCGATGCAAACCGTACATAGGCAACCGGATCCAGCTCTTTCAACTGATCCATGACAATCTCCCCGATCACTTCACTGCTGACTTCCCGTTCCTCTCTGCTGAACACCAGTGTCTCAATCTGATCTACCACTGCAGTGATCTGCTGTGCAGATATCGGCCGCTTATAGCACGCACGAATCACTCCGTTCTCAATCTTTCTGCGATCGTACTGTTCCCTGTTCTGATCTTTCTTGATCACAATCAGAGGTATCGTCTCTACCTTCTCATAAGTGGTAAACCGCTTCCCACATGCATCACACATACGCCGGCGGCGAATGGAGCTGTTGTCATCCACCGGTCTGGAATCCACTACTCTGGTGTCATCCTTATTGCAAAATGGACACTTCATCTTTATTGTCCCCCTATTTCGTTTCATTCCCGAATTTAAGTATAGCCTAATAGAAGTCTCTGTGTCAATTGCATATACTAATAGAGAGAAATTTTTTTCAGGTATCCTATGAGATTATGTGAGCTTCGTCAGAAAGAGGTTATTAACGTATGTTCCTGTGCATCCCTTGGCTGTGTCATTGACGTGGATATTGACCCGAAAAGCGGTCAGGTACTGGCACTGATCGTTCCTGGTCCTGGTCGTTTTTCTTCCTGGTTCGGGAGAGAACATGAGTGCCGGATTCCCTGGCGCTGTATCTGTCAGATTGGAGAAGAAATCATTCTTGTGGAACTGGAAGATCCTCATCCACCCAGGCACTGACTTGCGGCCGCCGTTTTCTGATCGGGAGCACATACATCTGACCTCGTCATGCCTTCAGATAGTTTTTCATAATCTTCAATGCATTTTTTTCCAGTCTGCTGACCTGTGCCTGGGAAATCTGTATCTCTTCTGCCACTTCCATCTGTGTCTTCCCCTCATAAAAACGCATATCTATAATACGACGTTCCCGGTCATTTAAACGATCCATGGCATCTTTTAAGGCAATAGACTCTACCCAGTTTTCTTCTTTGTTCTTCTTGTCACTGATCTGGTCCATGACATAAAGTGCATCCCCGCCTTCGGAATAGACAGGATCATACAGACTTAACGGATTCTGTATAGCATCCATTGCGTATACAATTTCTTCTTTTGCAATTCCAATTTCTTCGGCTATTTCATTGATGGTTGGTTCTTTTAAATGTTTTCTGGTGTATGCTTCTCTTGTATACAAAACCTTATAGGCTGTATCCCGAAGAGAACGGCTAACCCGGATGACATTGTTGTCTCTGAGATACCGTCTGATTTCCCCTATAATCATGGGTACCGCATAAGTACTGAACTTTACATCCAGTTCTGTATTGAAATTGTCAATCGCTTTCATCAGTCCAATACATCCGATCTGAAACAGGTCGTCTGCATTTTCATTACTTCCGGAAAATCTTTTGATTACACTGAGTACCAGTCTTAAATTTCCCCGGATATACTGTTCTCTTGCCTCCCGGTCTCCCTGCTTGATTTTGCAGAATAATGCTTCCTTTTCTGCTTCTGTAAGAACCGGTAATTTTGCTGTGTTTACTCCGCATATTTCTACTTTATTCAGTGCCATTGCAAGAATCCTCCTGAACATTTTTCTATTAAAAGAATTCTCACAAAAAACACTGATTATTCGATTTGACGTAAAATATAAAAATTAATAGTCCTTGACAATTTGTTTTCTTATTCAAACCGAACGATTTCTTTTCTCAGTCGTCCGATAATCCGCTTCTCCAGGCGGGAAATGTAAGACTGGGAAATTCCCAGCATATCTGCCACTTCTTTCTGTGTTTTTTCTTCTCCGTCCCGGTTTCCAAGTCCAAATCTCAGTTGGATAATCATCCGTTCCCGGTCAGACAGCTTGGATATGGCACGGCGTAAAAGCCGGTATTCTACCTCCATTTCCATATCCCGATAGATCACATCTTCATCTGTTCCCAGAATATCAGAAAGAAGGAGTTCATTTCCATCCCAGTCCACGTTCAGAGGTTCATCAAAAGATACCTCCATGCGAGTTTTATTGGTTCTGCGCAAATGCATCAAAATTTCATTTTCGATACATCTGGATGCATACGTAGCCAGTTTAATATTTTTGTCTGGATTGTAGGTGTTGATGGCTTTGATCAGTCCAATCGTTCCGATGGAGATCAGATCTTCTACACCAACTCCCGTATTATCAAATTTTTTTGCTATGTATACAACCAGGCGCAGATTGTGTTCAATCAACATTTCCCTGGCTTCTGTCTGTGTTGCCCCATTCAGACCGGCAATTGCTTTCGCTTCTTTCTCCGGTTCCAGCGGTGGAGGCAATACCTCACTGCCTCCTATGTACCAGACCTCTTTCGGTCTTCTCCACATGAATTGTGATGCCGGTGCCAGCATACGCATCTGCATGGCATCCGGAATTCTTACATTTGCAAACATCTGCTATTCCCTCCCGCTTTCTCATTTCTATCTGTTTATCTGTCTGAGAGACTGGTGCAGGATCATCTGACAGCTTCCATTCTGACTGAAACGCTGTCTGCTGACTGCCACCAGAACATTTGGTGTACTTATTATTTCTTTTTCTGTTTCCACCTGAATCTCATCCAGTTGCAGGACGGGAAGCAGTCCGTATTTTTTTCCAATACTCTGATAAGGTACCAGTGAAAAGATCCCAGATGGCTGCTCTACAGTCTGCAGGTCCATCATAGTCTGCAGTTCCCTGTTTTCCTGTACAGTCAGCAACGGAATCAGGGCTTCCAGTTCCAGTATATGTACCGGGCGTCCGGTAACCGGCTGTGTCAGCTGATTACCGCTGTCCCAGAGTGCCTGGACCTTTTTTTCTTTTCCATGAAATCTTAAAGTCACCGGATACAGGAGCTGCTCCTTTTCTTCTCTTTTTCGAATCCTTATCAGGGTAAAAAAAGCAAAAAATGCCTGCGGCCATACTGTATGGAAATGGCATGTGAAAATAATCTCTCAAAATCTGCCAGCTTCCTTCCGCCAGTAATGACAGCAGGCGAAATATCACTGCTCTATACATGAATGTTTTCCAGCCGCTCCATGAAAATGCAGCTGTTGTCATCAGGGTCTCTACTGCCATACAAACTATGGCCGTGAGTACTCTTACCCGGTACATTCCTAACATCATCCCCAGACATAATGCCAGGCTTCCGCCTGCTGCAGTCAAGAATCTGCGTATCCTGGGACAGTTCTTTTTTTCCAGTATTGCAATCATTCGTAATACGGTGTCATTTATTACCAGATTCTCCAGAAAATAGATATCCAGATAAAACTCGTAACTCAACGTCTGCCTCCCGCCTGTTATGCAACAAGTATACCGATTTAGCTCTACGGATTTTGTCAAACCGTTGGTCGGAAAGCAATATTTTCACCGATGATTTTCGACAGAAAAGCCAGTGGGGACGGAGTTTTGTGGCACTGTAGTGCCACAAACTCCGTCCCCACTGGCTCGCTCAACGTTTATTCAAAACCGGAAATGTCAGTATTGCTTTAAACAAATCTCCATCAATCTTGATCGTTAGTTTCCCTCCCTGAAGTTCCGCCAGGCTTCTGGCAATAGACAGCCCAAGTCCGTTTCCTTCTGTCGTTCTGGAAGCATCACCTCTGACGAAACGTTCCATCAGTTCTTCTTCTGAGATGTTCAGTGCTTCTCTGGATGTATTCCGGAAGATGATCACTGCGCTGTTTCCGATCCGCTCCAGAGACAGATACACTCTGGTACCTGGCTGTGCATATTTGCAGATATTATTCATCAGATTGTCAAATACTCTCCACATTCTTCGTCCATCTGCCATGATTCGAATCTCATTTTCTGGCTGGGATGTCACCAATGTCAGATTGGCATTTTGCAGTTTTTCCTCATACTCTCCCCCTGCCTGCGTAAGGAATACAGCCGCATCACATGCAGCCAGATTGACTTCCAGATTACCGGTGGATGCCTTGGATGCTTCCACCAGATCCTCAATCAGTCTCTTCAGCCGGACAGACTGACGTACCAGCACTTCTGCATATTCGGTGATCTTCTCATTCTCACAGGATTCTTTTCCAATAAGATCTGCATAATTGATAATCGATGTCAGCGGTGTCTTGATATCATGAGAAACATTAGTGATCAGTTCCGTCTTCATCCGCTCACTTTTCAGCTGTTTTTCCACAGCCAGGCTCATACCGCTGGCAATGCTGTTCAGGTCTTCTCCCTGTTTCTTAAAATCTCCCCTCATGCCTTTGGTGTCAATCTGATAAGACAAATCTCCTTCTGCCAGAGCTGCAGCCCCTTTCTGAAGCCTTCTGATTATCCATGCACCATAGAATATAACAGGAAACAGGATCAGCTTTTCCAGAAACCACAGCGTCACCAGGCTGCCTGTATCATAACTGAATGCCACGATTCCCAGGAACTCAAGAAAGGAAAAAATGCCAGCTCCAAGAACTACTTTCCAGATCATTGGAAATTCCAGCAGCATAGCCCAGATTCCAACGCAGATTTTTTTCATCAGACGAAGACACCAGTAAATGACTGTATTTTTCCACAGAGTCTTTTTCTTCACACGCACTGCTATACTCATGCAAAATCCAAGAAAAATATTGCCTGCCAGAAGAACGCCCAATCCCAGAAAAACAGCATTTACTATTCCATTATCTGTCATCATACCGGCTGGAATCCCAATTGCTGCGCATGCCAGCATTCCCAGTATCCATGTCAGCAAATCTGCCGGTATTGCATACAATGGTCCCGGACAGATCTCGCCGTTGTCTCTCCTGCAGCCGCTGACGCTCATGAGCGTGACAAAACTTAAAAGTCCGAACACAAATGCCAGTGCCATAATCACGTATATTGTATACCGAATCTTATATGCTATATGAACACCCTTTTCTGCCCATGCATATTTATCCGGCTTTGCCATGGAATCGTCTATATTGAAATGAATCGTGCCATATTTCTGAGAAGGATTATGTTTTACAGACGATTCATACAACTGATAATTCCATATATCATCTCCATCCTCGTATACTATATAATATCTGGTATATTGCCATTTGATTTTTGTATCCTTTTTCCCGGCTTTTACCTTTCCATCTGTTCCCACAATCTGCCAGGTCAGATTTCCAGTTTCCCCGTCCTCTTCTTCCGACAACATATCATTTTCTGCTCGCCATACCAATGACTGTCCGTCTCTGTACAACAGGCCGTCAAATACCTCTTCCCGCAGATCCGATTCTTCTCTGGTATAAAAATCCTGCTCTACCAAAACCATAGAGCCTGCAACTGTCGCTGTAAATATCACCCCAAAAATTCCGCAGAGCAAAAATAAAATCGTTTTTCCTGCTGCTGTTCTGAAAAACTGTCTCATATTTCCCGTCCTTTCTCCAGCTTGTATCCCTGTCCAAATACCACCTTCAGGTATCTTGGCTCAGCCGGATTGATCTCTATTTTTTCCCGGATATGGCGGATGTGTACCGCAACCGTATTGTCGGTTCCGATTGGTTTTTCCTTCCATACCTGAGAATAGATCTCCTTTGGTGAGAATACTTTGCCCGGATTGGCAAGAAATAATTTCAGAATTTCAAATTCTTTTGGTGTCAGGGTGATCTGTGCGCCATCCACATAGACCTCTTTTTCTTTGTCCCGCAGTTCAATGCCGCCTACACTATAGTTCTCACTACTTTGCGTTCCTCCGCCCAGCTTCAGATATCTGCGCAGCTGGGACCGGACTCTGGCCGTCACTTCCAGTGGATGAAACGGCTTGGTGATATAATCATCAGCTCCCACATTTAATCCCAGTATTTTGTCCGCATCTTCGCTCTTGGCGGTCAGCAGAATAATCGGAATATTACTCTTCTCCCTGATCTTTGTCATGGCTGTGATGCCATCCATCTGTGGCATCATAATATCCATCAGGATCAGATGAATCTCTGTGTGCTCCATCAGTTCCACCGCTTCTTTTCCATTATAAGCCTCATATATCTGATAATCAGGATCAGACAGATATATTTTTAAAGCATTGACGATGTCTTTTTCATCATCACAAATCAAAATATTCGGCATAAAAAGTCCCTCTCCTTTTCTCTTCTCTCATGTACCTATTGTACTACAAGTACCCTTTAAGAAGAAAGTAGGAGAGGGATTAAGATTTGATGAAGGATGCTTATCCGAGGGCTACGTCCAGAATCATCATGATACTGAATCCGACTGCAAAAAAGATGGTTCCCAGATTGGAGTGTTTGCCCTGAGACATTTCCGGAATGAGTTCCTCTACCACGACATAAAGCATGGCACCAGCTGCAAAGCTGAGCAGATAAGGTAACACAGGGACAATGAAGCCGGATGCCAGAATGGTCAGTACTGCACCTATCGGTTCTACAATGCCGGAAAGCACTCCTCCGGCAAAGGCTTTGGATTTTTTCATTCCCTCTGCTCGCAGTGGCATGGAAATAATGGCGCCTTCCGGAAAATTCTGAATCGCAATTCCCAGTGATAATGCCAATGCCCCTGCCGCGGTAATTCCACTGTTTCCCAGACGATAGCCGGCATAAACTACACCGACAGCCATACCTTCCGGAATATTATGCAACGTCACTGCCAGAATCATCATTGTCGTCCTTTGCAAATTGCTGCCCGGTCCTTCCGCTGCCTCACTGTTCTGATGCAAATGCGGAATTGTCCTGTCCAGTAACAACAAAAAAAGTATCCCAATCCAGAAGCCAGCTGCTGCCGGGATAAACTGCCATGTTCCCATCGCTGCTGACTGTTCCAGTGCCGGGATCAAAAGACTCCAGATGGATGCTGCTACCATGACTCCAGACGCAAATCCGGTCAGAGAACGCTGCACCAGATCACTTAAACTGTGCTTCATAAAGAAAACACAGGCCGCTCCAAGAGATGTGCCGAGGAACGGAATCAGAATGCCATATACTGTTTCCATATGAATGCTCCTGTTATTTTACATGATATAAGTCTTTTTTATTATAGATTAGTTGCCGCTAACTGTCAATTATTTTCCTTTCTTCACATATCAAATTTTTCTCTCGTATATCTCTATGCCGTTTTCATTTTAAAAATGCATATTCATTCTGAATCTTTATATGCAGCTTGTTCAGATTCTAAGAGTTTTAATAATTACATATTCTAAATAAGCCCACCAAAAGGCGAGCTTATTTAGAATATGTAATTAGATATATTTTTTTAAAATATCCATATCTACATCTACTCCTAGTCCTGGACCATCAGGGACTTTCACTTTTCCATTTTCAATGCCGATATTATGGATTAACAATTCATCTCTCAGTGGATTAAAGTTGCGGTCATACTCAATCATTGGTTCATTCTGGAACATGACCGGATTCGCAGTATGTGGTTCCAACGGTGTGGAGGCCAGTGCCTGTAATGCAACCGCAAGTGCGATTCCAGATCCCCATGCATGCGGAATCACAGCTGTTGTATGTGCCTGTGCAAAGGTTCTGATACGCAAATATTCTGATAGTCCTCCGGTGCAGCAGATATCTGGCTGTGCAATGTCGATGCAGCCTTCTGAGATCAATCGTTTAAATCCATATAATGTGAATTCACATTCTCCTGCTGCTATGGCGATATCCAGTTTACCCCGAACTCTTCTGTATCCTTCTATATCTTCCGGCAACACCGGTTCTTCCATGAAGAGTACACGATTTGCTTCCAGAACACGTCCCATTCGAATTGCCGTATAAGCATTGTATGCATGATTACAGTCTGCCAAAATCCCGATGTCCTCGCCAACTGTTTTTCGAATTGCTTCTACTCTTTTTGCATCCTGCTCCACAGACAGCAATCCCAGTTTGATCTTTATCATTTTAAATCCAAGATCTACATAACTGGCTGCTTCTTTTTCCAGAGCATCTAATGTTTTTCCAAGATCAAGATATTGATCGCCTCTATAATAACACCCCGTAGCATACATATCTACGGCATCTCTCTGACGTCCTCCCATTAATTTGGAAACCGAAACGTTTAATGCTTTTCCACAAATATCCCATAATGCGATATCTATTGCACTGATTGCCTCGATATAGGTTCCTTTCTGACCAAAATCTCTGGTATGATTATACATCTGATGCCACAGAATCTCTTTATCCAAAGGATCTTTCCCTATCAGTAATGGGGTTAATACTTTCTCAATTGCAATCTGTACCGGCTCTGCAGGACCATACTGCCCGCCTTCACCCCATCCATAAATGCCCTCATCCGTTAGTATTTTTACCAGCAAACTATTCCGCTCCGGAAAAGCACACTGCGAGGAAAAGAATCTTTTTTCTCCTAATGGCACTTTTAGTATATATGTTTGTATTTCTTTAATACGCATATCTTTTTCCCCTTTTCTTATCCTGCTCTTACTCTGCAATCGAATACTGTAAAATCTCTTCGCTGCTTGTTTTCGCAGTAATAAGTTCTTTTACTATCTTTCCTTCTTTCATAATCATGATCCGATCTGAAGAACTGAGCAATTCCTCTGTTTCGGATGAACAAATAATGATTCCTATGCCTTCTGCAGCCAGTCTTTTCAGATTATCATATATTTCCTGTTTTGCTCCCACATCTACGCCTCTGGTTGGCTCATCCAGCATAACGATCTTTTTCTGGGCTGCAATCCATCTGGAAACTACTATTTTCTGCTGGTTGCCACCACTAAATGAAGTAATTGGAAGAAGCAGATCGCTCGGATGTACATTAAATTCCCGCATTTTCTCTTTTGCAATCTCATTTTCTCTCCCCCTATCAAGCACAAACTTCAGTTCATCCAGCATCGCTGACGTAATGTTCTTCTTTGCATTAAAATTCACAAGAATGCCTTCGTCTTTTCTGGATATGGGAACATAGCCAATTCCCAGGCCAGATGCTTCATATGGTGAAGTAGGATGGATCTCTTTTCCTTCCAGAAAGATTTTTCCCTGATAGGATGAATTCGTGCCAAAAATTGTTCTGACCAGATCACTTTTACCAGATCCAACCAAACCTGCAAAAGCAAGGATTTCCCCTTTATATAATTGAAAACTGATATTCTCAAATTTACGTTCCAGTGAAAGATTTTTTACTTCAAGCATAATCTGGCTGACATCCCCATTGGTCACTTCTGATTTTTTGAATATCTCCACAGCCTTCCCAAGCATATGCTCTGTGATCTCTTCCATTGTAAAACCTGTAACCGGCCCTTCTGCAACAACTTTTCCATCCCTCAGTATAGTCAGCTTATCACAAAGATGAAATACTTCTCCCATTTTGTGTGTGATCAAAACCACTGCTATCCCTCTCTGTTTTAGCCTGCGCACCAGATCATATAAGATTTCCTCTTCTGCTTTCGACAGACTGGATGATGGTTCATCCAGGAAAATCACCTTGGGATTTGTATTAATACACTTCGCTATTTCAATTAACTGCTGTCCTGCCAGAGACAAGTCCTTCACGGTTGCTTTTTCATCAATCTCTATATTCAAATCGGAAAGCAATTCTCTGACATGTTTTCTGCAGGCTTTCCAGTCAATCAGGCCTTTTTTCTTTATATTTCGATTTCCCATGATATTTTCTGTGACTGACATTTCTCCAAACAGATTTAATTCCTGAAATACCATGGAAATTCCCTGTTCAATGGCCATGGACGGTCCGGTAAACCGGACCTCCTGTCCACCTAATATAATTTTCCCACTATCTGCCTGATAAATCCCCTGCAATATTTTCACCAGCGTAGACTTTCCAGCACCATTGACACCCAGCAGAGCATGTACTTCACCCGGATAGAAATCTACCGATACATTGTCCAAAACTCTGTTGCTGCCAAAACTTTTACAGATATTTTTTGCAGATAGAATTGCTTCCGCCATTGTCTTATCCTTTCTTACTCTGCTATCGGTGTCTGCAGTTCATAGATATCCTGATCCATCCAGCCCCAGTCAGCAACGGCTGCTACATCCAGATTTCCCCATGCTTCTGATACATTATCAATGGTTCTTGCTGTGGTATTAAAGAAAATATCTTCTGGCACGGCATATCCATTGATATAGTCCACAATTACCTTAAATGCAATGTCAGAATGAAGTGCTGCATTATGCTCTGATTCCTGGTCTACATAACCTTCTTCGATATACTTGCATCCGTTTGGATCACAGTCAATACCAACAATCGTAATGTGTCCTTCTTCCCCTGCCGGTGCAAGCTTATCTAGATAACCAAGTGCTTCGATCACACCTGACATCATACAGTCTGCACAACAGAATATCGTATTAAACTCCGGATTTGCAGATGCCATGGATAAAATTGCATCATAGGCTACTGACGGGCTCCAGTTTTTTCCCTCCTGTTCTGCCAGCACTTCAATCTTATCTGTCGTTTCTGCATAGTCATTAAAGCCACTCTGTCTTAACTGTGCAATATTGGAAGACATATCGCCCAGAACGGTAATTACTTTTGCTGTTTCTCCACTTTCTTCTGCAACTTTTTCCACATACTCTGCTGCTGTTTTTCCAAGAGATGTCTGATCTGTCTGAATTGCACAAAGGACATCCACATCTGCATCTTCCAGAACACCAGTATCCAGTGTGATAATCGGTACCCCTGCTTCATTTGCCGTTTCCAGTGCCGGAACAATTGCTGCCTGATCAATTGGTTTAATTACCATTACATCCGGTTTCTCCACAAGTGCCTGTGAAACCATGTCTGCCTGCACATTTGCATCATTGTTTGGATCATAGATCTTACATTCTCCACCGGCACTTTCCACCAGTGTTTCCAGATATTTCGTTGAAATACTCTGCCAGTCTGATGCACATTCGTTTGCTATATATGCTACTTTTTTGCCATCAAGCAGTTCTGTCGCTTTTTTTGCGCTTTCTTCTGCTGATACCATCATAGTGCTTCCTGCCAGTGCTGATACGGATAATGTTGTTGCCAATAACGCTGAAACCACTTTTTTCTTCATCTTTCTTCTCCTTTTCTTTTGTACAATGATATGTGTTATATGTTACTCCTCTTTAATACTCTTCATCTGGGAATCCATAAAAGTTCTCGTACTTTGATCCTACATACTGCATATTATTTTTTACACAGAGGAATTCTCTCAATCCGTGCAGTCCATCTTCTCTTCCGAAACCAGAATTTTTATTTCCACCATATGGTGCTTCCGGTGTTGAGGTTACGTTATAATTTTGCCATACGCTTCCGGCTTTTAATAATTTTCCTGCACGGTATAGTGTCCGTGGGTTCTCACTCCATACAGCTGCTCCCAAACCACAATCCGTATCGTTTGCCTTTTCGATAGCCTCATCCAGATCTTTTACTTTTGTCACCATAAGTACCGGTCCGAATATCTCTTTTTTCATGATCTCCATATCTTCCCGCACATTGGTCAGAATTGTTGGTTCATAATAAAATCCTTTTTCGCACACACCTTCTGTGTAGCGCTTTCCACCTGTCACAATCGTTGCCCCATCTGCAACTGCCCGCTGTACGAAACCATCTACCTTTTCCAATCCTTCCTGGTCAATCAATGTTCCGATATTCGTTTCCGGATCTGTTGGCAATCCAATCTTTAACTGTTTGAACCGTCGTGTCAACATATCCATAAATTTATCATAAACAACCTCATGTACGTATACTCTGGATGATGCACAGCATACTTCACCCTGATTGAAGCAAACACCAAATAATGCAGAGTTTACCGCTCCGTTTAATTCTGCATCTTTATCAATGCAAATTGCACCTTTTCCACCAAGTTCCAGCACCAATTTTTTGATCACTGGCGCATCTGCGTTCATCCGAAGCAGTTCTCTTCCTACTTCTGCTGATCCGGTAAATGCTACCACACTGACATCTGGACTAGACATCACAGCATTGCCAAATGTTCCACCTGGACCAGAAATAATATTAACTACACCTGCCGGGAACCCTGCGTCTTTTATAATTTCTCCAAGCAGTGATGTTGTAGTAGGTGTCTTAGATGACCCCTTCGCTACAATCGTGTTTCCTGCTGCCAACGCCGGGCAGAGATCCCTCGTCATCAGGTGAATCGGGAAATTCCATGGAGCAATAACAGCTACCACTCCATATGGTTCATAAGACACATAATCCAGTATTCCTCCCTGTGGCAGTTCAATGTACTCTCCCTGAAATCCGGTCATTACTTTTCCATAGTACTCAAATGCTCTTATCGCAAATGGAATATCGATAACCTGACATTCATGAAGTGTCTTTCCAGTCTCTGCTGATTCAATTTCTGCTAACTCCTGAGCCCGATTCCTAATCAGTTCTGCTGCTCGAAGCATCAATTTTCCTCTCTCCTCCGGAAATGTATCTTCCCATCCTTTTGCTGCAGCCTTTGCTGCCACAATGGCTTTTCTGATGTCCTTTTCTGAAGCCTTTGCCAGTCTGGAAACTGGTTCTCCGGTCGCCGGATTCACAGTGGTAAATGTCGCCCCATTTTCTGCATCTACCCATTCATTGTTAATAAATAACTTCAGTTCACGCATAAAAACCCCTCCTACTCTTTTGTTTTTCGCATCTTCTGTGCTGCATCTAAAGCTACTACTGCAAATATTATCACACCTTTAGCCACTTCCTGTGCATAGGGCGATACTCCAATCATACTCAATCCATTCGTTATCATTGCGATAGTAATCGCTCCAAGCACCGTACCGGTTACACCTCCTACGCCTCCTGACAGACTTGTGCCACCTAATACTGCAGCTGCTATTGCATCCATTTCGGTATTTGAAATCATGGTAGAGGATGCACTCATTAATTTGGAAGTCATCATAATTGCACCAAGTCCACATAAAAATCCAGAAATTATGTACGTTACTATAATAATTCTTGCATTATGAATTCCTGACATCCACGCCGCTTTTGGATTTCCCCCTACCGCATATAACTTTCTTCCATAATTTGTATAATTTAATACCATATATGCTATTACCGCAATTACAATCATGATAATAACAGGTGCCGGTATCACTCCATACAATGACTTACTGAAAATTCCATGTATTTTCGGAAAACCATATAAGGTCAGACCATTGGTAGACAGCTTTCCAATTCCTGTTGTAATCAGATTCATGGCCATGGTCACAATAAATGCTACCATACCAAATTTTCCAACCGAAATACCATTTATTACACCTACCACCGATCCTATCACAAGTGCTGTCAGCAGGCAAAGTGGCCATGCCATTCCAGCCACCATCATCTTTGCAATCAACAGCGAAATCATAATAATATTTCCTGTTACAGAAAGATCGATTCCTCCTGTAATCAGTACAAATGTCATTCCCATTCCAATTACGCCATTCAAAGATGCTGATACCAATACGTTTTTTATATTCTGACCACTGAGAAAAATTCCCTTTGTCTCGATTGTAAAAAATATACAAATAATTACAGCCAGAATAATCAATCCACCTTTTTGTCCTAAATCTAGTTTTCTTTTTTCTTTTGCATTACCACCCATTTTTTTTCCTTTCCAGTTGACGCACTGTGTCATAACATATCATACAAGTTGTAATAAAAACTAATCTTTTTGAAACATATCAATAATCATGTCCAGATTCGTAGCCTTCTGTATGGCATCTTCATACATTTTCGCACTGCCTTTGTCATGTTCTGTTGTCTTGGTTTGTGCCCCCTGACTGTCTCCATTTCGGATGCATTCCAGAATCTTTTTGTGAAATCCACATTCTGCTTCTACCGTACCAGTGGATTCCACAACTTCATGCACAATCTGTTTTAACATTGGTAGCATCGCATCGTATACGGTAATCAGTAATTTATTCTGGGATGCAATCGCAATCTCCTTATGGAACTCCAGATCATATATTACATATTTTTTCGTATCATCTGCATGTTTCTCCATCAAAGCAATACTTTCTTCCAACTTTCTGATTTGTTCCTGGGATGCACGTTTTGCTGCAAAATAAGCCATCTGTCTCTCAATCATCTCCCGCGTCTCAAAAAATTCCAGTACCGTATAATCTCCCAGCAACATCATATTTTGCAGAGACCTGGAAACTACACTATCTGTATTGTCTATCACCCGTATCCCTTTTCCCTGTTCTCTCCGAACAAAGCCTTTTTCTGCCAGCGCACTGATCGCATCTCTGATTGTTGTCCTGCTTACTCCAAACTCCTCACAAAGCGCAGACTCACTTGGTAACAGTTCATCTTTCTGATAAGTATTATTCAATATACGTTCATGCAAAATATTCTGGATCTGTACCGAAAGTGCTATTCTCTTTGCAGCCATCCTTCACCTCCTTTGTATATTGTGACTTATCATACATGTTATATGTTATGTCTTTAATCTACTACTATCTCTTACATTTGTCAATTGTTTTTTGCATATTTTATATTTTTCACAAGAAAATCAATTAATTTTTGTGTATTTTGTCAGATAATCATTCATAAAAATAGCAGGCACCTTTTTCTCTGCTAAGTACCTGCTATCCCTGTATGATTTTACTTTGTCTCCCATATTTGTCGAAACTGAAAACTGTCCAGATCCATTCCATTTTTTATGCCATCTAAAAACATCTTTGCACTGACCTGATCATGCTCCAGTGTAATTTTCTTGGCACCATCAGAATCATGATTCTTGATACATTCATAGATTTTGGTATGAAATTTCATGGTTGGTTCTACTTTTCCACCATTTTCCACTACCCAATCCACAACCTCTTTTAACATTGGCTGCATAGCCTCATATACTGCTATCAACAGCTTGTTCGCTGAGGCCTGTGCTATTCTGAAATGGAAATCCATATCAAGAGAAACGTATCGATCTTTGTCTTTTGTTGCTTCCATTTCCTCTATACAGTGATACATCTCCTGTAGCTGCTGTTCACTGGCTCTTTTCGAAGCAAAATAGACCATCTGGCATTCTATCATCTCTCTTGTCTCAAAAAATTCTCTGATTGTGTAATTTCCAAGCAACATCATATTTCTGAGAGAATGGGTGAACACCGAATCTGTATTATCGATAACCAGAATTCCTTTCCCCTGCTGTCGTTTCACCAGACCCTTCTCTACCAACGCACTGATCGCATCTCGAACCGTTGTCCTGCTCACGCCCAATTCTTCGCATAATGCTGCTTCACTCGGAAGATATTCATTTATTTTATACTGATTTGTCAAAATTCTTTCCTGTAATTCCTGCTGAATCTGTTCAGACAGATTCACTCTTCTCGATACCATAGATTCTTCCTTTTCTTTTACTGTTTATTTTAATTATAGAAGAATTTTACAGGCATTACAATAAAAACTTATTCTCCACCTTTTACTGTTATACTGATGATGGCTGATACTGCCCCGAACAATACTCCTGCCACCGGCCACACCAGCCAGGTGAAATCCCATCTCTGTGTCCAGAAACTCCAGCCAAGATAGATGGCCGTTGCCGTGCACCAATATACACTGGCAAAGGTGTCCTTTTTCTTTTTGACCTGCTTTTCTTTTCTTGAATAATCCCCCTCCTGCAACAACATATCATAGCTGCCTTTGATGATACAGACACGGACGATCAGATAGACACCGCAGGCTACCAGGATCAGCAGAAGAGAAACGCTGGCTGTTACTACATAATCCGGTGCTTCCATCGCCATTACCATAAAAAGTGGAATGACTGCCAGGATACACAACACCACTCCAATGGCTATTCCTTTTAAGAAACAGCTTTCGTACTCTTTTCGCTTCTCTTTTACCAGTCCGGTTACTCCATAGGCTGTCTCGATCTGCTCGAACTCCAGATATTCATATGGTTTCCCCTGGAGGCCGCCTGTGATGAAAATGAAGACTGCAGCTGCCACCATAATCATCAATATGGTAAGTCCCACTCCTGCGGCCATATTTTCTCGCAGTCCCCAGATATAAGAATCTGCCACCCCTAACAAGAAAATCAGCAATACCGGGCTTAAAATACAAAGTGCTACCGCCCCTGCTATTCTCGGTGCCTGCTTTCGTTTCCAGTTCAGGAATTCATTTGCTTCTTCCATGGATACATTACGCACCGGTACTTCTTCCATATCGTCATATTCTGTACTTCCCGGATTTGATTGTGCATCCATCTCATCCCGCAGCAGATAATCCGTGCTGACCTGAAACAACTCTGCCAGCCTTATGATCTTTTGCAGATCCGGTGTAGACTGAGCGCTCTCCCACTTGGAAACAGCCTGTCTGGAAACAGATAATTTCTCTGCCAGTTCTTCCTGTGACCATCCATTCTTTTTTCGTTCTTCTGTAATTTTTTCCGATAAAATCATACTCACATCCTCCATACATATTTTTGAGTTCTGGCTCACCACCTGCACTTTAGGTTTTCCGGTGGGAGATTTCATTTATTATCATACGGATTTTTCTGGTTGCATGCTACCAATTGAGGCTGGAAATCTGTCAACTGTTGGTTGCAACTGCTGGTTTCTCCAGCATTTCCACGGATAATCGCAGATAAAACATATCTTTTTCGCTATTCATATCCAGATGTCCAAGTTCTTCCATGCGCTTTAACCGATATTTTAAAGTATTCAGATGTACATGTAATTTCTCAGCAGTCTTTTGCTGACTGCATCCATTCAAGAGCCAGGTACGTAAGGTTGGTAACAGTTCGGTGTGATTTTCCTGATCGTAATGCTCCAGCGTCCCGATCAGGGGATGCAGCAGTTCCATGGCCATATCCTGGTTCTTCAGATTCTGGATCAGGTATTCCAGTGCAAATGTTTCGCATCGGAAGATCCCCTGTCCGTTTCCCTGTGAAATTGCAAAAAGTGCCTGACGATATGCCGTACCAATCTGCCCGGCATGCTGAATCGCCATAGAGATCCCTACCGCATATTTTCCATATACCATTTTTTCCTGAATATATTCCGTCAGCTTCGAAAGTACTTCTGTTGATGTAAGTACAACAAAATAGTTCTGATATTCACAGACTATGCTCTTTCCTGCCAGTGCCAAATCTCGCTCCAATATATGGTACATGGTATAATTCTGAATTCCCATATTTTCCAATACAAGTACCCGTCCATCTGCTTTCATCTCCACCGCAAGTTCCAGCTGCTGCAGCACTTCCGGCTCTGGCATGGTACCTTTTAAAATGGATTCCAGAATGGTCCGCTTCGGCATCAACCGTGAGGAGGTATCTGTGAATTCTTTTGCCATCACACTACATCTGGCAAATAATTCCTCCAGATGAATTGCCGCCATAGCCTCTAGCTCACTGACCGGGAACATCATAAGAAATCCTACTCTTTCCTGCTGAATAGTCAAATACATTGCCACCGTTCCAAGCGTTTCTCCAGTTACCAAAAACCTTCTTGCATAATCTGAAAGATCATGACTGACTTTTCCAGCTTTGTCCATAAATACTCTCCCTAGTGTAAACAACTCCATTCGTCCGTTATTCTCTAGTTCCTCATATAATGGATCTCCACGAAGCACCTCTTCATGGCGAGCCACCAGAAGATTACCCTCCATGTCAAAAAACAGTATTCCTCCTGCATAGACTGGCTCCATGATCTGAATCAGTTCATTTAGTGAACTGCCTTGTGTCGCTGAAAGAATCAGCTGCTGTTCCATCTGATTATAATATTCAAAGGCAGACAATACATCATTTAGCAGTTCTTCATAATCCGCACCTCTGCACAGGATCTGATTCTGTCCATTAGTCAGCAGCAATGCATCCCGATATCTGATATCCTGATAATATTCTCTGGCATCTCCGATATAGACATAATCCTTTGAAAATTTTCCTAAAGATGCCGACAGAAAACGAACGCCACTGATGGACATGGTATCTTCAGAAATGTGATATTCCGGTTGATATTTTTCCAGATACGTTCCTATCAAAGACATACTGAGTTTCATAAATATCCTGTTCCTTTCTGTTTGTCCGTAACGGACAAATAACACATTTTTCACATCCTATGATCTGTCGTATAAAGCTATGTTCAGATTCACATTTTTATACTATATTTTTCTTATGATCATAATAAATCAAGGATTATTCAGATGCAACTATTATTTTTTCTGTCTTGTCCTTTACAACTAAATGAAAGGTGGTACAATTATGGATGAACACACAGCTCCAACATTTGATTTCAAAGCAAACTATCTTGATTTTCTGCATCACAAACCGACGACTTTTATTCCAAATTCCTTTGTCGGTAATAAAATCATGGGATTTGGTGCCACCAATGGCCCGTCCATTGAAAAAGGTGATCCATTTGGTGATGGGATGGATGGATTTGGCAATCAATGGGTCTATCCTTCCACCGGAGGTGGTGCAGCGGTTCCGGACTGCAATGTCACTCTGATGGACGATGTCACGGAATGGAGGGAGAAAGTACATATTCCAGATCCCTCCAAGTTTGACTGGAAAGCAGCTTATGAACTGGAATGTAAGATGATCGGTACTCCTGACCGAGAACATGAAGTGGTGGATTTTGGCTTTGGAAACGGCGTATTTGAACGCCTGGCTGCCTGATGGGATTCGAAGATGCTCTGATCGCCATGGCTATGGAACCAGAAGAAATCAATGCCCTATTTGAAGCAATTACAGACTACAAGGTCGCTGCTCTGGATTATATCATCGAGGCTTATCATCCGGATACGATTACTTACTATGACGATGTGGCTACTGAACGCAATCTGTTCATGTCACCGGATACTTACCGGGAACTGATCAAGCCACATCACAAACGGTTTGCACAGGAATGCCTGAAACGTGGCATTATTCCAATCTATCATTGCTGCGGACATGCAGAAGGTATTATCGAAGATATGATCGACTGCGGATGGGCTGCTTGGACTTCTGTTCAGCTGAGCAATGATGTCTGCCATCTGATCGAAACCTACGGTGATAAAATCGGTATCTGTGGCGGCTATGACAGCAACGGTATCCCAGCCAGAGGTGATGCTCCAACAGAAGTAGTGGTTGATGAAGTCAAACGTTGTCTGGATACTTATGGGAAATACCACAAGGGCTACTGTTTCTTCGGCTTCCGTGTAGCGAATTCCCTGGATCCTGCCCAAACGGCCGCTGCTATGGCACCGGTTGTTCAGACGGCCATGGAATACGGTATGCAGCTACTGATGGCCGGAAAGTAACATGATTACCATTATAAAATCTGTTCCTGCACAATGATGAGGAAATAACCTTGTAACACACAGATATGAGTATAAGAGGAGGGCGTATATGTCAAAAATAAAGTTAGATATCTATGCCGGTATGTTAGGTGCCGGAAAAACCACACTGATCAGGCAGATGATGCACTCTTCTTATCAGAATGAAAAGGTGGTCATTATTGAGAATGAAGCTGGAAAGCTGAATCTGGATGCCTCGGAACTGTCCGGGGCTTCCTTTTCTGTCCAAAAACTGACTTCCGGCTGTGTCTGCTGCACTATCCGTGGCAGTCTGGTTGCTGCACTGCTTGACATTGCTGCAACTCAGCACCCTGACCGAATCATTCTGGAGCCATCCGGGGTAGCGGATCTGCTTGCTCTGGAGCAGGCCTGCCTGGAATGCTCCGATGTACAGATCTGCCGCTGTGTCTATATCGTACGGACTGCTTCTGTCTTAAAGCTGCTGAAAGTAGTCGGTGACTTTTTCTATGACCAGATCCGCTGGGCTGGTCAGATCTATCTGAATTTTTCAGAAAAAGTAACCGATGCGGTCTTTACTGATACCTGCCAGAAGCTTTATGAGATTCACCCGGATGTGACTCTGATTAATGTTCCGCTTAACCGTATTGACAGCAGCGTCTTTCCTGAAATGACTCCTGAGATGTGCTCTACATCCATGACTCCTGTACGGAAAGTATCCGAGCTAACAATCCGTTCTGCTGATCAGAAACTGATCTTTCCATCCAAACAGAAAACGCTTCTTACCTGGGACTACACGTTTTCCCATTTCTTTTCACAGGACAATATTTTGCACCTGCAGACACTGCTTGGTGATCCAAAGCTACACTGCGACTTCTGGCGGATCAAAGGATATCTGACCATTTCCGATACTGAGGTGATGAAGCTGGATCAGGTATTCGGGGAATGGCATACCGAACTTCGCTTGAAAACAACAGAAAACAACCTGAATACACTGATCTTCATAGGAGCGAAAATCAATGTAAGCAGACTGTCTGAATTACTGGCTGGATTATGATGGAAGCAATTCTGCTTCATACAACAGCACTCTCTACTGTTCATCATGTTTCTTTCGACCATTCTCCATCTGTGCCTTTGCCTTTCTGGCAATTCTTCCTGACACGTTCATGGTACTGGCACGGCTGATTTTATCGTTACCAAATTTTTTTCGAATATTATCCATCGCTTCATCCAGCTTCTTCTGCTGTTCCCGCCTCTTCGGATCCTCAAACAGAGACATCTGTATAAAGCTGTCCTCTGTCAGCCCGGTCAGTGCCACCCCAATGAGACGCAATGGCTGGCCACTCCAAGATTCCTGAAACAGCTGTCTGACATTCTGATAAATCTCATTGGTCACATCGGTTGGGTTATCCAGCTTGCGCTGATGGGACTTATTCTTAAATTCCAGAGTTCGAAATGACACTGCCACACAGTTACATTTCTTACCCTCGCGTCTCATTCTCGCTGCCACAATATCGCACTGGCTGAGCAGAATCGGAAAAATCTGCTCGTAAGAAACAATATCCTCATCAAAGGTAGTCTCTACACTGATCCCCTTTGCTTCCTCCCGCTGTGCTTTTACCGGAGAATCATCGATCCCGTTGGCTGACAGATACAGCTGATGTCCGGTCTTTTCTCCAAGCAACAGCTGAATTTCTTTTTCATTTGCCCGTGCCAAATCGCCAATGGTACGAATCCCATTCTGCACCAGCTTTTTCTCCGATGCTTTTCCCAGAAACAATAAATCCCGCACCGGCAGCGGCCACATCTTTTGTGGTACTTCTTCCGGGTACAGGGTATGTACTTTATTCGGTTTTTCAAAATCAGATGCCATCTTCGCCAGAAGCTTGTTCGTAGAGATCCCGACATTTACCGTAAAGCCCAGCTCCCGGTAAATCCGGTCTTTGATCTCGCAGGCCGTCGTCACCGGATCCGGATAGATCTGCCCGGTTCCGGTCATATCCAGAAACACCTCATCAATGGAAAACGACTCCATCACTGGCGCATAGGATGCACAGACACTCTTAAATGCCTTCGAACACCGGTCATACAGGCAAAATCCGATGGTACACAGACCAAATTCGGACACTTCTGAAGTGCCATACCCATCGGCTCGCCTGTCTGAATGCCATACTTCTTCGCCGGTATGGACTTGGCAACCACGATCCCGGTTCTCTTCTTCGGATCGCCGCCAATACAGGATGGAATCTCCCGCAAGTCCGGCCATCCCTGCTTTACTCTCTTTGCTGCTTCCCAGGAAAGGAAAGCACTGTTTACATCCACATGAAAAATCAGACGTCGCATTTGTTAATCTCCCTGGGTTTCGATGTATTGACGAATCACTTCTACTGGTTCCCCTCCTGCCGTCAAAAGGCAGAAACTCTGGCTCCAGAATGCTTCTTTCCAAAGTTTTTCCCGGATTTCCGGATACTCTTTTTTCAGCAGCCTGCTCCTGGCACTTTTATAAGCATTGATAAATTTACTGAGTTCCGTTCTAGGCTGTGCACGAAACACTACATGCACATGGTCAATATCATGATTCCATTCTCCCAGAACAATTCCATACCGTAGAGCATTCAAGAATGCCCATATTTCCTTTGCTCTTTCTGAAATTGGATCATTGATAACTTTTCTTCAATATTTCACCACCATGATCAGATGATAATACATCAAATATACTGAATGTGCATTATGATCTATATTTTCCATAAAAACCAGTCCTTTTTTGAATAATTATCTTATCGACTGATTCTATTATACCATTGATTTTGTTGCCAAACAAGCGTTCTTTTTTTATTGCAATTCATCTCCCACCTGCCACGTTCCCAGTGGATTCCCAATGGGATACCAGCACGACAGTTCTGATCTTGCAGGCTTCCCGGATGGATTTCAAGATATAAGATTTTCATATCGATACAGTTAAGATTCTTCGAAACATTGGTAATCATGTTTTCTGAAATTAAGACGATCCATTTCATAAAATGCCGAAGTTTCTCTACAAATAGTTTACTTTTTCACGGAAATGTATTAGAATTTGAATGTATGTAAAAATATACATAAAAAGGAGATTGAAAAAATGAATATTTCACCGTTGCAAAAAGCAAGATATGAGTATTCTCCAAAGCTTCCGGGAATGCTCAGACATGGTATTGCTGATATCTGTGTAAAAGAGGGCGAAGCAACTCAGAGCGTAGCTGATCAGGATAAGATCAAAGCTCTTTTCCCAAATACTTATGGAAAACCAGAGATCACTTTTGAAAAAGGACAGAACACTTCTGCTGCGAAGAAACAGGTAGTTGGTGTCATCCTTTCCGGTGGACAGGCTCCTGGCGGACACAACGTTGTATGTGGTCTGTATGACGCATTAAAAGCTACCAATCCTGAAAACGTACTTTACGGATTTAAAGGCGGTCCAAGCGGACTGATCGAAGATAAATATCTGATCTTTGATGATGAATATATTAATGAATTCCGTAACACCGGTGGTTTTGATATTATCGGTTCCGGAAGAACCAAGCTGGAAACAGAAGAACAGTTCGCTGTTGCATCTGAAGTATGCAAAAAACACGGTATCACTGCTATCGTTATTATTGGTGGTGATGACTCTAATACAAATGCTGCTGTTCTGGCTGAATATTTTGCAGCTCACAATACCGGTGTTCAGGTAATTGGATGCCCGAAGACTATCGACGGTGACTTAAAGAATGAAGATATCGAATGCTCTTTCGGTTTCGATACCGCTACCAAGACCTACAGCGAACTGATCGGTAACATCGAGAGAGACTGTAACTCTGCTAAAAAGTACTGGCATTTCATCAAAGTCATGGGACGTTCTGCTTCCCACGTTGCTCTGGAATGTGCTCTGAAGACTCAGCCAAACATCTGCCTGGTTTCTGAAGAGGTTGCTGAAAAGAAGATGTCTCTGTCTCAGATCGCTGATTATATCGCTGATTCTGTAGCAGAAAGATCTGCAAACGGCATGAACTTCGGTGTTGCTATCATCCCGGAAGGCGTTGTTGAATTCGTTCCTGAATTCTCCGTACTGATCCAGGAAATCAACGAACTGCTTGCAGGAAGCAAGGCTGATGAATTCAATGCACTGCCAACATGGGCTGACAAATATGCGTTCATCGAAAAAGGTCTGACAAAGGAATCCATGGCTGTATTCGCCATCCTTCCACAGGCGATTCAGCAGCAGCTGTTCCTGGAAAGAGATCCACACGGAAACGTACAGGTATCTCTGATCGAATCTGAAAAGCTGTTCTCCGCTCTGGTAAAAGATAAACTGGAAACAAGAAGAGCTGCAGGTACATACAGTGGCAAATTCAGCCCGCTTCATCATTTCCTTGGATACGAAGGAAGATGTGCATTCCCATCTAACTTCGATGCAGACTACTGCTACTCCCTGGGATACAATGCATTCATGCTGATCCAGTATGGTTACAACGGATACCTTTCCAAAGTATCTAACCTGTCTGCACCAGCCAGCGAATGGGTTGCAGGCGGTATGCCAATCACCAAGATGATGAACATCGAAAGAAGACATGGTGAAGACAAACCGGTTATCAGAAAAGCTCTGGTTGAACTGGACGGTGCACCATTTAAATATTTCGAATCTCACCGCGAAGAATGGGCAAAAAATACCTGCTTCGTATATCCGGGAGCAATCCAGTACTACGGACCAACAGAAGTATGTGACATCACTACTGTTACACTGGCTCTGGAACATCAGAAATAAATCTTAAAACATATTTTAGCCCCGGGATTACCTTCCCGGTGTTGTGGGACAAACCTCTTCATTCTCTGAAGGGGCAAATCCCGCAGCCTATTCCCAACCTCATTAATGTATTTGATGAAAAATAGTAGATAAAATTTTGATTTTATTGAGTTGTAAAAATCGCGTAGAATCAAGGTTTCTGGCACTATGCAGGTAACAAAAAAGACCTTGCGGATCTGATTTCTCAGACCTACAAGGTCAATTTTTACGTTTGGACAATTAACTGCTACCCTGTTCCAAATTTGCTTCAGGAATATCCGGGACTATTGGGCATTCAAAAACTGTCATAGGATCAATATCAATACACTCGTATTCATTCCGTTTTCCGGCTATATCCCAGGCAACTGTCCCATTCAAAACAGTCAGCGTATTTTTAAATACTTTTTCATCCTCAATTTTATTAAAAATACCGCCTTGTTTTATCAGCGGCTTAACATCTAATTCCCGTACACTCCCGTCATTCAAATAGGCATAGACTGTATAGTTGTTTCCTGCCACTGCCTGATAAACTTCTGGATAGAATCGTTGATCAAGTTTATTATTACCCATTCCATTCACCCCTTTTAAATTAACGGATTGATTCTGTTTAATGGCTTATTATCCTTTGACAACTCCCAGTTCTGCATCAATTCATCCTTATGAATTTCCGCCCATGCAAGAACAAATTTTAATTGACGTTTCGGCAAATCACTTTCGAGATTCACTTTTGTGCATACCGAATCATAATTTCTATACTTCTTTACTCTTACTCACTTCCTTTTTTTCACATCTTCCTTTGTAACCTTTCTTTCGCATAAATTTCCTCCTGTGCTTCGTTCATTTAGGAAAATTTTCTTCTCAAAAATTTCCCCAAAAACAGAAAACTTTTCCCAAAAACATAAGTTTCCAATATCTCTATGTCTAAAGGCAAACCCTTTTTTCTCCAAAAAGGCAAAAGTGATTTTGTCGCCAATCAATAGTAACAAAATTTGTCAGCAAATTTTTGTTTGCAAAACTCACTAAAACTCACTATTTATAAGCAAAAAAATGACCTTGCAGTACTTTCGTACCACAAGGTCACTCTCATTTTTTATTCACTTTTTCGCCACCGTTTTTGCCCTTTTTGAGAAAAATGGGGTTGGTAGTCAAACATGGTAGTCAAACAACCTGTCAAAGGGTAATCTCTTTCATTCTGTTTTGGGGCAAAGTTTCCATCGTGTGTAAATTCTTTGTCCTTCAGAGATTTCTCCTGTCCATTCATGTTCCAATCATAAAATAGATTACTTCAGAGTAATATCCTTCTACTCTGTATCACATTTTTGTTCCTCATAAAATGTTAATTTTATGTGTAAATCAACACCTCTAAAATCCCTTAAAACAAGGTAATTCTTAACAATAGAACTTTATCTCATCCGTCACAAATGCTTGTTTCCATTTTGCACAAATAAGGAAGAACTGTGCTGATATAAATTCCATCAATTCATTTAATTCTTTATTTGAAATTTTGCTTCCATTACTTGCCAAAATACATCCTCCTGACTTTGTAAGCCAGATTTTAGTTGCATTAGGAGTAGGCTTTCCTTTTGATACATGAACATGAATTGGTTCACCATTCTCATTTGACCAGAAATATACAGTATAACCACTTACGGTAAATAGTTTAGGCAATCTGAATTCCTCCATTCTCCGCATATCTATACAGCAAATGTGCATTGCTGTGTAGGAGTTCTTCAAACATTGCTATTTCTTCGTCAGAATATCCCTGTCTCTCTGTCCATTTGTAATCAGGTAATTCGCATCTTGCAGAATCAAATCCATCTTCTGTAGGACGTTCAAAGTTTACTATAACCTTTCTCATTCCGTCTTTTTCAACAATTTGAGAATGAACAATTTCTGTCTCATCTGCCAAAGTCATATATGGATACATCATATAGCTTCACCTCATTTCTTATTTAGCCATATTATAGCATCTCTCCATGTAGTTGTCATGTAGATACTAATATATTCTCATTAAAAGCAAGGTGCTACACTCATCCTTTTTTCCAATAAAAAAGACCTTGTAAGTCTGATATTTTCATCAGACCAACAAGGTCAATTCTTATCTTTGAACAACTTGATTAACTGTAATTAGTGAATCAAATTCTTATGTTACAGGACTGTTGTTTTGAGGAAACTAACTGGATAGAAGTTTTGCCCTAAAACAGGATAATCGGGTTTGCCCTGTGACACAACCGGGGCTTATTTTTACATCTCTGCAATTGCTGCCTGCGCTGCGGCCAGTCTGGCAATTGGTACGCGGAACGGTGAGCAGGATACATAATCCAGTCCGATCTTGTGGCAGAATTCTACGGATGATGGATCTCCGCCGTGTTCGCCGCAGATACCGATGTGCAGGTTCGGATTTTCTCCCTTACCAAGCTGGATTGCCATTTCCATCAGCTTGCCGACACCATTCTGGTCAAGTTTTGCAAATGGGTCGTTTTCGAAGATCTTTCTCTCGTAGTATGCTTCCAGGAACTTGCCTGCGTCATCACGGGAGAATCCGAAAGTCATCTGTGTCAGGTCGTTGGTTCCGAAGCAGAAGAAGTCTGCATCTTTTGCGATCTCATCTGCGGTCAGGGCTGCACGAGGGATCTCAATCATGGTACCTACCTGATACTTCAGGTCTGCGCCTGCTGCTGCGATCTCTTCATTTGCAGTATCTACCACTGTCTTCTTTACAAAGCGAAGCTCTTTGTCATCACCGATCAGTGGAATCATGATTTCCGGACAAATACTCCAGTCTGGATGTTTCTTCTTTACGTTGATGGCTGCACGGATGACTGCTCTTGTCTGCATCTTGGCGATCTCCGGATAAGTAACAGCCAGACGAACTCCACGATGTCCCATCATTGGATTGAATTCGTGCAGGGAATCGATGATACCCTTGATCTGTTCTACGGTCTTGCCCTGAGAATCAGCCAGCTTCTGGATATCTTCGTCTGTCTGTGGTACGAATTCATGCAGAGGCGGATCCAGGAAACGGATGGTTACCGGGTTGCCTTCCAGTGCTTCGTAAAGTTTCTCAAAGTCACTCTGCTGAACCGGAAGAATCTTTTCCAGTGCTGCTTCTCTTTCTTCTACAGTATCGGAGCAGATCATCTCACGGAATGCATCGATTCTGTCTCCTTCGAAGAACATATGCTCGGTACGGCAAAGTCCGATACCTTCTGCGCCCAGTTCTCTTGCTTTCTTTGCATCTGCTGGTGTATCTGCATTGGTTCTTACTTTCAGTCTTCTATACTTATCAGCCCATCCCATAATACGGCCAAATTCGCCGGCGATCGTAGCATCTACAGTCTTGATCACGCCATCGTAAATATTTCCGGTCGAACCATCAATGGAGATCCAGTCTCCTTCATGGTATTCTTTTCCGGCCAGTGTGAACTTCTTGTTTGCTTCATCCATATGGATGTCACCGCATCCGGATACACAGCAGGTTCCCATTCCACGGGCTACTACTGCTGCATGGCTGGTCATACCTCCACGAACGGTCAGGATACCCTGGGATGCCTTCATACCTTCGATATCTTCCGGTGAAGTCTCCAGACGAACCAGAACGACCTTCTTGCCCATTGCATGCCACTCTTTTGCATCATCTGCAGTAAATACGATCTGTCCACATGCAGCTCCCGGTGATGCTCCCAGTGCTTTTGCAACTGGAACAGCCTTAACCAGTGCTGTCTTGTCGAACTGTGGATGAAGCAGTGTATCCAGGTTTCTAGGATCAATCATAGCTACAGCCTTCTGTTCAGTAATCATACCTTCATCTACCAGATCACAGGCAATCTTCAATGCTGCCTGAGCAGTTCTCTTACCATTACGTGTCTGAAGCATATACAGCTTTCTGTCCTCAATAGTAAACTCCATATCCTGCATATCACGGTAATGATCTTCCAGCGTCGCGCAGATCTTGGTAAACTGATCATATACTTCCGGCATTACTTCTTTTAACTGATCGATTCTCTGAGGTGTTCTTACACCTGCTACTACATCTTCTCCCTGAGCATTCATCAGGAATTCACCCATCAGATGCTTCTCTCCTGTCGCCGGATCACGGGTAAATGCAACACCGGTTCCGGATGTCTCACCCATATTACCAAATGCCATCATCTGTACGTTTACAGCAGTTCCCCAGGAATATGGGATATCGTTGTCACGACGATATACATTGGCACGAGGATTGTCCCAGGAACGGAATACCGCTTTGATCGCTTCCATCAGCTGAACCTTTGGATCTGTCGGGAAGTCTGCACCGATCTTTTCTTTATATTCTGCCTTGAACTGATTAGCCAGCTCTTTCAAATCTTCTGCTGTCAGCTCTACGTCCTGTGTTACGCCCTTGGATACTTTCATCTTGTCAATCAGTTCTTCAAAATATTTCTTTCCAACTTCCATAACGACATCAGAGAACATCTGGATAAATCTGCGGTAGCAGTCCCATGCCCATCTTGGGTTGCCGGATTTCTCAGCCAGGACTTCTACTACCTCTTCATTCAGACCAAGATTCAAAATGGTATCCATCATGCCCGGCATAGATGCTCTTGCTCCGGATCTGACAGATACCAGCAGTGGATTTTCCTTATCTCCAAACTTCTTTCCAGTGATCTCTTCCATCTTCTCAATGTATTCCATAATCTGGCCCTGAATTTCATCGTTAATCTTTTGGCCATCTTCATAATACTGAGTACATGCTTCCGTTGTAATCGTGAAGCCCTGTGGTACAGGAAGTCCCAGATTGGTCATCTCAGCCAGATTCGCGCCCTTTCCTCCAAGAAGGTTTCTCATGTCCGCATTACCTTCTCTGAATAAGTAAACCCATTTTGTCATACTCAAATTCCTCCTAATAAGAATTGCGAAAACAATACTACATCAGCCTGCTGTTTGTTTCATAACAGGAATATTTATGGCGCAAAAAACACCGGTTGTTTTCCCGGTGTGATTTACTACCCTGTTGTAGCTGCACATAAATAGCATAACATATTACACAAATTAGTCAAGGTATTTTTCTTTTATTTCGTCATTTTCATATCATTTTTTTGTTTTTATACAATTTTCTCTCTATTTTTATCTATATCTTTTTTCTATTTCTCCGTATTGCCTTATTTATTTTTAACGAAAAATAATATCATTTTACTTTTTCACAGTGACCCAGATCACTTTTTTCCTCTTTCCTGCTCGAATAGTTACTTTTGTCTTACCATTTTTTACGGCACGGATTTTCCCTTTCTTCGAAATCTTTGCGATCTTTGAATTTCCACTGGAATAGATCACTTTTGTCTTACAGGTAAATGGCTTCACTGTTGCCTTGCAGGTCACACTCTGACCTTTTTTCAAAATCAGTTGACCGCCCCGCAACCCTGCGAGGGAAATATCCAGTCCAGTAACTGCCACTGCCTTTTTCTGTACCTTTACCTTACATTGACCAGTGACACCACTGGCCAGTGTAACAGTAATGACCGCCGTTCCCGCTTTTTTACCGGTGATCTTACCATTTTTATTCACTGTGGCTACGGAAGATTTATTACTTTTCCAGCCGATAATCCGATCTCCCTCTGCCATATCAATCACTTTCAGACCACTGGTGGACTGCCTGGTCTGCAAGGTGATCTTGGATGCATTCAAGCGCACAAATCCAGGCAACTTTGCAATTGCTTTCGTCTGGTAACTGGAACATCCTACATTCTGACAGTTACGGCGCATTTCCCCCTCTTCCAGAACAGTAGCCCTGCGACTGATCTGCCAGGCATCATAACTATGACCCGTTGACGGTATTATTTCTGTCTCCGTTTTATGACAGCTCTGACAGGTTCGGCTCTGTACACCCGATTGCTCACAGGACGCCTTTGTTATAATCTTCCATTCTCCAAAGCTATGCCCAGCCGCCGGTATCTCCTCCTGTGTGATCTCATTACACAACTGACACCTCCATGTCTGCTGTCCGCTGCTTTCACAAGATGCCGGAATATATCCTGCTTCTATCTTCTCATGATAGGTATCTTCCTGCAATGCAGGCTGTACAAATTTATATCCATACGGCTCTTTTGAAAATATTGTATAATTTGTACGCTCCTGTGCAATTGCATAATAAAAACCTTTTGTCTGCGCACCTGCAAACAAATATCGATTGGAAAGTTTGTTTCCGTCATCCCAGGTAGCGTCCACCATATACCATCCACCATCCAGCAACACATAATTCCACATATGTGCTCCGTCTGAGGTAGATTTGTGCACAATTCCAGATCCCAGAACACAGGTCAGTCCCATTCTGTTGCACAGGATTTTAAATGCTTTGGCGTAGCCTTCGCATACCACTTTTCCATTGTAAAACGTGCCGTAGGCGCTGTGTGACTGCTCAAAAGCCGTTGTCTTTTCCGGATATATGGTGTACACACATTTAGCGCAGATATAATCATGGATCTGCTTCATTTTCTGTGCATCTGTCATATCATCTGCAAAGCTGCTACTGATTGTTTCCACTGCTTTTGCTACTTCCGTCTGAAACTGTGAAATACATTCTTTTGCGCCATTCCAGTAAGCAGATTCATTTCCACTGATGGTCACAGATGTAATCTTTCCCTGCACTATTCCATCTTCCTGCGTTTCCCATTTCCAGCTGTAAGAATAAGATACATTTTTCAGCCAGAATATCTCTGGGTTATCATAAATGCAGGCATCAAATGCTCCCTGCACGTAACAGCGAAGCGCTTCGATTGCTTCACCAAAAGCCGGATCCAATTCCATCTTTTCTGCCGTTGTCTTCGCATCTGCTGCAATCCACTTCCACTTTCCATCTATCACAGATCCGGTGGCCTGAAAAGTCAGCGGTTCCTGAAATTTTACGGTAAAAGACTCTGTTCCGCCACCAGCCCAGGCTTCTGTCATCGCATCATAAACCTCTCTGCTTCCTGCGTCCAGCTGATCCCTATAACAGTTCTGGAACCGTATTGCCATGCGGGCACGACGGACACTTCTGCCTGATAGAAAGCCTCCATCCAGTGCCGTGCCCGCTTCCGCACTTTTTTCTGTAATAAACTCTGTGTTATCCGGTATTTCCACAGCAGACCAGTTTAGACTGTCATCTGGTTCCTGTATCTGTTCTCCCGCTGAGCTGTCCTCCTGTCCATCCAGAATCTGCTCTTCTTCGCCTGCTTCCTGCTGGTCTGCCTGATCTACAATCTTCTCTTCGTCATTCTCTTCCAGCCACCCAAACTTTTGTCTCTCGATGTCCTCGTTTTCCTGCTCCAGGATATCTATTTCAGTCTCATCCGATTCCAGGTTTTCTGCTTCTTTGATTTCTGTCTCAGAGGCCTCATTTTCCACGTATTCTGCGATCATATCAGCAGCCTGAGACTGCCACACATTTGTGCCAACTGCATCTGACAATACCAGTACCACACCCATGCCAGCCAATATTCTTTTCCACATACTTTTCTTTTTTCCACTCATTCTGGCTATCCTCGCATTATATACTTATTCCGTTTTCCGATGTCTATCATACGTATTTTCCCAACTTGCGAGCATCGACTTCATACTCCGCTTCATTCCCGATGTCTATGATCCCTATTTTACGGTTTCTTAAGCATCTCATTTAAATCCTAGTCAATTTTTCGATGCTCGCTACTCTATTTTATCAGTTTACAGGCATCGGGCTTATACTTATCTCCTTTCCCGATGCAAATCTTTTTTCAAACGTACATCAAAAAGTATACTTTAAAAACAGCGGTCTCCAGCCCGCGCTGAAAACCGCCTTGTGATCAAAAAGTGCTGAACCTGTCAGCGTTTATAATAATATTAGAATGTAAACTTATCTGCAAAGTAAGCATCCAGTTCATCGATCTTTACACGAACCTGTTCCATAGTGTCACGGTCACGGATGGTAACTGCTCCGTCTGTCTCAGAATCGAAGTCATAAGTTACACAGAACGGAGTACCGATCTCATCCTGACGACGATAACGTTTTCCGATGTTTCCACGATCGTCAAATTCACAGTTATATTTCTTAGATAACTGCGCAAATACCTTTTCTGCGCCTTCATTCAGCTTCTTGGACAGTGGAAGTACACCAATCTTAACAGGAGCCAGTGCCGGATGGAAATGCATCACCGTTCTGATGTCTGGTTTTTCTTCTGTTCCGATATTCTCTTCGTCATAAGCACTGCACAGGAAAGCCAGAACCACACGGTCTGCACCAAGGGATGGCTCAATGACATATGGAATGTATTTTTCACGTTTCTCGTCATCAAAGTAAGTCATATCCTGACCTGATGTATTCTGATGCTGTGTCAGGTCATAGTCTGTTCTGTCTGCGATTCCCCACAGTTCGCCCCATCCGAATGGGAAAAGAAATTCGATATCTGTAGTTCCTTTGCTGTAGAAGCAAATTCTTCCGGTGCATGGTCTCTTGCTCTCATCTCATCTTCCTTGATACCAAGAGTCTGCAGCCAGTTGATGCAGAAAGTTCTCCAATACTGGAACCAGTCAAGGTCTGTTCCCGGTTCACAGAAGAATTCCAGTTCCATCTGTTCGAACTCACGGGTACGGAATGTGAAGTTGCCCGGTGTGATCTCGTTACGGAATGACTTACCGATCTGACCGATACCAAACGGAATCTTCTTTCTGGAAGTTCTCTGTACATTCTTGAAGTTTACGAAAATACCCTGTGCTGTCTCCGGTCTTAAATATACGGTATTCTTGGCATCTTCGGTAACACCCTGGAATGTCTTGAACATCAGATTGAACTGACGAATGTCGGTGAAGTTATGCTTGCCGCAGCTTGGACAGCATACGTTGTGTTCTTCAATAAAGTTCTTCATCTCTTCCTGGGAAAATGCATCGATTGGTTTCTCCAGTGTGATGTCATGTTCTTCGCTGTAGTCTTCAATCAGCTTATCTGCACGGAAACGTTCATGACATTCCTTGCAGTCCATCAGAGGATCAGAGAATCCCCCCAGATGTCCGGATGCTACCCATGTCTGTGGGTTCATCAGAATGGCACAGTCCACGCCAACGTTATATGGGTTCTCCTGGATAAACTTCTGCCACCATGCACGCTTTACATTATTCTTTAATTCCACACCAAGGTTACCATAATCCCAGGTATTCGCAAGACCTCCGTAGATCTCAGAACCCGGATATACGAATCCTCTTGATTTCGCCAGTGCAACAATCTTGTCCATTGTCTTTTCCATATCGTTTCTCCTCACTTTTTACAAGTGCCACAGGCACTCTTTTTTATTATTCGTAAAGATATAAGCTGTATCAGTATTCTCTGTCACTGCTTCTGACTTACCGGTCACCTTTACCCCATCACTGACGTAACAGATCTTGCCCGGCACATCTACCAGCAATGCTTCATTCACTACGATTGTCTTATAATTCGTTCCACTCATCAGGCTGGATCCCCAGACACTGCTGCCCTCTGCTGCTTTTCCATCGGTCACCGGTGAAAATGTTCCTTCAAAAGCATAACCTGCCTGAATGGCTCCATTAATATCTCCAACATAAAATCCCACATGATTGAATCCGGCATAGTCCTGCCAGGAATCATATACCATCCTCATCTGCTTCTCCATCTTTGATCTTCAGACTTTTCTTTTTCACAGCCTTATCCGTATGACTGCTGTTGTAGTCTGTTATTTCGCTCTCCACTGTGTTCTTCAGTTCTTCTTCACTGTAATAGGACGCATCAAAATTCTCTCTGACGACCTCTATCACAGTCCCGTTCTTACTGACGGACACTCCTGTCACTTCCGGTGAAAAGCTACTGCATCCGGTCAGAATACATCCCGCACCTATCACTGCGGCTAATATGAAACCCCTTTTCATGAACTGCCCTCCAAAATGCAAATTCCCCTTTTTGCATCCAAAACTCTTCTGTATCTGCTCGATGTCTTTACCGATACAATCATACAATCTCAATTATACTAATAATAAAGCCTGTTTTCAACTGCTAAATCTGCAAAGTATTTAAAATTTCCAGAGTCTTAAAGTCCCGGTCAATCAGCTTTTTGCGGAACCGCTCCTGCATGGAGCAGAACTCCTTTTCTACTTCCGGTGTCAACAGAAAAGTATATAGTTTTTCCAGTGGGGCTGCCGTCACATATTGCATGGCATAGATCGTAGACTCCATAAGCCGTTTTCCACGCATATGTGGAAAACAGTTCTGACAGATTACACCATTTTTTTCATCAGAATACCCCATCAGTCCTTCTGATGAACCACAGTTGACACAGGAAAAGCTCTCTGGATATTCTCCATTGATGACCATGGCACGCATTTCATAAATATAGCGGATCAGCTCCTGTTTACCCGGCCATGTTCCAGTGCCTTCAGTGTTACATATAGCAGCTTTAGCAGTTCTTTTTCATCGTTATTCTCTCTTGCATAATAATCGGCAAATTCCAGAAAATACATACCATAATAAGCATTTTCAAAGTCCAGTGACAGCTTCTCGAAGTACTGATCGATCTGTGCCTGATAAATATTATAAGAAGACCTTCCTTCGAAACATTCAAAAGTTCCGTAGCAGAATGGATTTGCCGCTGCCATCATCGGACTGTTCTGTCTCCGGGCACCCTTGGCAAATCCACTGATTTTCCCTCGTTCTTTTGTCAGCAGAACAATGCGCTTATCATATTCTCCCACCGGAAGCGCAGAAAGGACCATTCCGGTCAGCATTATTTTGTCACTCATCTGGTCACCGTATGTTCCTTTCTTACGATTTAATCCATCTCTTTTTTGTCGTATCCAAAGTTTTTCATCAGGAAATCGCTGTCTCGCCAGTCTTTCTTTACCTTTACCCAAAGCTGCAGATTGACTTTCGCTTCCAGCATATTCTCGATGTCACGTCTTGCTTCAGAGCCAATACGCTTCAGCATGGATCCGCCTTTCCCGATGATAATTCCCTTATGGGAATCCCGTTCACAGATAATGGTAGCATCAATATCAAACATACCGCCGCCTTTTCGTTCCTTCATCTGATCAATGGCCACTGCTATTCCATGAGGAATCTCCTCATCCAGACAGCGAAGCGCTTTTTCCCGGATCATCTCTGCTACAATCTGCCTCTGCGGCTGATCGGTAATGGTGTCCTCATCGTAAAACATCGGTCCATATGGCAGATACTTAAAGATCTGATCCAGCACAGTGTCCAGATTCTGTGCGCGAAGCGCTGAAACTGGAATGATCTCCGCAAAATCATAAACTTTGCGGTAGGTATCCATATATTTGATGATTTCTTTTTTATCTACTGTATCTACTTTGTTGATAATGAGAATCACGGGTGTGTTTGTTCTCTTTAACTGTTCCACAATATGGCGCTCTCCGGCTCCGATAAAGGTGCTTGGTTCCACCAGCCAGAGGATCACATCTACCTCATTCAGGGTACGCTCCGCCACATTCACCATATATTCACCCAGTTTATTTTTGGCTTTGTGAATACCCGGTGTATCCAAAAATACAATCTGTCCCCGTTCATCGGTATATACCGTCTGGATCCGATTGCGGGTGGTCTGCGGCTTATTGGATGTGATGGCAATCTTCTGTCCGATGAGATGGTTCATCAGTGTAGATTTTCCCACATTGGGCCGTCCAATCAGCGTCACAAATCCAGATTTTGTCTTTGGTGTATTTCTTAATTCTTCTAAATTGATATTCATCTATGCTCCTTCTAACCACGAATCAGTGGTCGTACCTGGTCAAATAGTTCTTTTTCTGACTGAATCTTCTGTTCACCACCAATGACACAGATATTGCCATGCTCCAGTACAGCACGAAGCAATGGTTCCAGTGCGCGGATGCTTCTCTGACTGGCCCCAAGGATCTGATCCCGTTCTTTCTGCAGGTCTTCTTCTGTCACATGGCTCATCCAGGCATTCAGAGAACGATTGCCTTTGGCAGATGGATTCATCGGTGTATCGCTTTCACTGATGGTTCCGATGATATACTTACACATATCCCGCTCATCTACGGTAAAATTCTTCAGATAGTCTGAGATTCCCCTGTAAACATCCAGAGTACGTCCAAGATTCGGGTCACGGTAAGATACCAGATAGGTATCCCCGGTCTTTCCGAATCCACTCATGCAGCCATAGGCTCCACCCTGTACACGGATATTGGTCCACAGATATTCATATCCCATAATGGTACGCAGAATACGCAGTGCCCCATTGTACTGGCAGCCATACTGGCGGAAATTACCTGCCAGTGCCACATACTGTACCTGAGATGCTGTCATCAGACCTTCGTTGGACTGCGAAATCAGAATGCTGTCAGAAGGTTGTTTTGTCTCATCGTTTTCAGTCTGATGCGGTAATTTTCCTCTTAAACGGCGAATCCGCTCTTCTACTTTCGGCAGCACTTCTTTTTCAGAAGTCAGGCTGACCATCAATCCTTCCTGTACCAGCAGGGCAGAAAGCAGCTTTTGCAGGTTGTCCACAAGTTCACCTTTTTTATCCTCAAAATGTGTCTCAATGGATTCTACCAGCTCATACAGTGCCACTCCACCTGTCCGCTCATTAAAAGCAGACACTGGCGAAAAATGAGCCATCGCTCTGGTAGCAGCCGTAGAATGTCCGGCGCTTGTCAGTCTCACCTGCAGGCGGGACTTTAATCTGGCCAGGATCTCATAAAGCCGTTTCTCTTTCTCCAGACTGGAGGTAAAGAGAATCTCTTCGATCATATCAAATGCAAAATCGATCTTATCGTATAAGACTTTGGCTTTCATCTCAAAGGCAGACGCATAGTCACCCAGATTTGCCATATCTGCAAACACATCCGATACCGGATAGATTCCACCAGACTGGATATTGATCTCATTGCTCAATTCATGGAAATCATAATGCTGTGTATCCACCATCCCCAGTACACATTTTAAAATGCCCAGATAGGACAACTGCTGTGGACTTAACTTCTTTGCATCAAACATCACATTCAGATAGGCTATTCCATTGGTATCCAATTCATGATGAAGCAACAATGTTCCATCCACATTGATTGGATGATTGTAGATCGGTGCCGTCTCTCTTCGAATATCTGAAAGCTGAAGCAACGGAATCTTCTCTAATTCTTCTTTGGTAGAAGGTGTCTCCTGGAATGCACGCAGCTTCTTTGTCTTCTCGATCATCTGCTGTATCTCATCCTGGGAAAGAGACGCTTTATAAGCAGCCAGTTTTTCTTTTACCTTTTCTTCTTCCCTGTCTGCCAGTCCTTTTTCCGGATGCATGACGATCAGGGATGCATGGGTATTATCCAGCAGATACTTCTGAATCAGTTCTTCATAGTATCCGGTTCCAAGTTTGCTCTTTAAGAAGTCACAGCTCTGAATCTGTTTCAGATACAAAAATGGTTCTTTCTCATCATAAAGCCAGCTGTCAAAAGCATCAATGCCATACATCAGCCCCTTCGGGAAATGTCCGAAATCGGCCTCACGAAGCTTGAATTCCAGATTGTTGATACCAGCCAGAATGGAGCGTTCTTCCAGGCCTTTTTCCACCTGCTCCTGAAGAACATTGCGAATAATGTGGACAAACTGTTCTTTTTGTTCCGGGTTGCTGTTCCTTGCAATCACAGAAAAGTACGGCTGGCGTACCCCACTGTCATAGCTGCCCTCAATATCTTTTCCTACTGCTGCATCCAACAATGCCTGCTTCAGCGGTGCTCCCGGAGCTTCCAATAACACATATTCTACAATAGACATTGCTGCGGAAAGATCTGCATCCAGTACATCTCCCACGGACCAGTTATAAGCCAGATACGTATTGTCTTCTTCCTCTTCCAAATTAGAAATCGAATACGTCCTATCCAGTTCTTTCACTTTAGCAAAAGTCGGCTGCATAGTGATCTCTGATTCCACCTGATCTGCATCAAACTTACTTAAATATTCCAGGTCCAGCCAGGAAAGTCGTTCTTCCATATCCATATCCCCATACAGATATATATAGCTGTTAGATGGATGATAATATTTTTTATGAAATGCAAGAAATTCTTCATAGGACAGATCTGGAATATTCTTCGGATCACCACCTGATTCGATTCCATATGGGGTATCTGGATATAAGGAATTCAGAATCTCCCGATCCAGGACATCATCTGGTGAAGAGAATGCCCCTTTCATCTCGTTATATACTACTCCGTTATAGATGATCTCATCTTCCGGCTTTTCCAGTACATAACTCCATCCTTCCTGACGGAAAATCTCTTCTTTGGTGTAAATATTCGGATAGAAAACTGCATCTACATAGACTTCCATCAGATTACAGAAATCCTGCATATTGCAGCTGGCAATCGGATACATCGTCTTATCTGGATAGGTCATGGCATTTAAAAATGTATTTAATGATCCCTTAGCCAATTCTACGAATGGATCCTTCGATGGGAACTTTCTGCTCCCGCATAATACACTGTGCTCCAGAATATGTGCGACACCTGTACTGTCAGCCGGCGGTGTGCGAAACGCAATGTTAAATACTTTATTTTCATCTTCATTTTCCAGAATCATCACCCGTGCCCCGCTTTTTTTATGAATCAGCAGGGTGCCTGTGGATTTGATATCTGCGATCTCTTCTGTTTTAATTACATCATATTGTGGCAAACTACGAAACATGCCTGTGCCTCCGATCTTATATCGTTACTCTTCGCTGAAAGTAACTTTTTTCTCAGTATATCCACTTTTTGCGAAAACTGATGGTTAAAAGCCCTGATGTCTATTATAAGGGGGACGATGTCAAAAGTCAAAGCAAAACGGGCAACGCCACAGTGGCGATGCCCGTCTTATTATTTATGAAAACGAATTTTCATCACTCTATTCTGCTTTTGCTCCGTGGAGTGCAATCAGTTTGTTCAGATATTCATATCTTTCTTCGTTGCACTTCTGGTTCTTAGCGAAGAGTTTTGCAGCTCTTTCTGGATTAGCACGTTTCAGAGAATTGTAACGAACTTCTCCATTCAGGAATTCATCGTATCCTGTGTAATCAGGAGCTTTGGAATCCAGGCTGAACTTGTTCTCTGCTTCTGGGTTGAAGCGGAACAGATGCCAGTAACCTGTCTTAACTGCAAGTTCTTCTTCTGTCTGAGCTTTGCTCATACCTTTCTTGATACCATGGTTGATACATGGAGCGTATGCAATAATCAGTGATGGTCCTGGATAAGCTTCAGCTTCTGCGATTGCTTTTACGCACTGGTTGTAATCAGCACCCATAGCGATCTGAGCTACATATACATATCCGTAAGACATAGCGATAGAAGCCATATCTTTCTTCTTCACTTCTTTACCTGCAGCAGCGAACTGTGCAATAGCACCTGGCTGTGTAGACTTGGAAGCCTGTCCACCTGTATTAGAGTAAACTTCTGTATCGAATACCATTACGTTGATATCCTGTCCACTTGCCAGTACGTGGTCAACTCCACCGAATCCGATATCGTATGCCCATCCGTCACCACCGAAGATCCACTGGGATTTCTTAGCAAGGAAGTCTTTGCTCTTCAGAATATCCTGAGCTTTTTCGCATCCGCAAGCTTCCAGAGCAGCGATCAGCTTATCTGTAGCAGCACCATTGGTAGCACCAACTGCGAATGTATCCAGCCATTCCTGACCGGCAGCTTTTACATCTTCTTTATCTGTATCAGCAATCAGAGCTTCTACTTTTGTCTTCAGACCGTCACGAAGTGCTTTCTGAGCAAGTAACATACCGTAACCAAACTCAGCGTTGTCTTCGAACAGAGAGTTAGACCATGCAGGACCCTGTCCTTTTGCATTTACAGTGTAAGGTGTAGATGGTGAAGAGTTACCCCAGATAGAGGAGCATCCTGTTGCGTTTGCAACATACATTCTGTCACCGAACAGCTGTGTGATCAGTTTTGCATAAGGTGTTTCACCACAACCAGCACAAGCGCCTGAGAACTCAAGCAGTGGCTGTTTGAACTGAGAACCTTTTACTGTATTTTCTTTGAATTTTTCAACAACATCTTCTTTGACTGGAAGAGTTACTGCGTAATCGAAGTATTTCTGTTCTCCTTCGTTTGCTTCCATGTTTTCCATTGTAAGGGCTTTGTTGCCTTTCTTACCTGGGCAGACATTGACACAGGAGCCACATCCTGTACAGTCAAGTGCGGATGTAACGATAGCGAACTTGTAATCTGCCATACCAGTCATAGGAAGTGTCTTCATTCCTTCTGGAGCAGCAGCAACTTCTGCTTCTGTCATAGCTACCGGACGGATAACTGCATGTGGGCAGACATATGCACATCTGTTACACTGGATACAGTTTTCCTGATTCCATACAGGGATATCAACTGCAATACCACGTTTTTCGTATGCAGCTGTACCGGATGGTGTAGAACCATCTACATAATCCTTGAATGCAGATACTGGCAGGTTGTTACCTTCCTGTGCACTTACTGCATGCTGGATTGTATTAACGAAGTCAAGAACTTCTTTTGTTCCTTCTGTAGCATCTTTTGCAATGATGTCTTCTTCAGCTGCGTCTTTCCAGCTTTCCGGAACCTGAATTTCAACAACCTGTTTTGCACCTGCATCGATTGCATCGTAGTTCATCTGAACGATAGCGTCACCCTTACGTCCGTATGTTGCTTTTGCAGCAGCTTTCATAAGGTCGATAGCCTGTTCTTCCGGAATGATGTTAGCCAGTTTGAAGAATGCAGACTGAAGTACAGTGTTGATACGCTGTCCAAGTCCGATTTCTTTACCGATCTTAATACCATCGATCACGTAGAATTTGATGTTGTGGTTAGCAATGTAGCTCTTAACCTGTCCTGGCAGATGATGTTCAATACCTTCCATATCCCATGGGCAGTTCAGAAGGAATGTACCACCGTCAACCAGCTCCTGTACCATGTTGTACTTACGTACATAGGATGGATTGTGACATGCTACAAAGTTTGCACGGTGAATCAGGTATGTAGATTTGATTGGTGTCTTACCGAAACGCAGGTGGGACATAGTAACACCACCGGATTTCTTTGAGTCATAATCAAAGTAAGCCTGAGCGTACATATCTGTATTGTCACCGATGATCTTGATGGAGTTCTTATTAGCACCTACAGTACCGTCAGCTCCAAGACCCCAGAACTTGCAGTTGATAGTTCCTTCTGGTGTAGTAACCAGTGGAGCACCCAGTTCCAGAGACAGATTTGTAACATCATCTTTGATACCGATTGTGAATTTTTCTTTTGTTGTATTTTCATATACAGCTACGATCTGAGCTGGTGTTGTATCTTTGGAACCAAGTCCGTAACGTCCGGTAAATACTGGAGTGGATTCGAATTTTGTTCCTTTCAGAGCTGCAACAACATCAAGGTACAGAGGTTCACCCATAGCACCTGGCTCTTTTGTTCTGTCAAGAACAGAGATACGTTTTACAGTCTCCGGAATAGCTGCTACCAGTGCTTCTGCAGAGAATGGTCTGTAAAGACGAACTTTAACAACACCGACTTTTTCTCCCTTAGCTACTAAGTAGTCAATTGTTTCTTCGATTGTATCACAAACAGATCCCATAGCGATGATAACGTTCTCAGCGTCTTCCGCACCATAGTAGTTGAACAGTTTGTAATTTGTTCCGATCTTAGCATTCACTTTGTCCATGTATTCCTGTACGATTGCAGGCATTGCATCGTAGTATGGGTTACATGCTTCTCTTGCCTGGAAGAAGATATCTGGGTTCTGAGCTGAACCTCTCTGACATGGGTGATTTGGATTCAGTGCATGATTTCTGAATGCTTCTACTGCATCCATATCTACCATATCTTTCAGGTCTTCGTAATCCCAGGTCTCGATCTTCTGGATCTCGTGTGATGTACGGAAACCATCGAAGAAGTTAATGAAAGGAATACGTCCTTTGATTGCTGCACAGTGTGCAACTGGTGTTAAGTCCATAACTTCCTGTACGGAAGATTCACACAGCATAGCTGCACCTGTCTGACGACATGCGTAAACATCAGAATGATCTCCGAAAATAGAAAGTGCATGGCTGGCAAGTGCACGAGCGGATACGTTGAATACGCCCGGGAGCTGTTCACCAGCGATCTTGTAAAGGTTAGGGATCATAAGAAGCAGACCCTGTGAAGCTGTATAAGTAGTTGTCAGAGCACCTGCTGACAGAGATCCGTGTACAGCACCTGCTGCACCTGCTTCAGACTGCATTTCTGTAACCTGAACTTCCTGTCCGAAAATGTTCTTTCTGCCCTGGGTTGCCCATTCATCTGTAGCTTCTGCCATAACAGATGAAGGTGTGATAGGGAAGATAGCCGCTACATCGCTGTATGCATAAGAAGCATGAGCTGCTGCATGGTTACCATCCATGGTTTTCATTTTTCTTGCCATTGGTTTGTTCCTCCTTATTTTATTGATCCGGGAATCGGATCATATTACCATATGAGTATCATATGTACAGAACTTCAGACCATCTTTGGGGAGTTACGCCTAAAATTCCTCATATGGCTTTATAATAGCATATTTTTCGAGATTTGTCTATTTGACGAACGGTAAAATGTGTATCTTTTTTGATACAGCTTTACGCTGGATTCTGTCCGGCATCATAGATGACTTTGATTTTTCCATTTTCGATTGCCTGAATAAAGATCGGTACCAGATTCGGATCAAACTGTTTTCCCGCCTCTTCTTTCAGTATGCCCAGTACTTTTTCCAGAGGCTGTGCCTGTTTATAGCAGCGCTTTGATATCATCGCATCAAATGCATCAGAAATCCCCAGTATTCTGGCTGAAAGCGGAATATCTTCTCCCGCAATTCGCCTTGGATAGCCTTTTCCATCGTAACGCTCATGATGACCGATCACTGCCGGTATTACATAATTTAATGACGGCAGATGCCGGATAATTTCAATGGAACTTTCCACATGCCCTTTCATGATCTCATATTCTTCCTCAGTCAGTCTGCCTGGTTTCGAAAGAATCTGTTCCGGAATTCCGATTTTTCCCACATCATGCATCAGTGCCGCCTGTCGGATGATCTCCACAAATTCTTCATCCAGTCCCATTTCTGAAGCAAGGCTTGTCGCATAGTACATTACATTGTTCGAATGGCTGAATGTGTAGTGATCCTTTGCGTCAATTGCTGCCGTAAGTGCAAAAATCGTTGCATCATATTCCCGGTTTTTCTGCACATTGCTTTCTTCTTTGTTCTTCTTTTCCAGTTCCTTTTCCGCAATGTCATAGATATAAATGTTATTTTTTCCCTGATGTTTTACATGATACACCGCAAGATCTGCATTATCCAGAAGTTCTTTTTCCGTATGCGCCGCATAAGGAGCTACGCTGATCCCTGCACTGACCGTCAACTGTTTTAAATGTACCATTTCCCCCTCCTGATGCATCTGTCTGATCTGATCACAGATGGATTCTACAAGAAGCTTTGCTGCATATACATCATATTTGGGAAGCAGTACCGCAAATTCTTTTCCGCCATAACGTGCCACGATCCCGCTGCTGCCTGCGCTTGCCCGGATAATGTCTGCGATTCTTCTAAGCGCTGTGTCTCCTGCTTTCATTCCATATAACTGGTTATACAGCTTGAAATCATCTACGTTCAGCATAGCCAGTACCATTGTGCCTTCTTTGTTTTCTTCAAAGGTCTCATGGAGCAGTTCGTAAAAATATTTTCGATTGTACAGACCGGTCAGTTCATCTGTTCTCGCCTCTTCTGATATCTTTTCATACAGACTGGCATTTTTGATTGCAATGGATGATATCGTCGCCACAGAGTTTAAAAAGGCACGATCCTGTGAACCGACTTTTTTATGTTTTTCCTTGTCCGATAAAAAGACAACTCCGATCAGTCCGTCTTCATTTTTCAGTCCTATGCACCACTGTGCTTTCAGATTCTTCAGCTGCTGCTTTTCTGATTCCCACATGGATTTAAATTCAACCGTATGGTAAAACTCATCCAGACTGGTACATTCTTCATTTTGCCGCATCCATCCGATTAACGGATTGTCTGTTTTCATCTGAAAGGAACGGTCATGAAGCGGGTTATTGCTGTACATCATCTGATATCCCTGTTCTCCGGAAGCAATGCAGATATAAACTGTTTCAATATGGCATCCTTTTCGAATGACTTCCACCAGTTCCTGCAGGACATTTTTCATGCTCAGGCTTTTGGATACAGATGTGTTAAATTCCCGCAATACCTCTGCCTGATAAGCCTCATCCCGGACAATTGTATTGCTGATAACATGTTTCCACACTTCCATAAGAATCCATACGCAGAACATAAAGATCGCAGAATAAATCACCATGTAATAATCTTCTCTGCCTGGAAGCACCTGCTCCATTCCGCTTCTTAAATACGGAGTTAAAAACCAAAACAACAGTACAGAAATCAGGAAACCAACCACCGTACAGGCTGTCTCTGAAACCAGCAGGGTCACCTCAAACAGATTCCGCTGTGCCAGTGCGTATACCAGAAAAAATGCATTGATCAAACCTGCAAGAATATCAATCGGGAACCCTGCAAACACTGGAAGCATTAATGCAATATTGCCTCCCAGTACGATCACAATTCCGGCAATCACAGTATTCATCTGTCTGGCATACTTTCGATTCTTTTTTCTGCACTGTATCAGATTATACAGCGTATGAATGACCACTATTCCTGCTGCCGCAAAAAATATCACTGATTTCCAGTCGATTTTGTCATATACAAACCGGATATTCTCACCACTGTGAACAATCACTGGCCAGTGAAACAGAATTCCACCAGGAATATTCAGAAAAAATAATCCACCCAGCATGACTGGATAAATATATTTTTCTATGCTGCCTTCTTTTTCTGCCATTGCATTTACCAGCAAATAATAGGCATATGGAAGGCATAACAGGCCAAACAATGATACGTGGTACCAGAAAATATAATTTGGCCATAACAGTGCTCTCATGAAACAGGAGCCGCCGGTCCAACATGTCATAGAAAGAAGTGCAAGAAGGAAACTGTTTACGATCTGGTTCCTTTTTGCTGCGAGAAAAATCAACATCATTGCCACATAAATGAAAAGTGCAATTGCTGATATGTATCCATAGCTGTCCATTCATTCACCTCATTTTTCTCTCATATTCTCTCAATTACGATTCTGCCCTTTCAGCAGATCCCGCAAGTCCGTGAGCGAAGGTCGCATATGACGTATTTTTCGTCCATATGTCTCTTCAAATGTACGGAAGGTTCCACAGCGAAGCACCGTCACATGAAGCGGATCCATTCCGAGAATTTTTTTCAGATCACGATAATCCTGATCAATATATTTAAAATAAGTTGTCATCAATTCTTTTAAGATGTCTGCTGATACAGCCGAATGTTCCAGCGACTGTCGTTTCATCTCTACATAAATATGGAGATACGGTCTGGACTGTTCCGTCAGTTCTTTCATCGCAACCCAATTTTCTATCTGAAGCCCGGATAGCTGAATCACATTGTTGATTCCTGTCTCTGAGATTCTGGTAAATCCTGCAATGTCAATGATATCCGGCACACGGTCAATATACTCAAAGCGGGGAATTCGTGTATCATCTTCGCTGTTTGTCAGACCTGCACACCGATACATATCTCCCACACGGTAACGGGCAAATGCTCCGCCCTTCAATACCGTAAGTACAATCTCGTAACTTTCTCCTTCTTCTACTTCATCCATCAGACAGGTCTGCGGCTGGTACTGCGGATCTTCCAGCATTTTCTCCATGTCCTTTTCTCTGATAAATTCATAAAAACAGGTATCCGGGAAAAAGTACATTCCATTTCTGGTCCAGGTCTCTGTTCCGATGATGGAGGGTTCTGTCCCTGCAAATAATTCCATCGGCCGGATTCCCCACAATTTTTCCAGATCATCTTTATAATATCGGTTATCTGTTCCCGCCACCATAAACCCTTTCAAACCAAACAGATCTTTTGGCAATACCTGGCGTTTTTCTTTTTTACATTTTATTTTCGCCTTCAGCATTCTGAATACCATCTTGGGACGGCATTTCAGAAGTCCTGCAATCCCTCCTCCGGAGGATGAACCGGAAAAGCTCTGACTTACTGCATACGCTACACTTCCGAGTCCGAAAAAATATTCTACGTCCTGCTTCATAGCCAGCTTGAACCCAAGCTTGTTTCTCTCACTGAAAGATAAATCCTGCGCCTGCGCCACATTAGGCAGGAAACGGATATCCACCTCTTCATTCAGGGCCAGCGGAAACAGTCCGGTTGCAAACGGAAGCGGAGCCAGCGCATAAAGAATCTTATCCGTATTTTTTACAGTTACCTCTCCCTTTTCCGTACTGGACGCCAGAATCAAGCAGGCACATACATTAGTGCGGTAAGTATCCAGCATTCCTCTGGTATAAGGTGCCAGTTTGATTGGATGTTTGCCGCCCTCCCAGGTGGTCTGAATCCAGATGATCGGATTCCCCGGCAGCATATCTGCTCTTTTCTGTAACAGGATATCTGCATAATCATCATAGGTGGTCAGAGGCACTGTCTTCCTGAATTCATCAATGGTCTGCGGATGTTTTCCCTTTAAAATGGACTGTCCCAGAGGACTGTTGCTCCAGAGCTGAATCTGTTCCTCCATCAGCCTTCTCTGAATCTGCATATATTGTCCCATATCCAGATCCAGAAATCCACAATATTCGCTCCATATTTCCGCATATTTTTCTTCCTGTAATTTTTCTTTCAGATTCATCTATGTTTTTCCTTTTGTTTGTAATCTTTGATGCAGGTTCGGATACTTTCTTTATCTGGTATCAAAAACGGAGTCTTTCTGCGATACTCCCTGTAATTCTGAAATGTTGCCGGAAATATCAGCATATCCTGATAAATAACATAACACAGATTGCAGACTGTCACGACCACTGCGTACCCCAACGTCGCAATATTCCACTTATACCATGCACAAATGCCAAGAACTGCCGCCAGCCATAATACTCCAGGATGTCTGCATAATGCATACATTTTTTCTGTACAGGCATTTCTGCTTTCCGATTCTTTCAGATAGGTTTCATCAAATGGAATCGCAAAAAATAAAGTATAGACCAGCAATCCCACAGCCAGCAGAAAAGCAACCAGAAAAACAGCAGTCTGCCAGACTTCCCATGTGATATTTCTCTTTTGCTGTATCAGACATCCCACTGCTGAAACAGCCAGTACTGCTGTACCAAGTCCAAAAAATCTCTGTACAACTCTGTTCTTTCGATGGATACTGTTCCAATCGTAAATAAAAAATAATACAAAGGCTGCTACAGCCATCAGATTCCACTCCATGTTGCTCTCCGGTTTTTCAATTATTTTCCAGTTTGTTAAGATTTATTTTCGAATTGAAACAAACTTTGGACACAACTTCTTTTTATACTGTAAACATCAAATGAAGCCGTTGCGGTACAAAGCTAGCATGTGTTGTGACGGCTCCGACTAAAAACGATCTTCCATAGCAGGACAAATACCTGAGGTTTTATGATCCTTTTATTTTTTAACTTTATCATAAACCTGGAAGTTTACATATACATTCATAATTTCTCTCTCTCCGGCGGTCAGGTAACTGACCGCCACTTTTTATGATGGTGTCATAAATTACACCAGCGTGTACTCCAGCATTTCATAATGCAATCTGCTGCCTTCCATGATCTCTGCCGGAAGCAGTGCTCTTGCCACCAGCTTTAGCTCTCCGTTCTCTTCATCCACTCTTCTTAAATGAGCATAGTCCCCATCAATCATTTCTACAATATAATCACAGGTTAACATTTGTGCTTTCCCTTCTTTCGTACTTTTCATATCCAAGCATTTCTCCATACCACGGATGAATCATGGCACACTGTGTGAATCCATTCTTCTCAAACAGGCGCTGCATACTTTTATTCTTCTGTCCGGTGTCTCCACGCATACAATGGCACTGTTCATAACACCACTGTATACATTTGGATGCGATTCCCTTTCCGTATGTTACAACAGCAATCCGATGCAGCACTCCATAAGGCTTCGGACTTGTCCATTCACCACTGACAGATGTCTCATAATCCGGTTCTTTTCCAATAAAGAAAACAAATACCGCTCCGATCTTACCATCTTCTTCATATACATAAAGCTGATTCTCTTCCAGATCTTCCTGAAGGATTTCCTTCTGTGGATATCCATCTCCCCACTGTTCTTCATTGCCACTGGCCGCCATAAAAGCCCGGGCAGCTGCATAGATCTCCATAATCTGTTCCAGCTCATTCTGACATGCATGGCGTATCGGTTCTATTTTCTTCATCCTGTTCGCTCCAAATTTCTCTATCTAATATCTTTTCATTTCTCAGTATATACAAGAATGATTTTCTTCGCAACTATATTTCATATCCTCTCAGCATTTTCGAAAATAAGACAACCATCCTTCTACTCACAATGAAGTCTGGTTGTCTTATTTTAATTAATCTCGTAACTGTTCAGTACCTTCACAGTGGGTTCTGAATAGTTACTTAATCTCTTCAATATCGTATGGTGTACTCTGATATACGTAGAAATTCAACCAATTGGAATACAATAACTGCCCCGTAGCTCTCCAGGTGATCGGAGGTACTTTCGTCGGGTCATTATCCGGGTAATAATTTACCGGTACGTCCACCGTGGTCAGACCCTTTTTCATGTCTCTCTCATATTCCAGTGCCAGGGTGTCTCTGTCATACTCTGCATGGCAGGTCACAAAAAACTGACGGCTGTCTGTCGTCTTGGCAATCGCCAGGCTGCCTGTCTCCGTTACTGCCATAACTTCCAGTTCCGGTATCGCTTCTACATCTGAGAGGCGCACATCGGTTGCTCTGGAATGTGGAGCCAGGAAATTGTCATTAAATCCGCGAAACAGTGGAGAGGTCTCCTTGCGAATTTCATGGGAATAGATTCCAAACAATTTCTTTGGCATATCCAGTTTCTCGATTCCATAATGATAATACAGACCTGCATAAGCTCCCCAGCAAAGATGAAAGGTACAGTGTACATGAGTCTTGGACCATTCCATAATCTTGCACACTTCATCCCAGTACAGAGTCTCTTCACAAGGCACATAATCCAGTGGTGCTCCGGTAATGATCATCCCGTCATAGCGACGGTTCCTGATCTGATCGAAGGTATAATAGAACTGCTGCAGATGATGGATGTCCGTATGAGTAGAAGTATAACTGGCTGTCTGCAGGAAATCCACCTGAATCTGAAGCGGCGTATTGGATAACATACGCAACAACTGCGTTTCTGTCACAATCTTGGTCGGCATCAGATTCAAAATCAGCAGATTCAATGGTCTGATATTCTGATGCATCGCACGATACTCTGTCATCACGAATATATTCTCTGATTCCAATATATCATGTGCTGGCAGGGCATCTGGTATACGTATTGGCATAATGGGTATTCCTCCTGTAAAAAACGATAAGAGCACCTCTTCTGAAGGTTCCAGCCTCCAATGAAGCACTCTTATAGTTGTATCATTTTTCTTTTCTTTTTGCAACTGCCCTGTAATGGTTCTGTCTGTTTTGACAGATTTTCTAAGGGATTTTCAGACCTCTTCATCCTCCCAGAACAATTCATCCAGGGTCTATCCAGGGTCCTGCAGATTGCCCTGCAAAGTCTGATGGTCGGGTTGTAATCTCCCTTTTCAATGGCATTAATGGTCTGTCTTGACACATTCACAGCATCTGCCAGTTCCTGCTGGGACAGATCCTTTGCCGCCCTGGCAGCCTTTAATCTCAGATTTTTCATCGTTTCCGGCTCACCATCCTATTCTTCTGTCTCACACATTTTTTTCTTAATCAGCATAATCAGAAGCATCACCATCAGTAATATGGCACATCCCATATTCACACAACGATAATTTAACCTTCCATTACTGAACATTTCTCCGCTTCGCAGATTCTGAATGCCGGCGATCAGATTAATCGCTGTTACAACAACCAAAAATCTGACATATCGGCTGGTATTGGCGTGAAGTCCAAAATATGCTTCCTTCCAGATGCTACATCCGGCAAATACTCCTACACTTAAGAATAACACCAGAAACATTGGCGTAGCATCATCTGCAAAAAAATGGATATTTAAGATATCTAATACCGAGCAAACTACCACAGCAGACACTGCTGTCAAAAAGCCATATTTATAAGCCATCCCCTGGGCAATCTTCTGCATCTCATCATACTCTGGCATCTTACCATTTCTTTTGTATAGGATACGTTTCACCATACCAACCACCAAAATTGCCAGTATTAATCCTGTTACAAATCCAATTGCATGTTCATTCATGATCCTTCCCTCCTGATTTTATAATCCGAATCTTATTCGTTTTCTTTGATACTCACATTTTATTCTCATTGCAGTGCTTTGTCAAGTATATATTACATAATGTTTTGTTTTTATGTCATTAAGAATATTTTATCTAACAAAAAAAAGAGTGTGGAATACAGGATTTCTCCTGTTCTCACACTCTTTTTAATACCTGTTTTTCAATTCTCAGGAAGCTTCTGTTTCTGTTTCGCTTTCGGTCTCAGACTCTGTCTCAATTTCACCATCACCATATAGAATAGAGGTCAGCTTTTCTACCGTGGCATTCATATCATTTGGCACCAGAATCTCATCCTGAGATGTATATTCTCCATCATACGGAATATGTTGCTGCTGGATGTCATAATTCATCCAGGTGCCAATCTGCATGATCAGACCAATCATCTCAAATTCCGGAATATCATGGGTGATATATGGCATCACATCTTCAATCGTATCGGAAAGAGAAGCAAAGTCTCCGTTCTGAGCCTTTTCCGCAATGGCCAGCAATACATTTCTCTGACGCTGGGTACGGCCAAAGTCACTGCCTTTTCCAGTATAACGATTTCGGGCATAGCCTACCGCCTGATAACCATTCAAATGCACCTTCCCCGCTTTTTTTATATAATACGGTTTTGGATCCACCCCATTGTCTTCGCACATGCAGGTAATATAGTCATTCGCCGTTACCCGCTCGTCTTCGTCAATCTCCAGATCCACTCCACCTAATGCATCTACCACATCAATCATGGCATTAAAATCTACCATCGCATAATTGTCAATCTCAACATGATAATTTTCTTCCAATGTCTGAATTGTCAGCTCTGGTCCGCCATTCGCACAGGCTGCATTCAGTTTACGTACTCCAACTCCCGGAATATCTGCATACAAATCTCGCAGAAATGAAGTGAGATACACCGTCTTTTTCTCTTTATTTACCGTTACCAGAAGAACTACATCAGAATTGCCATTCCAGGACTCATCCCGCCGGTCTACGCCAAGAAGTAAAAGGTTATACGTATCTTTTTGGGAGAAGAACTGCTTCGCCATTTTTCCCAGCATACTGCTTTCTTTTTTCTCTGTTGTTTTCTGTACAGAAGAAGATCTGAATGAAGATGAGGTAAGAGTTCTTGAACTGTCTCCTTCTTCCGTTTCTGGTGCACTGCTTACCGCCACCGCCGACGCATTGTGTATCTTCTGTGCCGCTGTAGAGGAATGGGATACTTCTGTTGATGTCCGTACTTCAACGTCCTGTTTTTCTCCTTCTTTTGCTTTCTTCTCCGTGTTGGCAGCGGCCACATAGGTGCCACGTCTTACATAATTGGACTTATCATAGAATTTCATTTTGAAAACGCTGTAGGCTGAAACAGCCGCTCCTGCTGCCAATACTACTAATATCAGACAAACGATTGCTGCAATTTTTCTTTTACTTCTCTTTTTGTTCTTCTTCTCCATCTTATGACCTCACAAACTCTTTCTCATTTGCAACTTCTGTTATTCTGTCATCTCTGTCTCGTCCGTGTTTTTCGTCTCAGTTTCACTGTCCTCTCCGTACAATGCCTGATTCAGTTTCATAATCGTATCTGTTCAGTACTTTCACAGACAGTGGGTTCTGAACAATTACACACAATCTTTCTGTATTATATCTTGGTTCTTTTTCAAATACAAGTGGGCTTTTTGCTTACTTTACACAAAAAAAGACAGTTTCTGCACTTTGCACAGATACTGTCTTTTTTCTTATCTTTTTTTATGAATTCTCCATTGCTCTTTCGTGAGCTTTTTCTTTATAATGATGGGTTTCTTCCAGCATCATATCCTTCACCTTCATCAGTCGGATCTGAGAAGAACGTTCATTTTCACCCAGCTTCATGGAAATATACTTGATATTTTCCTGTGCTTCCGGAATGATGACATGCTCCAGCGCGTTTACTCGTCTTCTGGTTTTCTCGATCTCCGCTGACATCAACTGGCAGGCTTTTTCACTCTCTGCAAGTTTCAGCATATCTGGCAGCACATCTGCCAGAGACTTTACTGCACCATCCAGGTCACTGGAAGTAAAAGCAAAACCATAAGAATAGATATCATTGGCATCTGCGGTTCTGGTCTTGTACTCCAGCACCGGGATGTCTACACTCATGACGTTCTTCTTGTCCACTTCCAGATAAACTTCCTGCTTCGGTGTCATCAATGCAGTCTTCAATGTCGGTTCTGACATTCCTGCTTTGGCAATGACGAAGTTGGTGTTTGCAGAACGGATGCCGGCTTCTACCTTCAGACGCAGTTCCATGTTCTCACGGACAAGGTCCAGAAACTGTCTCATCAATTCATCTCGCTTATCCTTCAGGAGCTTATGTCCACGAACAGCTGTCTTCAGCTTGTTCTTTTGTCTGGTCAGCTCCATACGGGTAGGATTTACCTGTGTAGATGCCACTTTGCATTCACCTTCCTTCCAAGTTCATAATGCGATTTACTGTTTTCCATAGTACATATCGAGGTATTTGTCATCGATACGTTTCAGCTCGCTTCTCGGAAGAATGGACAGCAGTTTCCATCCAATATCCAGTGTTTCTTCAATATCACGGTTCGTATTGTAACCCTGAGATACGTACTCTTTTTCAAATGCATCTGCGAATTTTGCATAGATCAGGTCAATATCTGACAGAGCCGCTTCACCAAGAATAACCATCAGCTCTTTTGCATCTTTACCACGGGAATATGCAGCAAACAACTGGTTCATGGTATTGGCATGGTCTGCACGGGTCTTTCCTTCACCGATACCTTTATCTTTCAGTCGTGACAGAGATGGCAGTACGTCGATCGGCGGTGTTACACCTCTTCTGTAAAGATCTCGGCTTAAGATAACCTGTCCTTCGGTAATATATCCGGTAAGGTCAGGGATTGGATGAGTCTTATCATCCTCCGGCATGGTCAGGATCGGGATCATGGTGATACTTCCGTCTTTACCTGCCTGACGTCCTGCTCTTTCATACAATGTTGCAAGGTCAGTGTACATGTATCCAGGATATCCACGACGTCCAGGGACTTCCTTACGTGCGGCAGATACTTCACGAAGTGCATCTGCGTAGTTGGTGATATCTGTCAGGATAACCAGAACGTGCATGCCTTTTTCGAAAGCAAGGAATTCTGCTGCGGTCAGGGCCATACGTGGTGTTGCGATACGTTCTACCGCCGGGTCATTGGCCAGGTTCACAAACATAACAGTACGATCGATGGCACCTGTCTCTTTAAAGCTCTCTACGAAGAAGTTGGACTCTTCGAATGTAATACCCATAGCTGCAAAGACAACGGCGAACTGTTCATCTTTTCCGCGAACCTTTGCCTGTCTTGCGATCTGCGCTGCCAGCTGTGCATGTGGAAGACCAGATGCAGAGAAGATCGGCAGCTTCTGTCCACGAACCAATGTGTTCAGACCATCAATAGCTGAAATACCAGTCTGGATAAACTCCTGCGGATAGCTTCTGGCCGCCGGATTCATGGCAAGACCATTGATATCACGGCGTTCTTCCGGAAGAATCTCCGGACCGTCATCGATCGGGCGGCCTACACCGTCAAATACCCGGCCCAGCATATCACTGGATACACCCAGCTCCATGCTTCGTCCAAGGAAACGTACTTTACTGTTTGATAAGTTGATACCTGTTGAACTTTCATATAACTGAACCAGCGCATCACTTCCGTTGATCTCCAGTACTTTACAACGTCTGGTTTCTCCATTGGCCAGCTCGATCTCGCCCAGTTCATCATATGCTACATCTTCTACACCCTGTACCAGCATCAAAGGACCTGCTACTTCCTGTATGGTTCTATACTCTTTTGGCATTCTACTGGTCCTCCTTTCCGCAAATGTTGGCAATTTCTACTGCAAGTTCTTTGTGGATTGTCTCATATTCTTTATCTACATCTGCTTCCAGCGTATATTTGTAACGACCAATTCTTTCACGAACAGCCATCTTCAAAATGTCATTGATGGATGCACCGCTGTTCAGTGCTTCCAGACTCTCGTTATAGAAAGCCATAACCAGTTTCATCATATTGTGCTGTTTGTTCAGAGATGTATACGTATCTACTTCATGGAAGGAGTTCTGGTGCAGGAAGTCCTCACGAATGGATCTTGCTGCTTCCATCTTCAGACGGTCTGTCGGTGACAGTGCATCCATACCTACCATTTTTACAATTTCATCCAGTTCTGCTTCATCCTGCAGAAGACTCATCATGTCCTGACGCAGGCTCATCCAGTCCGGAGCTACATGCTCGTTGAACCATGGTCCCATGTCATCCAAATACAGAGAGTAACTGGTCAGCCAGTTAATGGCCGGGAAATGACGTTTATAAGCCAATGCGGAATCCAGTCCCCAGAATACCTTTACAATACGCAGAGTAGCCTGAGATACCGGTTCGGAAATATCTCCACCAGGAGGTGATACAGCACCGATAGCACTTAATGCGCCTTCTCTGCCTTCACTTCCCAGAGTGATGACATGACCGGCTCTTTCATAGAACTGAGCCAGACGGCTTCCCAGATATGCAGGGTAACCTTCTTCACCAGGCATTTCTTCCAGACGTCCGGACATCTCTCGAAGTGCCTCTGCCCAACGGGATGTGGAGTCTGCCATCAATGCTACGGAATAACCCATATCACGGAAATATTCTGCAATGGTAATACCTGTATAAATAGATGCTTCTCGTGCAGCAACTGGCATATCAGAAGTATTGGCGATCAGCACAGTTCTTTCCATCAGAGATTCCCCGGTTTTCGGGTCTTTCAGTTCCGGAAACTCATTCAGAACATCGGTCATCTCATTTCCACGTTCACCGCATCCGATATAAACCACGATATCTGCTTCTGCCCATTTTGCCAGCTGATGCTGAATAACAGTTTTACCGCTTCCGAATGGTCCAGGTACTGCTGCCACACCACCTTTGGCGATTGGGAACATACAGTCAACAACACGCTGTCCGGTTACCAGTGGCATATTCGGATGCAGTTTTTTCTTGTAAGGACGCCCTTTACGTACCGGCCACTTCTGCATCATGGTCAGTTCCTTGTCACCATCTGCGGTCTCTAATACACAAATGGTCTGATCTACCGTAAATTCGCCTTCTTTGATCTCTTTTATTTTACCCTTCATAGTTGGAGGAACCATGATTTTCTGTTCTACAATAATGGTCTCCTGTACAGTACCCAGTACATCTCCACCGGATACTTCATCTCCGACTTTGGCAGTCGGAACAAATTTCCATTTTCTATCACGTTTTAATGCAGGTACTTCTACACCACGAACCAGGTTGTTGCTTCCGGTTGCTTTCATGATATCATCCAGCGGTCTCTGAATACCATCATAGATGCTGGCAATCAGACCAGGTCCCAGTTCTACGGAAAGTGGTTCTTCTGTAGATTCTACCGGTTCTCCCGGCTTCAGTCCTGATGTTTCTTCGTATACCTGAATGGAAGCCTCGTCACCGTGCATTTCGATGATTTCACCGATCAGTCGCTGGTTGCTGACACGTACCACGTCAAACATGTTCGCATCTCTCATACCTTCAGCGATAACCAGTGGGCCTGCCACTTTTTTAATCGTTCCTTTACTCATTGGACAATCACCTTTCTGAAGATTGATTTATTTGTTGTTTGAAAACAGAATATCGGATCCTACTGCGGTCTCTACAAACTTCTTGACATTTTCCACGCCTTTTCCGGTATTACCGGATACACCTGGAATCTGAATGATAGCCGGAAGAATCTGATCTTTATATTTATCAATTGCATGGGGTATTCTTGCTGCCCACTCCTCGGTAATATAGATCACTGCATACTGGGATAATACCAGCTGATGCAGCTGCTTTTCTGCTTCTTTTTCATCGGATAACGGATATGTGTCCAGACCTACTGCTGCAAAGCCGTAGATGCTGTCGTAATCACCCATAACTGCAATCTTATACATACATTTCCCTTACCCTTTCCCGGATGGAATCTTCCGGAAGGTTGTTGGCCTTTGCGGATAATATGATTCTTACCGTTTTGATCTCATTTTCCCTTGCCAGCACATAAGCTACCAGCGGCTCTACGGAAAATGGATTGTATTTCTGAGGCTTGATCGTCTGAATGATCTTATTATCACACCAGCGTTCAAATGCAGACGGTGATTCTGCCAGCGCTTCTGCGCCTCCTGCATATGCAGTTCCTGACAGATATTCGCAGATGGCATCTACACTGTTCAGTGCAGCTCTTGCCAGCGAATCAATGTTCAGGCTGTCACATTCTGCCATAGCCTTCTTCATAAATTCTAATGACTTTGCGGTCTTCTGTGAACGTACGGCAATCTTGATATCAGCTACCGCTACAGTATCCTCCGCATAGCTTTTCAGGATACCAGCTTTTGCTTTTTTTCCTGCTGCATAAATTGCTTCCAGTGTGGCCCTGTCAATAATGATATCGCACAACTGTCCGTCCCTGGTATGCATCAGTGTCTCGTAAGCCTCCTGGGCTGCCGCTGCCATATAATCCGGAAGTCTGGAAAAATCTTTTTCTGCAATGATCTTTTCCAGTTCCTCACCAGATGGTTCACAGTCTTCGTAATAAATACCTGGATGTTTTCCCTTTCGGCAGGTCTCTTTGATAGCTGCTTTCAGATTATGGAACTGATTCGGATAGGACAGTACATCAAATACTGACATATCAATGCCCATCTCACGCATCGTGTTCCAGGTCTTCTCCGTCTCTCTGTTCAGCATCGCATCTGCCTCTAACAGGGTATCACTGTCTCCCCAGCCCTTCTCAGCCAATACCTGCAGACAGTTTTCTTCTGTCGGGCAGGCAATCAGCTGTTCGATGACTGTCGCATTCAGCAGTGATACTTCCAGTGCTCGTATTCTCGCAACCGCAAAGGTAAAATCTATATCTGACATGTAAGTCCTCCTTTACTGGTTACGATTTAAGAAAATAATATTTTCTGTACAAGATCCTGGCATTCATCTTTCTTTGCATCAAACATAGCTTTGAATGAGCAGTTTTCTTCAATTCCGCCATAGGATAGGATGAAGCCTTTTTCTACTGCTGCCGGGGTCTTGGACAGAACCAGTGAACCGCCTTTTTTCTTTGCGATCTCATTCACTTCTGCCTCAAATCCTGCCGGTAACCTGACAAGATCCTGTGCATTCAGAGAAATTTCCCCTTTCTGAGGTGCTGCAAACTTTTCTACCATCTTTTTCAGTGTATCGAAATATTCTGCATCATCTTTCGCACAGAAAGTATCATAAGCTTTCTGAATCGTCTCAGCAATCAGCTCCTGCTTCGCAGCTAACAGCGCTGTTCTGCGTCTCAGATCTGCTGAGGATTTGACTCTTTCCTGATATCCCGCAAGATCTGCTGCTGATTTCTGTGCAATCTCTGCAGCCTTTGCATCCGCTTCTGCTTCGGCTGCCGCTTTGATGCGGTCAGCTTCCGCTGCTGCTTCAGCTTTCTTACTGTTGGCGGAGGCATTTGCTTCTTCCAGAATCTGGCTCATCATTTTTTCTAATCCAGTCATTCCCTGTGCTCTCCTTTTCTCTATTTTATCTATTTACGTTCGCTCTAAGCGTAAGCTCAATGTCTGTCCTGCAAGCAGCTCTTCAAACACCTGCTTTCGCTCCGAACGCGCACTCGAGAGCTTCGCTCTCTCGTTCCCGTTGGCACTCACATAGAGCTGTATGACAGAAAACTGTCCTGTCTGCAAGCAGCCGTCCAGTTTCTGCATCCATCTCTGCGTTCGTCGCTTTATACTGGGATATTTGTGACAGCTAAGATAGAGATCAGCAGTGCCAGGATGGCGTATGTTTCTACCATTGCAGGAAACAGCATTGCTTTACCGAACTGATCCGGTTTCTTTGCTACGATGCCGATTGCAGCTACAGCAGTTTTACCCTGATGTCTTCCAGATACCAGACCAACGATACCGATTGGTAAGCATGCAGCCAGGATCATAAGACCAGTAGGAATATCAATTGCAGGGATAGATCCGCCAAGCAGACCGATCTGAGATAAAGTAATGAATGCTACCAGCAGACCGTAAATACCTGTGTACCAGGAAGCAGCTGTAAGATCAGAACTTTTGCAAACTGAGAAGGATCTTCAGCAACTACTCCAGATGCTGCCTGACCAGCTACACCAACACCATAAGCAGAACCCATACCTGCAAGAATAACAGCCAATGCTGCTCCTAATAATGCAAAAACAACTCCTAAACTCATTCCATTAATCCTCCTTGATTTCTACATATTTTGTATTTTCTTTAAATGGTTCAAAAGGTTTGCCTCCGCCTTCATAGAACTTTCCGAAGAACTCTACGAACTGAAGACGGTTTGTGTGCACATAGGCACCTAAAAGGTTAATACCAAGATTTAAGGTATGTCCAACAATAAATACCAGGATGAACAGGATCGCTCCCATTACCCCACCACCAAACATACTTCCCATCTGATTGACTACAGATGCGATAACACCGGTTGCCAGTCCCAGTGCCAGAAGTCTGGAATAAGAAAGTACATCACTGAGCCAGCCAGTAATATTGTAGAGCTCGTAAGCTCCCAGTGGCAGTCTCAGGCCAATGTTTTTCTTGTCTCTTGCTGCAAAGAACAAAAGTCCCAGGGCTCCGATGATCGCCAGTGCTTTTGCCAGCGTATTCATGAACGGAGAAAATGTTACCTGTGTCTGTGCAATGGATGCAAACAGACTGGATGGTATCAGCATCAGGATCAGACCGATCAGAAGCATATACCAGAAGACTACATCACAGATAAAGCCTGCTACATCTCCTGACTTCAGATAGCTGTATCCCTTCAGTCCAAGACCAAAGAACAGATGTACCACACCGACTCCCAGTGAGAATACCAGAAGCTTCATCGGATTATTCAATGGTACAAACCACAGTGCAGGTATCACTGATGTAGCAGCTGTTCTGCCAAAGAATGTTCTGGCTACCACATCAATCACATCGCCAAAATATCCTCCAAAAAGGACACCCCAGACAAATGTGGAGATACCACAGTAGCCAAATAAATGTAAGGACTTATTCATGCTGTCCGACATACGCGGGAACTTCTTTAATGCGATGAAGCATACAATGGAAATCAGTAATCCATAGGCTGCATCTGACAGCATCATTCCAAATAATACAATGTAGAACACTGACATTACTGTCGTCGGATCTACTTCTCCTTTATGCGGAAGGCCATAAGATTCCAGTACTCCTTCTACAGAACGGGAAATCTTATTGTTCTTCAGAAGTACCGGAGCTTCCTCCTCCTCACCGATCTCTTCAAACTCCAGAGAACAGTCATAAACATTTGCAATCTTCTCTTCCAGAATCTTTGCTGATTCTTCTGGAATGTAACCACTGATCACAAAAGTCTGCTTTGTCTGTGGAATCTGTCCGAGGATCTGATACTTATCTGCACGAAGCCGATAATAATCAGATACTGCCTTCAGTTCCTCCCTGCTTCCTTCATAAGCTTTGATCTTTTTTTCTGCTTCTACACTGTCTGCTTTTAATTTTCCAATCTCCGCCTCCAGTTCACTTTTCCACTGAGACGGTACTTTTCCGGATACCTGTGACGGTCTTGCAAATCCGATTGCACGAAGCGCATCTTCCAGTGCCGTCGTATCTTTTTTCAGGCATACCACTGTCAGGTACGTCATATCCTTATCCGTTGACAGGACTTCCAGATCATAGGCTTCCAGATCTGGCTGTGTCTTTGCCACCTCTGTACGAATCTCTTCCACCGTCATAGGCTTCGGCATCGTACCAAGAATCATGGCCGTCTCTGATGTACCACGATAGTTCATTGGAACATCAAGGCGCATCCAGGGCACCAGAGCTTCTATCTGATTTTCCAGTTTGGCCGCATTGGCTGCATTCTCGGAAATTCGTTTGCTCAGATCCAGAAGATCATCTGCTGTGGTCAGCAGCCTCTTTCTCTGTGCTCTGATCTGTTCAAAGTCCGTCTTATTCATCAACGGCTTTCCTTCCAGAGAGCTGAACATTGACGTCTTTTCCGGGACATATTTTTGCAGTATGGAAAGTGCATGTTCTGCCAGAACTGCATGCTTTTCATAGATCTGGCGTCTGTCTGACGTATTCATCTTTTCCATCTCAGAATCTTCGATCACTGAGTTGTCAATCTCAACAACACCCAGGATCTGAAGCTTTTCCAGAATGGCTTTTCGATCTTTTTTCAGTGCGCAGATACTGAATCTTTGCATCTGCATAACTGCCATATCCGCATCCCTCCTTTGCTTAAAATTGATAAAAAAATGAGCACTTTAAAACAGAGCCTTAATGACAGCCTCCGTCGCCTGTGCTTCTTTGCCTGCTGCAAGTGTCTTTAATGCAGCAATCTCTTTCTGGATATCCGCATCTACAGATTCCATAAACTTTTCCGCTTCTTTCTTTGAAGCTTCCATGGCTGCTCCGGCTTTCTCTTTTGCTTCCTGAAGTCTGGCTTCCTTCAGCTGTAAAGCATCTTTCTTTGCTTGATCCACCATGTCTGTGCATTGCTGTCGGCATTCTTTTGCGATTGAGTCTGCTTTGCCTTCGGCTTCCTGCACTTTTTTGATTGTCTCCGCTACCATGTTCTCACCACCTTCTTCGCATAGATTGAGTCTATCACATACTTTGTTAATTTTCAAACATTTTTATAACTAATTCACAACTATTTTTCCTAAAAAAAATATAAATTATGCACTATTACTTCCTATTAAAATAGGGCTCTAAATCTGTTTTCGCACTACTGCATATTCATCGCCGTTCCGGTAATACGGACACTGATAATGGCTGTCTGACAGAAACCGAACCAGTTCATCTTCATCCAGATCCATATCACAGATATAGCACTCATATTCTTCATCGTAACTGTAATAGGCACAGGTATCACATGCTGCCTGCATTCCTCTATCCTTTTCCAAACTATGTTATTTTTATTACTCGTGTCAAAAACAATTTGCATATAGTATACCAGAAAATTCGTTTTATGTGTTGACAAACCTGCATTTCTATCGTAAAAAATACTTAGAATTTTACAGAAGGATATACATAATTATTAAATATGAAAGATATGAAACATTTTAAAAATTTTTGTCCCATAATATCGAATAAAGACCCGGATCACAGCCAGAAACAGGCCGGATTTTTCCATAAAAAAAAGGAAAAATCTTCATCAGCCGGCAGGCTGACTGCCCTTTTTTACAAATATCAGAATGATGCTGCCTCTGATGGCTATCTGCTCTGCTATCTTGTACTGCCTCTGGTTCTGGTATTCCTGATTGAGTGTATGGCTTATCATTCTCTGATTGGCGGATTTCAATTTATTATTTTTCATCCATATGCGTACCTGATCAATGTGATGATTGTATCGGCTTCCTTTACCTTTGCGCTGGTCTTCCGCAAACGAATCGGTGTGATCATTCTGATCAGTCTGTTCTGGATGGCCGGAGGTATTATAAACTTTGTCCTGCTGTTCTATCGTGTTACTCCGTTTACCAGCAGTGATCTGTTACTGGTAAAAGACGGTCTGGATGTGGCCACCAAGTACCTGAATGTGTTCCAGTATATCGTCATTGGCGTGCTGGTAGTTGTTGTACTGGGACTGTTTATTCTGTTTTTCCTGAAGACTTCCCGGGCTGAGAAAAAACCGAAATATATCCATTCCATTCCGATCATTCTGGGTTCTCTTTTACTGACCTGGGGTGGAATCGTTCTGGGACAGTCCACAGGGCTTCTGGAAACTGCTTTCCGTGAGCTTTCCCAGTCTTACCTGAAGAATGGATTTATTTACTGTTTTGGTGCCAGCCTGATCGATACCGGTATCAGTAAACCAAGTGATTATTCCGAGGAGGTAATGGAGCAGCTGACAGAGCACTACGAGCCCCTTCCAGACGAGGAAACTGTTACCTATACTTCTCGCAAACCGAATGTGGTGATTGTCCAGCTGGAGTCTTTCTTTAACGTTAATCGTCTGAAGAATGTGAAGTTTTCCAGCAATCCTTTACCGAATCTGACTCGCATGATGGAGACGTATCCTTCCGGTGCGTTCAGTATGCCCGTGGTAGGTGCCGGTACCGTGAACTCCGAATTCGAGGTACTTACCGGCATGAATATTGATGATTTCGGTATTGGAGAATATCCATACAAGACAATTGTAAAGGAAACCGCCTGTGAATCTCTGGCTTATGATCTGAAACCTTATGGTTATCATGCCTTTGCGATTCACAATAATACCGGCGACTTTTATGACCGCAACCTGGTTTATCCAAACCTCGGATTTGACACTTTTACCTCGGTAGAATATATGTGGCCAGACAACTATACGCCAATGGGCTGGGCTAAAGATTCCATCCTGACCAATGAGATCGCGACTGCCCTGGATTCTACGGAAGATCAGGATTTCGTCTTTACCGTCTCTGTACAGGGACATGGCAGCTATCCTTCGGATTCCAGTGTGAAATACACTCATCATGTCACACTCTCCAGTGACACCATTACTGACGAAGCGTACCTGACACAGCTGACTTACTATGTGAACCAGATTTATGAAATGGATCAGTTCATCGGTGATCTGGTGGATATGCTCAGTGAACGGAAAGAGCCTACCATTCTGGTGATGTATGGGGATCATTGTCCGAGCCTGAATCTGACCGATGATATACTCACCACCGGAACCATTTATGACACCGAATACTTTATCTGGAACAATGCAGGCCTGACCTTTGATAATCAGGATATGCAGGCCTATGAGATGGGTTCCACTCTTCTCTCTGCTCTGGAAGTTCCAGATGGGGCCATTAACGCTTATCACCAGAACTCCGGCCGTCAGCTGCGAAATGGAGAACTTTCAGAAGAAGAATACCTGAGTGGTCTGAAAGAACTGGAATATGACGTGCTTTATGGAGATCGAATTACTTACGATGGTCAGAATCCATTCATTCCAACCAATCTGCAAATGGGATTTTTCCCAATTACCATTGAAGACGTGAACTATACCAGGGATCATGTGCTGATCATTCGTGGAAATAACTTCACCCGTTACAGTACGGTACATATTAACGGATCCTCCGCAGATACGCTGTATCTGGATCCAAATACACTGGTTGTGGCCAGCGCGGATCTGTCTGGAAGGACCGAGATTACCGTGTCACAGTCTACGCTAAGCGCAACCGATAAGTATGTATTTTATCCGCGAAGTCACTGAAAAAACCACTGGGAAAGCCACTGGGAAAGCCACTGGGAAAGCCACTGGGGACGGAGTTTTCTGGCACTAAAGTGCCAGAAAACTCCGTCCCCAGTGGTTTACAAATCTATCGTGGTGTCTCTAAGTACCATTTCGCCTTTTACAATAGTCTTCTGTTCCACTTCTTCTTTTTTCAGAATCTCCATCAGCTGATCCACCGCCAGTGTCCCTGCCTTCTGCATATGGTTATCCACTGTACTGATCTCCGGTTCACTGCAGATGCTGATCTTGGAATTGTTGTATCCCAGGATCTGCATATCCTGCGGTACCTTGAGCCCCTGCGCTTTTGCAAACTTGCAGGCTCCTACCGCCAGTTCATCATCGGATGTCATGACTACATTCCACCGTACTCCCTGCCCCCATCGTTCTGCAAGGAATTTTCTGGTATCCTCAATTGTGCTGTCTTTCATCAGCACCATCTGGTCTTTTTCTGGCTTCTGTCCACAATCTTTAAATGCATCTTTGATTCCCTGGAGTTTCTGTCTTCCACTGTAAGAAAGTGACCGATACAGATATAGAATCTGACGCTTCTGCTCCAGAAATTCTCTGGTGACCTGGCGCATCATCGTTCGATCATCACAAACTGCACAGTATACGTTTGACGCATCCAGATAGGCATTTACCAGCATAACCGGTACTTCCTTCGCAGCTTCTATGATATACTGATTTTTTTCCATGTTTTTTTCAATAAAACTGGAACCAACCAAAATCAGCGCATCTACCCTCTTAGAAAGAAGCAAATTCATATATTTTGCTTTTTCTTCTGTCTCATATCCAGTACAGCATAACAACACATCATATTGATATTTATGTAGTTCCTGCTCTACATGATAAACCGCCGAAGCCAACACCATGTCCGAACTGTCTGCACACATAACACCGACTGTATTCATGGTGTTCAGCCCCAGCCCTCTGGCAAATACATTCGGCTGATATCCGGTCTCTTCCATTACGGCCAAAATCTTCTTTCTGGTCTTGTCGCTGACTTTGCTGTTCCCATTCAATACACGAGACACTGTTGCTATTGATACTCCGGCTTTTTCTGAGATATCATAAATATTCATGTGTACCTCCCAATTCGTGTTTTTTCATCCGCAACGCACTTTTTTACTTGCACAAATAGGGCTATCGCAAATCAGATAGCCCTGTTTTGTCCTATTTTCTGATACTTACAGCACTACACCATCTTTAAAGATAGAGATTCCTCTGTATCCGTGGCGTTCTGCCTGAGTCTCTTTTCCATTAGCGGTCTCGATCACCAGATCCAAGAGACGCCTTGCAGCATCATCGATGGATTCTCCATTTACAATAGATCCTGCATCAAAGTCAATCCATCCCTGCTTTTTACCAGCCAGCTGACTGTTGGTTGCAAGCTTCAACGTAGGAGCCGGCGCGCCAAACGGCGTTCCACGTCCTGTAGTGAACAGAATCATGTGTGCACCGGCTGCTGTCATAGCCGTTGCAGATACCAGGTCATTTCCCGGACCATACAGCATATTCAGTCCCTTGGTCACTACCGGGGCACCATATCCGATTACGTCCATAATCGGTGCGCTTCCGCCCTTCTGTACGCATCCACAGGATTTGTCTTCCAGCGTTGTGATACCACCCTGACGATTTCCAGGGCTTGGGTTATCGTATACTACTTCGTTATGGCTGATGAAGTAGTTCTTAAATCCGTTGATCATGTTTACAGCTTTGTCAAAGACCTCTGTATTGATACAACGATTCATCAGGAATCCTTCTGCACCGAACATTTCAGGTACTTCTGTGAGTACAGTTGATCCGCCCCTTGCTACCATCATGTCACTGAAACGACCTACAGTAGGGTTGGCTGTGATACCGGAAAGTCCATCGGATCCTCCGCACTTCATACCGATTACCAGCTCGCTTACCGGAATCGCTTCTCTCTTAAACTGTCCTGCATATGCCGCACACTCTTCCAGAAGCTTTCTTCCTGCTTCGAATTCATCTTCTACTTCCTGACAGGTAAGGAATTTTACTCTGTCGTGATCGTAATCGCCCAGCTCTTCCAGAAACTGTTCATGTGTCAGGTTCTCACATCCAAGGCTCAGTACCAGCACAGCTGCAGCATTTGGATGACGAACAAGAGCTGCCAGCAGTTTTCTCGTCTGTGCATGGTCTGCACCGGTCTGGCTGCATCCAAATGGATGGTCAAAAGTATACAAACCATCAATGGTGCCCTGAACCAGATCCTGGTTCAGAGATACCATACGTTTTGCCACGTCATTTACACAGCCTACCGTCGGGATGATCCAGATCTCGTTACGGATCGCTGCTCTGCCATCTTTTCTGCGGAAGCCGTTAAATGTCTCCGGTTCTACCGGGGTCACCGGGGTAATCGCCGGCTGGTAAGTATATTCTACTTCACCCTCCAGATTGGTAGCCATATTATGGCTGTGCACCCAGTTACCTATTTCGATCTCTTCTGTCGCATGTCCGATCGGGAAACCATATTTCACTACATTGGTATCTTTAGCGATCTTTTTCAGAGCGATCTTATGTCCCTGTGGAATATCTTCCGCTGCAATTACAGTATATTCACCTGCAGTAATACTTTCTCCCTTTGCAATCGGAGTCAGTGCTACTGCCACATTATCAAGTGGATTAATCTGAATTGTTTTCATACCTTTTCTTACAGGCAGCTTGCGTAAGCAGCCTTTGCTCCTTCCTCACGGATCTTCTTCAGGTCAGCTACTACAGTTGCTTCCAGGTCTTTGATCTGGGTCAGATCCTGATCCCACATCTTTTCGTTGGTCAGTACAGCGTGTACCAGCTCTTCTGCGCTGTCATTTCTGTGCTCATAGTAGAATTCCAGTGCCCAACGGTCATCACTTACTGTGTATTCATTTCCTGCAGGACGTTTGCATACCAGACCTGCATCTGTCAGGGACTGAATGTCATTGCTGTAGAATGCAATGTATGCAGCCAGTGACATGGTCAGGCATACAGGCAGTTCCCCTTTTTCTTTGATGTATTCCAGGAAGGACGGCATATTTCTTGCTTTCCACTTAGAAGTAGAGTTCAGGGAAATGCTCATCAGTTCATGGTTTACAAATGGGTTGTTGAAACGGTCTGATACTGCTGCTGCAAAGTTCAGCAGATCCTGTTTGTCCAGTGGCAGGGTAGGGATGACTTCATCATACAGCATCTTGTTCATGAAGCCTTTGATTGTCTCATCCTGCATACAGTCACGTACGATATTTTCTCCAGCCAGGTAGGCACCCAGAACGAATCCGGTATGTGCACCGTTCAAGATACGTACTTTTCTCTTCTTGTATGGGCTCATATCTGGTACTACAAATACTTTATCTTCCAGTCCTGCTTTTTTGAATGGAAGTACATCATTCAGCTTTGGATCTCCTTCGATTACCCATACACCGAATACTTCTCCTACATCCAGCAGCGGGTCAGCATAACCATGCTTCTGTTCCAGCTCTGCTACTTCTTTTTCATCACGGATACGTCCTGGCACGATACGGTCAACCAGCGATCCGCAGAAAGTACATTCTTCATTTACGTATTTCTTGAATCCATCTTCCAGTCCCCACTGATCAATGTACTGATTTACACATTTCAGCAGTTCTTTTCCGTTGTTGTCGATCAGCTCACAGGCAAGCATGATGATACCTTTTTTGCCTGCTTTATAACGGTGATACAGTACCTGTGTCAGTTTTCCAGGGAAGCTGGATGCTGGCTGATCGTTCAGCTGGCAGGATGGATCGTACTGGATACCTGCTTCTGTTGTATTAGAAACAATGATTTCCAGGTCATCACTTGCTGCCACTTCCATCATCGCATCAAAATCTGCTGCTTCGTATGGGTTCAGGCAGTTCTTTACGCTGGAGATGACACGCTTAGCGTCAACCTTCTGTCCGTTTTCGCTTCCGCGAAGGTACAGTGTGTACAGACCTTCCTGTTCGTTGATCATCTTTGCCAGACCTGGAGCAATTGGCTGTACCAGACAGCATTTACCGTTCCAGTCTGCTTTTTCATTGGCAAGGTCAAACCAGTAATCTACGAATGCACGAAGGAAGTTACCTTCTCCAAACTGCATAACCTTTACCGGTGCATCTTTTAAAATATATCCATCATATCCAGATTTCTCTAATACTTCATAATTTAATTTTTCCATGATCGTATTCCCCTTTATTTTTTTATTATGTTGGGGCCACAAGCCCCAACTATTTTGTATCAAACCTATACTGTCTTCAGATCAAAACCGAAGTAGTTTACTGCATTGTTGAAAGAAATTCCCTTAACAATCTTTTCCAGTGCCTTATAGTCATCCGGATACTCTCCGTTCTCTACCCATCCACCAATCAGTTCGCAGAGGATGCGACGGAAGTATTCATGTCTGGTGTAAGACAGGAAACTTCTGGAGTCTGTCAGCATACCTACGAAGTTACTCAGAAGGCCAAGGTTAGCCAGGGAGATCATCTGGTTCATCATACCTACTTTGTGATCATTGAACCACCATGCACTACCCTGCTGAATCTTACCAACCGTTTCCGGTCCCTGGAAGCATCCAAGAATCGTTCCGATAGACTCGTTATCGTTTGGATTCAGGGAGTAGAGAATAGTCTTTGGTAATTCATCTGTAGAGCTTAATGCGTTCAGGAAGTCTGCCATCTGTGCGCTTGGTGCGTAGTTGTTAATGCAGTCAAATCCTGTATCCGGTCCCAGCTGATTATAACGAAATACATTGTTATCACGCTTGCATCCATAATGAAGCTGCATTACCCAGTTACGTTTATGGTATTCTTTTCCAACTGCTGTCATGAATGCAGTTTTGAACTTCATCTCATCTTCTCTGGATACGCTGCCGCCATTCAGTCTGCCTGCGAAGATCTTTTCGATCTCTTCTTCAGAAGCAGGAGCATACATTACATATTCCAGTGCGTGGTCAGATACACAGCATCCCATAGATGCGAAGAAATCCATACGGAGGGACAGTGCTTTCATCAGATCTTTGAAGCTCTTTACTTCAACGCCGCTGACTTCACTTAAAGTCTTCAGATAATCCAGATATTCTGGCTTCTCCAGGTTCATGGCTTTGTCTGGTCTCCATGCTGGCAGTACCTGTACATCAAAGGTCTTGTCATCTGCGATGACTTTGTGCCATTCCAGAGAATCAACAGGATCGTCTGTGGTACAGATCAGTTTTACATTGGACTGTTTGATCAGGTTACGTACGGTCATGGAATCTTCCTGAAGCTTCGCGTTGCAAAGGTTCCATACTTCTTCTGCTGTCTCACCATTTAAGTATCCTTCGTATCCGAAATACTTTCTCAGCTCCAGATGGCTCCAGTGATACAGTGGATTACCGATTGCTTTTTCCAGTGTCTCAGCCCATTTCTGGAACTTCTCACGGTCACTTGCACCACCGGTAATATAATATTCATCAATTCCGTTGGATCTCATCTGACGCCATTTGTAGTGATCGCCACCCAGCCATACCTGTGTGATGTTCTCAAACTTTCTGTCTTCTGCGATCTCCTTTGGATTAATATGGCAATGATAATCCAGAATCGGTGTATTTTCTGCGAAGTCATGATACAGCTTCTGTGCTGTCGGTGTGCTCAGCAGAAAATCCTTGTCCATAAATGCTTTCATGTTCTGTTCCTCCTGTGATCTTTGTTATATTTACATAGCATTTCTGTTTTATATCAGCAACTGTTCTATTTATGTAAGTGCTTACATTTAGTCTACTATTTCTCCTCTCAAATGTCAAATGGAAAGGGAAAAAATATTTACCAAAAATATGTAAGCGCTTTCATATAAATTACACAAAATATTCTTAAAAAAATGCCGCAGGCAGTGGATATCAGATTACATCACGTATCTTTCTCCTCTGCTCTGCGGCAGTTCTCTATGATTCAGATTTTTTATCTCTGTACTCTTGCGCCAGCTCCGCCCATAATAGCTTCTACTTCTTTCTTGCTTGCCATTGTGGTATCACCAGGTGTGGTCATAGCAAGTGCGCCATGTGCTGCACCGTAGTTTACAGCCAGTTCAGCGTTTTCTGTAGTCATCAGTCCGTATACCAGACCTGATGCGAAAGAGTCTCCACCACCTACACGGTCCATGATTTCCAGTCCCTTGTAGTCTTTTGCTTTGTAGATTTCTCCATCAGCCCAGCAGATTGCGCTCCAGTCATTTACAGTAGCAGTCTTAACTGTACGAAGTGTAGTAGCAACGGCTTTGAAGTTCGGGTATGTCTTTGCTGCTTCGTTGATCATCTTCTTGTAACCTTCCAGATTCAGTTCTTTCAGGTTTGCATCATTTCCTTCGATCTCGAATCCAAGGCATGCAGTAAAGTCTTCTTCATTTCCGATCATGACATCAACGTATTTTGCAATTTCTTTGTTTACTTCCTGAGCCTTAGCCTGTCCACCGATTGCGCTCCACATGGATGGACGGTAGTTCAGGTCGTAAGATACGATAGTTCCGTATTTCTTTGCAGTCTTGATTGCAGCCAGAACAGTCTCACATGTCTGCTCAGAAATAGCAGCGTAGATTCCACCTGTGTGCAGCCAGCGAACTCCCAGTTCACCGAAGATGTAATCGAAATCAAAATCTTCCGGTGTAGCTTTGGAGATAGCTGTGTTTGCACGGTCAGAGCATCCTACTGCTCCACGGATACCAAATCCTCTTTCTGTGAAGTTGATACCGTTTCTGCAGATTCTTCCGATACCATCTGTAGGCATCCATTTGATCAGGGATGTATCTACACCACCCTGACAGATGAAGTCTTCCATCAGCATACCTACTTCGTTGTCAGCAAATGCTGTGATAACTGCAGTATCCATCTTGAAACATTTTCTTAAACCACGGATTACGTTGTATTCTCCGCCGCCTTCCCATGCGCGGAAAGATCTTGCGGTACGGATTCTTCCTTCGCCTGGATCAAGACGAAGCATTACTTCTCCAAGAGAAACTGCATCAAACTTACATTCACTTTTTGGTCTTACATTTAAATTCATTCTTCTTTTCTCCTAATTAAAACTTATTTAAAAAATGATTAGCCTCTGATCTCTTTTGCCAGTTCAACAGCTTCTTTTGCCATCTGAGCGATCTTGTCAAACTCGCCTGCTTTTACCAGATCACCTTTTACCATCCAGCTTCCGCCACAACAAAGGATCTTGTCACAGCTTAAGTAATCTTTCAGGTTCTTTAAGCTGACACCGCCTGTCGGCATGAATTTTAATGTAGTATATGGTGCTGCCATTGCTTTAATTGTAGCTACTCCACCGAACTGTTCAGCAGGGAAGAATTTTACAACCTTCAGTCCTCTCTTAACAGCCTGTGCTGCTTCGGAAGGAGTAATGATACCAGGGAAGATCGGGATCTGTTTTTCGATACAGTAATCTACTACTTCCGGATCAAATCCAGGGCTAACGATAAATTTTGCTCCTGCATTTACTGCTCTGTCAACCTGTTCAATGGTCAGAACTGTGCCTGCTCCAACTAACATATCCGGATATTTCTGTGCCATAATACGAATGGATTCTTCTGCTGCGTCTGTACGGAATGTTACTTCTGCGCAAGGAAGTCCACCTTTTACCAGGGCATCTGCCAGTGGCTCTGCATCCTTTACATCATTTAATACTACTACTGGTACAACGCCCAGTGCTGCAAACTGTTCTGCAATACTCATTTTCTTTCTCTCCTTTTTATTTGCTGTCCCCAAAAAATCGGCTTTCAGAGACATGTCATATTTTTGCAGCTGTTCTGTCTTCACTGTGAAAGTACGGAACAGATACGATGTCCTTTATATTTACTATACACTGAAACATACGGTAAATCAAACCCTAAAATCCGGCAATTTCGTACTATTTTACATACATAATCATGCTTTCAGGCTATGATTTATCAACATTGTAAGTGCTTACATTTATAAGTCTACACTGTCCATCCATAAATGTCAAATATATCTTTGTAAAAAGATTGCTAAATTTCATGTTCTGCTTTTATTTATTATTATACAAAAACGGCAAAAGAAAAAAGGCCACTCCACTTTTGTGAAATAGCCTTTCTTGTATGTTTCTTTAACCTGCCATAACTGGCATAATCATATTTGTAATTGTCATGGTAAATGCCGGTCAGTAGGTAACGATTGCCAGAACAACAAGCATTAATGCGAAGAATAGCAACAAGGTCTTTCCAAGACGTTCGATCGGTACCTTTGAAATAGCAGAACCAATGAACAGGGTGGATCCTACAGGAGGAGTTACCAGACCAATGCCAAGGTTCAGGATCATGATACATCCAAACTGAACCGGGTCTACGCCGATCTGCTGCCGTGCTGCGTCTCCCACTCCCGGTTTCCCGTTCAGCGCACAGTATATGGTCGCTATGGAGTAGCCAGACTCTCTTGCCACGTCCTTTATCGTCACTCTTTTTTCACTATTCATACTATTATACAAAAAACAGGACTATACCCGAAAGTATAATCCTGCTTTTTGTTACCTGTATAGAATTCTATGCATTCTACCTTGTCTCTTCGCTTTTCAGACGCTCGATCTCCTTCACTACATTGACATCACATTTTTCAAAAAAACCATATACTGCCTTCACTTCTTCTTTTGTAATGCCATCCAGAATTCTCATCTGGCAGTCCTCATAAATCTGCCAGAGTTCTGCTGCGATTGGTCTGGACTTCTCAGTCAGTGACAGACGATGAATCTTCCGATTCTCTTCATCGATCCGAATACTGACATATCCTTTTCTCTCCAGCATACGAATTCCATTTGATACATTTGATTTTGCAATTCCTCGCATCTTACAGATATCCCGTGCTGTATTGTACACGCTGTCGTCTCTTAAGAAAAGTAAGATTTGTATCTCTGTTTCTGTCAGATGATGCATCTCACCATACTGTGCATAGACCAGTTGAAATAGTTCCTTGAAATGCATATTCCAGAAAACACTTTTCCCAGGCATATCTGTCCCCCCTTTTCAGTTGTCAATTGTACATTTTTTAACAGATAGATTATAGCAAACCCACTCTGCCTATGTCAAACATATTCTTTCCATGCAGTATGGAATCCTTCCACATCAGCACCAGTCTCCTCTTCATGGAAAGAAGGATCTCCATTTCCATTCAAAGCATGTAGAACAATAGCTGAATGTGGCGGCAATGTAATTGTCACATCGTACTGCTGCATCTGATAAACATACGCATCCGTATTATATCCGCTCTGATCTGTCATCATCAGCTGAATCAGGTTGTCATCTGCTGTGATTCCCATATCACGCACCCGAATGGTACGCTCCATCGTATCTTTTCCCGCATTAAACACTACCAGAACCTGATCCTTCTCTGTGAAACGTCCATAGGCAAGGAAATTATAGTCTGCCTGCAGAATCATAACAGAGCCCTTCATAATCGCCGGACAGACCTTGTGAATCCGAATCATCTGTTTGTGGAACTGAATCAGATCATGATCTTCCCATCCCCATGGATAGGTACGCCGGTTATCTGGATCGGTAAATCCACAGACACCCGCTTCATCACCATAGTAAATCGTTGGGGCGCCAGGCCAGGTAAACTGCATCACCACTGCACTGCGAAGTACTGATTTGTCTACATCCTGACAGGCTGCCTCGTATCCAAGCTGTGCCACACGTCCCACCTTATGATTTGTTCTTGTCAGGAATCGGGAATGATCGTGATTGGACAGTTCATTCATGGCAGTCTGTAGGGAAGGAGCCTGGAAACTGTTCATATAATGATTCATTGCCCACTGGAAATGTAACCCATTTCCCAGCATATCTTCCCGATACTGATCACTGTGCTTCTCCATACCTGTGAAAAACCAGGTCAGAGGTTCCATAAAAGCATCGTAGTTCATAACCGTGTCCCACTGATCTCCCTGAAGCCAAGATCTCGGATCTCCATAATGTTCCGCCAGGATCAGTGCCTCTGGATTCGCTTCTTTTACTACATCCCGGAATTCCTTCCAGAACTGATGATTGTATTCATTGGAAAAGCCGAGGTCGGCAGCCACATCCAGTCTCCAGCCATCCACATTATAAGGCGGCGAAACCCATTTCTTTGCCACATGCAAGATATAATCATGGAGCTCTTTTGAATTCTCATAGGCCAGCTTCGGCAGCGTATCATGACCCCACCATCCATCATAATTTGGATTATACGGCCAGGCATCCTGGTTATTAAATTTGAAAAAATTCCGATACGGACTGTCCGCTGAAATATAAGCACCTTTTTCATATCCAGGTGCATGTTCATAAATTCGTTCCCGATCCAGCCATTTATTAAAGGAACCACAGTGATTGAATACACCATCCAATATGATCCTCATACCTCTGCGATGAACCTCTTCCACAAATTCCGCAAAAAACTGATTGCTCGCTTCCAGGTTCTCTTTGTCCGTTACACGACAGATGTACTTGGTCGCATGCGCATTTTCCCGATCTCCAGGTGTCAGTACTTCACCACCGTCTTTTACAATCTTTCCATAATGTGGATCAACATAATCATAATCCTGTATATCATACTTATGGTTAGACGGAGAGACAAAAATCGGATTAAAGTAGATCACATCTACACCCAGATCCTGCAGATAATCCAGTTTGTCCCAGACTCCCTGAATGTCTCCACCATAAAACTCCCTGATCCCCATAAATGCCGGACACTTATTCCAGTCTGTCACTTTCACAGTCGTATCCCCAATGTAGAAATACTCTCTGTCCTCCACATCGTTCGATGGATCTCCATTATAGAAACGATCCACAAAAATCTGATACATGACAGCACCTTTGGCCCATTCTGGGACATGAAATCCTGGCGTAATGGTAAAACAGCAGTCCTGACGTATCTCTTTACTGATTCCGCATTTATCATAATAGCAGGTCAGACGACCGGCCTTTACCTGAAACCAGTAGTGCAGGGGATGTATTCCAAGTGGAATCTCTGCACGGTAATAATCAAAATTCCTGTCGCCGTAGTCATATTCCATGACTACCACTTCCTGATCATGACACAGATAAACAGCATCCACGTTGTCTTTTTTGGTACGGAAACGGATCGTTACCGTCTCTCCCACTTCCGGCTGTTCCGGAGTTACATAATTTTCTGTCTCGTCGCTGAAAAGTGCACTTGGCCGAAAGACCGGGCGCATACCAAGAATGTAGTATTGCATCTTAATCAGCAGTTCTATTTTTTCCCATTCCAATGTTTTTACCTCATCCGCTGATTCACCTTGTAAATCGCGTCTTCTTCATACCTGGGCATTTCATTATCAGCCCACTATTTTCTATTTTATCCTAAAACAGAATTACTTACAAGTACAGATCTTTATATTCTGGGCACGCCAGAACGTAAAAAGGACAGCCGACGCTGTCCTTTTTAGAGAAGGTATTTCTTCTTATGGGTGTTGCAAAAACTATATAATGTATTGGGGGGTTTTTACGATATTTAATATATCATACACTCCCAAATCCGTGTGCACAAACTTCACAAATTTCATCTGATTTTTTTATGCATTTTCACCAAAAAGTGCCTCGAATTCTTCCTGACCAATCTTTTCTTTCTCGATCAGAAGTGCTGCACAGCGGTGGAGAACATCAATATGCTCTTTGATGATCGCCGTCGCTTTGGTATGAGCTTCATCAATCAGACGCTTTACTTCCTCATCAATCACAGCTGCCATAGATTCACTGAATCCTCTGGAGTGTGCAGATCTCTGCCGATAAAGACTTCTCCTTCATCGTTGCCATAGTCAATCAGTCCTACCCGTTCTGACATACCATACTGAGTCACCATTGCCTTCGCCAGCTGCGTTGCCTGCTTGATATCCTGTGAAGCTCCGGTTGTGATATCTTCGATGATCAGTTCCTCGGCAATTCGTCCGCCCAGATCTACCATCAGGGTATCCAGCATCTTACCTTTTGTCATGAACATCTCATCCTTTTCCGGTAGAGGCATCGTATAACCTGCCGCGCCCATACCAGTCGGTATAATAGATACGGTATGCACCGGTCCCACATTCGGAAGAAGGTGAAACAGCAACGCATGACCAGCTTCATGATAAGCAGTAATCCGTTTTTCCCTGTCAGAAATCAAACGGCTCTTCTTCTCTGCACCGATGCCCACTTTGATAAACGCCTGCTGAATATCCTGCTGCTGAATATAAGTACGTCCGGATTTTGCTGCCCAGATCGCCGCTTCATTCATCAGGTTTTCAAGATCTGCTCCGGTAAATCCTGCCGTAGTTCTGGCAATGTTTTCCAGATCTACATCATCGCCCAGCGGCTTTTCCTTGGCATGTACCTTCAGAATCTCTTCCCGACCTTTTACATCTGGCTTTCCTACACCAATTTTCCGGTCAAAACGGCCTGGCCGCAGGATCGCCGGATCCAGAATATCTACACGGTTGGTCGCTGCCATTACAATAATACCTTCATTGACACCAAATCCATCCATCTCTACCAACAGCTGATTCAGGGTCTGTTCCCGTTCATCATGACCACCGCCCATACCGGTTCCTCTGCGTCTTGCTACTGCATCAATCTCGTCAATGAAGACAATACATGGTGCATTCTTCTTGGCATCTTCGAACAGATCCCTGACACGAGAAGCACCTACACCGACAAACATCTCCACAAAATCTGAACCGGAAATGCTGAAAAACGGTACCCCTGCTTCTCCTGCCACTGCCTTGGCCAGCAGTGTTTTACCAGTTCCAGGAGGGCCCACCAGAATCACACCCTTCGGGATTCTTGCTCCCATCTTGGTATACTTCTGTGGTTCTTTTAAGAAATCTACCAGTTCCTCCAGATCTTCTTTTTCTTCCTGAAGACCTGCCACATCCTTAAACGTCTTTCTTCTGGCATTCGGCATAATCATCGTAGCCCGGCTCTTGCCAAAATTCATCATCTTGTTGTTTCCACCACCAGCCTGGCGGTTCATCATCATAAACAGGAAGATCACTACCACCGCCATAATCAGGGTAGGCAGAATACTGGTCATAAAGATACTGGTCTGTTCCACATCATGAAGATAGGTTGTAACATCTGATGCATTCAGCTCTGTCTGAGCTGCTGTCACATCGCTGACATTCAATGTCTGTTTGCTTCCATCTGTCAGCGTCAGTGTAAGACTTCCTGTCGGCACCTGACTGTTCTGATAAATATCCACCCGGGTGATTTTTCCGTCCTTCAGCTCTTCGCTGTATTCCTGATAAGTGATAGTCTGATTATCTGACCATCCTCCACGAAATGCATACAGCAAAAGCAATACAATGGCAATCGTCATAAAATAAATGCCAATTCCTCTTGAATTCCTACTCAAAAATACGTTCTCCTTTCTTGCTTACTCCGCAAATGAGAGTACGCCGATATAAGGCAGGTTACGATATCTCTGGTCATAGTCCAGCCCATAACCTACTACAAATTCATCCGGGATCTCAAATCCGGTATAATCTACATGCACCGGCATTACTCTTCTGTCTGGCTTATCCAGAAGGGTGCACAGCTTCAGACTGGCCGGTTTTCTTGCACTTAAGATCTCCAGCAGATAGCTTAACGTTCTTCCAGAGTCAATGATATCTTCGATTACAATGACATTCTTTCCTTCCAGCGGTTCGTCCAGGTCTTTCACCAGCTTCACTACTCCGCTGGATCTGGTGCCTGCGCCATAACTGCTGCAGGACATAAAGTCAATGGTCACCGGAACAGTAATTCTCTTTGCCAGTTCACAGGTAAAGAAAATACTTCCCTTTAAGATACAGATCAGATGCACTTCCTTTCCAGCATATTCTTCACTGATCTTCTTTCCCAGTTCTTCAATTCTCTTATCTACTTTTTCTTCTTCTATCAGGACTCTGATATTTTCTGCCATGATACTGCCTCCTTATACGTAATTTTCAGTATTTCTTTTGTGTTTTTCTCTACTTTATATCCTTCGCTGATCCGATATCCGGTAATCCAGATGACTTCCTGTTCCACCGTCAGAAGCGGAATCTGGTTTCTTTTTTCCGCCGGGATTTTCTCATCGGTGAAATAGGACTTTAGCTTTTTGTGTCCCCCCTGTCGGTTCACAATAAGGAAATCTCCGCTCTGTCTCGTGCGAAGGCAAATACCCGTGGTTATTTTATCATAACTCAGCCATTTCGTATACTTTTTTTGTGGAATTGACTGATTTTCATTGAAAATAATCTTCGTGGTAAATGTTCCCCAGGGCGTCTGTGTCTCTCCCGGGATCTTCAGCAAAATCTTCTGCTGCTGTATTTCTCCGTTTTTCCCGGCATCCTGTTCGATCACCAGCTGATCAAATGTTCTTCTGACCAGCCAGCCTCCTGGCAGCTGTATCTGCCGGCCGGACTGCTTTTCCATCAGTTCTCTGACAGACTGTATATGCGTCCGCTGAATATCCTTCAGTCCACATCCTGCCTCTTTCATACAAAAACGGATGATCCGTTCCTGAAGAAACTCCTTTTCCTTCTTCATCTGATGCAGGTCAATCTGTACCTGCCCCGGCCGGACCCTGGCTATCTTCTGACAAGCTTCTTCTACAAGCTCCTGAAGGAACTCCCGTGTCTGCTGCATCTCCGTTCCAAACTGCGCCAGATGTTGTATAGTTCCTGTGTTTAGCTTTTCTGCCATCTCCGGAAGCAGACAGTTGCGAATGATGTTCCTGGTATAATCCAGTTCCTGATTTGTCCGGTCTTCCCTCCATGTGATGCTCTTTTGCTTCAGGTAAGCTTCGATCTCTGGCCGGCTGCATTCCAACAGTGGTCGTATGATCCGATCCCGCACCGGCCGGATTCCTGCTGCACCATCCAGTCCACTTCCCCTTGCAAGATTCCACAAGATGGTCTCAGCCTGATCATTCTGATTATGTGCCACTGCAATTTTATCTGCATGCCAGCTCTTACTGATCTCCTCAAAGATCTGATATCTGGCAAGTCGGCCAGCCTCTTCCGTAGATAGCTTCTCTGTAACTGCCATTGCCGGAATATCCACGGAAACACACTCGTATTCCACATTTTGTTTCTGACAGAGTGCTTCTACATACACAGCATCCTGCCGGCTTTCTTCTCCACGGATTCCATGTTCCACATGCACTGCTTTTATGTCAAAGCTCACCTTTTTCCGGTATTCCAGCAGTGTAAACAGCAGGCAGACCGAATCTGCCCCTCCTGACACGCCTGCCAGCACCCGGTCGCCTGGCTGTATCATGTGATATTTCTCTATTGTCTGAAATGCTTTCTGCATAATCTTGCCGCTCCTTCACTGCGGTCTGCTCCGATGCCTATCGCAGTATCTCTCCATCACTATAATGAATTTATGCGCAAAAAGCAACTATGACTGTGCACCATCTGTTTATTTTCTCCAGAATCCACCGGACAGAATGGTCATATCATCCAGAATTCCATCCTGACAAAATTCCAGCACCTGATCCAGCAAGATCTGTGCGGACTGTGCCGGGTTGTCATTGGTCAGATTGGAAATAAAATATTTTAACAGATTTTCCCCTTCCCTGGGTGGCAGAGCATCTAAGACACCATCTGAAATCAGAAATACCATGTCCCCATTTTCCAGCCGTACTTCATCCATCTCCACGTCTGCCTCCCGAAACACTCCCATAGGCAGACTGGTAGATCGAATGACCTCTACCTCTTTATGCGCTCTTCGGATAAATGTGGCAGCTGCTCCCACCTTCATAATTCTGCTCTTCCCCTGATATAGATTGATCTCCAGCAGATCCAGCGTAGAATATCGACACACGCTCCGCTGAAGCACCATGGAAGAATGGATCATCTTCACTGCTGTCTCTGCTGTAAATCCAGCTTCCAGGAACTGTTCGATCAGTTCTATGATCGTCTGGCTCTCCTGACTGGCCTCCACACCTTTTCCCATTCCATCTGAAATGGCCATAATTACCTGTCCATGATTACTGTTCAAGATGGCATAATTATCGCCAGACGATGCCTGTCCGCTGCATTTTTCCGAAGCACATCCGGTCAGCATATAATACCTGGTTTCTTCCACAAAGTGAATACTGCACCAGTCTTTTCCGATCATGACCCGACTGTCTCGTTCCGGCACCATGGGTCTTCCATATTCTTCTGTCAGAATATCTGCCACCACACTGACCGGGGCAGTTCCTCTGCGGCAGGAAAGTGTCAGGATCATCTCCGGGTGTCCGGTTATATTTTTCCAGATTCCGATCTCCTTCAGGGAAATTCGATGAAGTCTCAGGCTCAATCTAAGCTTCTGTTCCAGATTCCCCTGCAAGGCTTCCGCACTGTATGCCGTACAGGCAATTTCTTTAATAATGGCTGCGGTCTGCTGAAGCTGTCCTGCCACAGCTGCACGATTCTCCATCATCCGGTTGGTCCACAGCATATTCAGTCTGGCCCGCAGGAATCCCCGTTCCAGTTCTTCTCGAAAATTTCTTCCCTTTATGCAAAAACGATAAAATTCTCTTTCCCTGTCTGAGATCTGTTCCTGTCCGTCTTCGATCGCCTGCAGCATCCCATAAGCCAGCTTCCAGGTCTTCTCCTGCTCTCTCAGCCAGCATATTTGCTTTTTTCCACAGGACGCACACACTTTTTCCCGAACGGTTATAAAGATTTCCTGTATATCTTCTTCATTCAGCCGCTCTTTCTTCTCCGGCATTTCTCTGAATATTTCCGCTAACTGGCGAAAGGATTCCGCGTATCTCTCGATTCTGTCTCTTTCGATCAAACTTGTCCACTCATCCATAGGGATCCCCTCTCATTGACGCTCTGATCCCAGTATATAAAAAATCCTCCGCAGAATTTGTCAAAACTCTGCGGAGGATTGGAACTATCTCAATTCTTCCAGTTTCGTATTTCTAAGAGTCCCGGTATCAGCACCTTCGCACTGGTACGCAGAATGATTTCACCTTTTTCTGCGGTGGCACCTGACGGATCTCCTCCAATACCAATTGGTCGACCATCTTCAGTTTTCCAGTCCTCCGATACCCAGCCAATAGATACTGAACCATACGGCAATAATGTTTTATTCTGCATAAATGCTTCCGGCCGTCCGGCCTCTGAAGTCTCCAGCTTCACCAGGCTTTCATCCACTGCCATCACCATAGAAGTCTCCATCTCTCCACCATGAAAGTCCCAGATATTGCCCTCCGAAATAGTTGCCTTTACATCTGGATGACTAAATGCCCCTGAAGATAAGATGAATGGGGAAATTCCCAGTTCACTGCGCAGTTCACGGCTCAGGATCTGCACCACCGGTGCATTTCCGCCATGGCATACCAGAAAAGCAATCTTCTGGAATCCGTGATGTGCCAGACTGACACAGATATCATAGAGCATATGATAATACGTATCCGGTTTAAAAGTGATCGAACCACAGAAGTTCTTATGCTCTGTGCTTAATCCTACCGGAATAACCGGAAATGCAAGAATCGGAAAATCTTTTTCTCCCACAGCTTCCAGTTCTTCTCCAAGATACTTCACCATCGCTTCTGCGATGATATCATCAGTCCCCAGCGGAGCCTGATTGCCATGCTGCTCCAGTGCTCCAAGGGGAATCAATATAATCGTCTCTTTTTTATCTACCTGCTCCATCTCCAGACGAGTCAGGTCTCTGTAATTGCGAATCATGCTTCTACCGCCCGTTTTACAAAGCTCACTTTATGAATTCTCTCATACAGCAGATAACCGGCGATACAGTTCAGTCCGATCTTGATCACATTGAATGGAATGGTGGCCAGAATAATAAAGGATGTCAGGTTCGTGATGGATGGATTTACAGATGCTACCATCTGAATGACCTGATCCAATGGTAATTCCATTGCTTTTGCATACAACGGTAAAGTAATACATGCATTACAGAAGCAGGCAAATGCAGTACGAATCGCTACACTGGATACCATAGACACAATCGCAGCTTTTCTGTTCTTTCCCATTTTCTTATAAACCAGCCACATCGGAATTACAAACAGGGCAATACCGATCAGATTGGCAAATTCACCTACATACATCGTATTAGTGCCTACCGTCACCAGCTTAATCAGGATCTTGATCACTTCCACTGCAGCAGCTGAAGCCGGTCCCATAAGAAACAGTGCAATAATAGATGGAATATCACTGAAATCCAGCTTGTAGAACGGCGGCATCATCGGTACCGATATCTCAAGGGACATCAGGCTCCCGCCAGTGCAGCCAGCATCGCTGTGTAAATCATCTTCTGTGTGCTCCATTTTTTCTTTTCCATTTCTTTTTCCTCCAGAATCATAGTTTGAGCAGATATCCTAAATCCCGGAAAGATGTGTGGAAGTATCAGGTTCTGTCACAAAAAAATCTCAGGTTCCTCGGAACCTGAGATCTTACTTTTCAATCCTGACATCACATGACCCTTGGCCATGCCTCCATGTTTGAATCATCTTCTCTCATCCAGACTATACTGTCGGTACCGGAATCTCACCAGTTCAGCTGCCTCATCGCAGTTCGCGGACTATACCGCCGGTAGGGAATTACACCCTGCCCCGAAGAATTTATTCTATTCTGTTCTGCATCTAAGATAGCACAAGGAAGCAGATCTGTCAACTGACTTTTATGCAAACAATGGCTTCAATGCCTCTGCCAGCTTGTCCTTCTGTGCCTGCGCCTCTGCCAGCTCCTTACCCAGAGTGGTGAAGTAGGTCTTGATCTTTGGTTCTGTTCCGGATGGACGAACCACTACGGTAGCTCCACCTTCCAGTGCATAGATCAGTACATTGGCTGCAGGAAGTCCGGTCTCATCCGGCTTCTTGTAATCTGTTACCTTCGTTACTGCATAGCCTGCGAATTCTGTTGGTGGGTTGTCACGAAGCTGCTGCATGATACCAGCCATCTTGTCCATTCCGGTAAGTCCCGGGAATTCATAGCTGTCTACCTTATTCAGGTAACGGCCATACTGCGCATAAATCTCTTCCAGGCGCTGCTTCAGGGAGCTTCCAATACTGCGGTAGTATGCTGCCATCTCACAGATCAGCATGGAACCGATGACTGCATCTTTATCACGTACATATGGGCCGGCCAGATATCCGTAGCTCTCTTCAAATCCAAAGATAAATCGGTCTACTTCGCCTGCTGCCTCCAGCTGTGCAATCTGATCACCGATCCACTTGAATCCAGTCAGCACATTTCTCATCTCTACACCGTAATGAGCTGCCACAGCATCTGCCAGTGGTGTGGATACGATAGATTTTACTGCTACTGCTTTTTCTGGTAATGTTCCTTTTTCGATTCTTCCTGCACAGATGTAATCGAGCAGAAGAACACCCACTTCATTACCGCTTACCAGTTCGTAAGAACCATCCGGGCACTTCATGGCAATACCCACACGGTCTGCATCCGGGTCAGTAGCCAGCATCAGGTCAGCACCGGTCTCCTTTGCCAGCTCCAGACCTTTTTCCAGTGCTGCGAAGATCTCTGGATTAGGGTAGCTGCAAGTGGTAAAGTATCCGTTCGGATATTCCTGTTCCGGTACAATAGTGATATCTGTGATACCGATATCCTTCAATACCTGTGTCACTGGTACCAGACCAGATCCATTCAGCGGGCTGTATACCAGCTTCAGTCCTGCAGTCTTGCACAGTCCCGGACGAACCTGACGGGATTCGATAGCTTCATAAAGTGCCTTCTTGCAGTCATCCCCTGCGAAACGGATCAGTCCCTGTTCTACGCCTTCTGCAAAGGATATGTATTTTGCACCATTCAGTACATCTGTCTTCTGAATCTCGTTATATACGATGGCAGCTGCATCATCGGTCATCTGGCATCCATCCGGCCATAAGCCTTATAACCATTATACTGTGCCGGATTATGGGATGCCGTCACCATAATACCTGCATTACACTGATAGTAACGTGTCGCAAAGGACAGTGCCGGTACCGGCATCAGTGCATCATAGATTCTTACCTTAATACCATTAGCAGCCAACACACCTGCTGCTGTCTTGGCAAATACATCGCTCTTCAGACGGCTGTCATAGCTGATCGCTACTGTCTGATTACCGCCCTGTGTCTTTACCCAGTTAGCCAGCCCCTGTGTGGCCTGACGTACTACATAAATATTCATTCGGTTCGTTCCTGCGCCAAGTACACCACGCAGTCCTGCTGTGCCAAACTTTAAGGCAACGGCAAACCGTTCTTTGATCTCATTCTCATTATCTTTGATTTTTGTAAGTTCCGGCTTTAAGTCAGCATCTTCCAGGTCCGCAGCAAGCCAACGTTCGTATTCATTTCGATACATTTTTACCACTCCTACCTTTGTTTTTTCTACAAAATTTGTTCAATATGACAAATCTCCAAATTAACTATACCCCTTTTCCCGCTTTCTGTCAATTAGTTCCAACTATTGACCCTCAACAGTTTTAGCTGAAATCAGTCTGACAAAAAAGGGCAGCAACTCCACTCTTACATGAAATCACTGCCACAAAACTCTTATTCTCCGAAAAGGTCTTTTACCCGGTAAATACCGCCCGTAGACAACTTATCTTACATCTCAGCCTTGTATGCTCAATCGCCTGAATCGTAAGATCATAAGACTCCACTACTTTCTGATAAAGTACTTCATCTGCCGGCTCAGTACATGGGCGAAGCTGTTCTGTCAGCTCAGACACACGCTCCATCAGTTCTGTAAAAGCCAGATTCGCTGCCACACCCTTCAGTGTATGGGCTGCGCGGAAAGATTCCTGAATATTTCCCTCTGCTACAGAAGTCTTCAACAAATCCATGGATGTATCATCCAGGAACTTCAACATAAACTTCTCAATCAGTCTGTCCATAGCCAGTCTGGACTTGGCATCCTCATAGTTCCCATGTAATTTTCCATAACATTCCTGCAGTGTCATCGTATTGTTCCTCGCTTTCTGCCTTCTCTACTGAGTAGTACAACTCTGCTGTATCAGCGTCCTATTTTAGCAGATTATCATTTTCAAAATAGTCAATCTTCATTGCATGACGAACTTCCTGAAGTGTAGCAGCTGCTGTAGCCTCTGCCTTTTTACTGCCTTCCCGTAAAATCTCATAGACTTCCGGAAGCTTCTGTTCCCACATTTTACGTCTCTCACGAATCGGTTCTAACTCTGCCTGAAGAACTGCATTCAGGAACTTCTTCACCTTCACATCTCCCAGACCGCCTCTCTGATAATGATCCTTTAATTCCTGGAGGTTCTGATAATCCGGCAGGAACTCCTGGAAATATTCATCCCTGCAAAATGCATCCAGATAAATAAATACCGGATTGCCTTCTACCTTACCCGGATCCTGTACTCTTAAGTGATTCGGATCGGTAAACATGGACATAACCTTTTTCTTAATGTCTTCCGGTTCTTCCGAAAGATAAATACAGTTACCCAGAGACTTGCTCATCTTGGCCTTACCATCAATACCTGGCAGACGCAGACAAGCCTGATTCTGAGGAAGCATAATACTCGGATCCGTCAATGTCTCACCATATACACTGTTGAACTTGTGCACAATCTCCTTGCACTGTTCCAACATCGGCATCTGATCTTCACCTACCGGAACGGTTGTTGCATGGAAAGCTGTGATATCTGCTGCCTGACTGATCGGATAACAGAAGAATCCGGTCGGAATGCTGGCTTCAAAATCACGCATCTTGATCTCTGCCTTAACAGTCGGATTTCTCTGTAATCTGGATACCGTAACCAGATTCATATAATAAAAGGTCAGCTCTGTCAGCTGCGGTACCATAGACTGAATAAATATCGTGGACTTTTCAGGATCCAGTCCACAGGCCAGATAATCCAGTGCCACCTGCATAATATTCTGCCGCACCTTCTCCGGATGCTCTGCATTGTCTGTCAGAGCCTGTGCATCTGCGATCATAATATAAATCTCGTCATATTCTCCGCTGTTCTGCAGTCTGACCCTCTCCTTCAAGGATCCTACGTAATGTCCTACATGAAGCCGTCCAGTTGGACGGTCACCTGTTAAAATAATCTTTTTCACAAGTTGCCCCCACTTTCTCTCTTATCAGTATGAAAAAAATACCCCGATAAACCAGTAATATCAAGTCTATCGAGGCTATTCACATAGCGGAAGGGAGATTTGAACTCTCGACACCACGGGTATGAACCGTGTGCTCTAGCCAACTGAGCTATTCCGCCACAACAATCAATATTATAATGGATGATATGAATGTTGTCAACTGTTTTTTGTATGATTTTTCAAAAATCTGCCCCGTTAATTCTGCGCACGAAACAGGATCTCATCCTCTCCCACCATTCCGAGCTTCTCTTTTGCAATCTCTCCTGCGTATTCTTCTGTCTTAACCTTTTCCTGCAGCTGAGCAATCTCTTCCGTACGTTCACTCTCATCTTCCAGCTGGGAATTCAGCTTTTCGATCTGCTGCACATATCCGGCATTCTTATCCTTCAGCTGGCTGCTCTGTACTAGCATCACACACAGCAAAATGAATACAACCGCTGAAATACAGATAATCTCCCTGCGGTTACTGCCTTTATATTTCTTTCTCGCCATTCTATGCTCCCAAAAAACGTTGCTGTTCACTCTGCGACTCTAAGTCATTTTACCTCTATTTCTGAACTTTTTCAACAGCTTTATACAAATCCTTCGTAAAAATGACGCCACTCCCCACTGGCACCAGGCGCCCAGAATCACTGCTGCCGCTGAATACAGCCGTATTGCTCCGTCATTTGCCCGAAATACTGCAATAAAAATCACCAGTGCTGCATTACACCAGTAGAAAAAATCTTCCAGATTCACTGCCAGGTCACTGTGCCGGATCAGCCTTCGCACACCGGCAAGCAGCAGATATTCCACAACCAGCAACATTCCGACTGTCAAACTGACTGCAAAAAAAGCTGCCTCCTGTCTGATCCCCTCACTCATCCTCAGCTCATCAACCGCTGCAGCAGACCTGCCTCTTTTTCTTTTTTATGCCCGCTGGCGGAATAAGTCAGACTGTCTACCTGGCCTTCCAGATCTGCCTCTCCCTTTTCCAGATTCAATTTGCTGATATGCAGTCCTTTTCCTTTGATACTCAGCATTCCCATTTCTGTATCCATCAGGATCTCTGTTTCATCAAAAGAAAGCACATCACTGATCCCGGTGACTGTTCCGCTTTTTCTCCCAGATATCCAGATCTTATGTCCTCCGGTAATCTGCTTTTCCTCCATCCATTCACCCTCTTCGCCGGACTGTTATGGTCTTGATTTATATTATGTCCGCCGTCGGATCTCAGAACAGAAAAATCTCGCAAATGATGCCGATTGTCGATCAGATGCGAGTTCTTTTTTTCTTTCCTGTCAGATGTACCTGTATAACTCCTGTGCTTCGTCTTTTTTCACAGTCTCCTGCACATTCAGCACTTCTGCTTTTACACTTCTGGTTCCGAACTGAATCTCAATGATATCTCCGGCTTTCACATTCACAGATGCTTTTGCCACCTTATCATTCACCAGCACTCTTCCTGCATCACAGGCTTCGTTGGCCACAGTACGCCGCTTAATCAGTCTGGATACTTTCAAAAATTTATCAAGTCTCATATTTTCTCCTATCTTAGAAAAGGGGGAACTGTTCAGCCCCCACTGTGAAGGTACTGAACAGATACGAAAAAGGGAGCCTATCCAGCTCCCAGTTTCACATCTCTTAATTAGTTGATAGCATCCTTTAATGCTTTTCCTGCTTTGAACTTTGGAGACTTGGATGCTGCGATCTGCATGGTCTCACCTGTCTGAGGATTTCTTCCTTCTCTTGCAGCTCTTTCAGATACTTCAAATGTTCCAAATCCTACTAACTGGATCTTTTCACCTTTTTTTAATTCTTCTTCAACAACTTCTGTGAAAGCCTTTAATGCCTTCTCTGCATCTTTTCTGGATAATTCTGTCTTTTCAGCAATTGCTGCAATTAATTCTGTTTTGTTCATGAAAATAATTCCTCCTCTTATCTCTTCACCCTTCCCTTAAACAGGAAAGTCTATGCACTGAAATTTTCCCTTTTCAAATGCCTGTTATATTTATATACCGAGTGCCCCGTTTTGTCAAGCATTTAGAGCATTTGTCGCAGAAATACGCCTCTTTTTTCCTCCTGTACAGCCAGTTTTTTCAGTTTTTCTCCATTCTTTCCAGACAGGCAGGCTTTCCTGCAATTATAATACTGATTGGCCAGTTTCCAGAACTTTTCCGGATAGCAGAGCCGTATGAAAAGATACTTTCGTTCTCCTTCTGAAAGAGGCCTGATACGTTCATATGCTTCTATCATACGCTTTCCCATTTTCAGAGACCACTCCTGCTTTTCCATGATTTTCCGTACAAACTGGTACAGATCGCTGACAGGAATATCATACCCACATTTTTCAAAATTAGACGTAAAAATCTGCTTTTTTCCAAGAAAATAAATGTTATGCTGATTATAGTTGCCATGGCACATTTCTCCAGCTTCCACGCTCGCCCTGTACAACGTCTCATACCCGGAATTCTCCAGCATTTCCAGCGCTTCTCTGGCCTGTCTGGCATATTCCGGATACTGCTTCAGAAACATACTTTCAAATTCCGTCTTTTGTTTCCGTTTCCGCACAAACTCATTCACTTTTTTCAGTTCCTGGTTGTGCCGTTTCCAGACCTCTGTCAGGCATTCTCCTGCATACAGTCTTTCTCCCTCTGCCTGTGGCCAGACCATCATTGTATGAAGATGAGCCAGATTCGCAGTCGCAGCTTCCACATCAAAAGCGCTGGATGTATCACATTCTCTTCCTTCCTGCCAGTCTTTCAGCACACAGGTATTGTCATCCCAGTCCCGGCACAGATAGGCTCCTTCCCTGCTGGCCATAACTTTGTCTGTATAATGCAATCCCTTCTGTTCCATACGTTCCAGCAACTGATTGGTAAACACGATCTTTTTTTCACTTCCGGTATAATCCGTCAGCAGCTTTTTCCCCAGAGAGGTCTCACAAATATAAGAGCCTCTTCCACGTCTTGCACTGATCAGCTCCAGGTCATACTGCTCTAATAATTTCAGGCTTTTTTCGTTCACTCATACCCCTCCCCCCTGCTCCTTCTATCCTATGCAGGAGAGAGATGGTTTATGTGTCAGTTTTCTGCACTGTTCCCATAGGTCTTCAACAGATATTCCCGTTCATTATGTTCCGGTGTTTCAAGAACATCTTCCAGCATCTGGTTCAGGATTTCCCCGATTTTCTTTCCCGGCTCCATTCCTGCTGCAATCAGGTCTTTCCCGGTTACCTGAAGGTTCTTCAGCGATATGCAGTCCTTCCGTTTCAGAATTTCATCGTACACCTGATGCACACGCTCCAGATTGACCAGCTTTTCTATTTTGCGATATTCGCTCTGTGCCAGTATGTCTGCCCCCATTACCTGGAACAGTCCCGGAAAGATGTCTTCTCCGGCCCGGTGCAAGAGACGCCGAATCTGCCGTTCATCTGGCTGCGGTCTGGCATCGTGATACAGGACAATACGTTTCACCTGATCCATCGTCGCATTATCAAACTTTAATCTCCGCATAATCCGGACAGTTTCCTGCGCACTTACGTTAGCATGTCCGTGAAAATGATCCACCCCGTCTACTGTTGTCCTGGTCTGTGGTTTTCCAAAGTCATGGAACAACACAGACAGACGGAGAACTTTTTCCGGATCTGTGAATTCCAGAGCTTTTAACGTATGCTCCCCTACAGAATACATATGATGGGGATGATGCTGCGGAGTCTCCATCATAACATCAAATTCCGGCAGTACCACACGGGTAATGCCCAGCTCATAAGCAGTTCGCAGCATCTCCGGATGTGGAGACACCAGAAGCTTCACCAGCTCTGTCTGAATTCGTTCTGCGCTGATATCCTTCAGATTCCCAGCCAGTGCTCTTGCAGCATCTGCCGTCTCCTTTTCGATCTCAAACCCAAGCTGAGCCGCAAACCGTACCGCCCGCAGAATGCGCAGGGCATCTTCTTCGAACCGTTCTCCGGCCACACCTACACAGCGAATCACACCATGTTTCAGATCTTCTATCCCACCAAATGCATCTACCATTCCGCAACGATCATTATAAGCCATGGCATTGATCGTAAAATCTCTTCTTCGCAGATCTTCTTTTAATTCTCCGGTAAAATTCACCTGCTCCGGATGTCGATGATCCCGGTATTCCCCGTCAATCCGGTAGGTGGTGACCTCGAATCCCTCTTTGTCCATCATCACTGTCACAGTTCCATGTTCAATACCGGTATCAATCGTACGGTGAAACAGTTCCTTGACCTGCTCCGGCAGCGCCGACGTGGTGATATCCCAGTCAGCCGGGATTCTTCCCAGCACGCTGTCGCGAACGCAGCCGCCTACTGCATATGCTTCGTAGCCGGCTGCTTCCAGAGTCTGAATAATCACTTTTACCTTTTCTGGTAACTGTATCTTCATATGCTCTCCTTTTTCTGTTATCCCTGTGCCAGGAAGAATGCCAGCACTACAATACCAAGGATAATACGATACCATCCAAACACGGTAAAGCTGTGCCTGCGAATATAACCAAGCAGCAATTTGATCACCACAATAGATACCACAAATGCCACCACCATGCCTACCAGGAGTAATACCACTTCACTGGCAGAAAATACCAGACCAAACTTCAGAACCTTCAGCAGACTGGCCCCCAGCATAACCGGCACTGCCAGGAAAAAGGTAAACTCTGCTGCCACAGTTCTGGAAATACCGATCATAATGGCTCCCAGAATGGTCGCTCCGGATCTGGACGTTCCAGGGAATACCGCTGCGATCAGCTGGAACGCCCCAATGCAGAATGCCATCGGATAAGTGATCTGTGCAATGCTGTTTACCTTCGGTACCACATCTTTATTCTGGTGTTCTATAATAATAAACAGCACACCAAATACAATCAGTGCAAATGCTACCGTCCAGTAATTATAAAACAGGCGGTCCAGTTCATCTTCAAATAAAATTCCTACTACGGCAGCCGGTACGCAGGCTACCAGAATCTTAAACCACATAGAAAAGGTATCTTTTTTGATGAAAAACCTTTCTTTTGTAGAAAACGGCCACAGCTGTGGAAAATACAAGACTACAACAGCCAGTATGGCGCCCAGCTGAATGACCACCAGGAACATAGACATGAATTCATCAGTTACATCCAGCTTCACCAGTTCATCCAGCAAAATCATATGACCGGTACTGCTGACCGGAAGCCATTCTGTGATTCCTTCTACAATTCCGAATAAAATTGCTTTTAAAATTTCAATTATTTCCATTTTCTTTCCTTTCTATCTATGGTTTCCATTATTATTCCTGATACTTATCCAGGAAACCAATAAACTGATTGCCTGATTTCTCAAACAGTGCCAGGGAATCCTCATCACTGAGCAGATACGTATCATCCGCGCCAGGTTCATAAAAACTGATATTTCCCCACTGGTCATACCCGTTCAGAATCCGGATGCCTTCTGTCGTATCTGCCAGCACCGGATTACCTTCACTGATGAAATAAAGGATCTCATCCATATTGCATCCGGCCAGATTCAGTACCATCTTATCTGGAAGCTGCTGTGCCAGCGCCGCCTCATCCATTGTACCATTTAAAATACAGGGATCGATGGAAGACAACGGTATGGTACTCTCTGTTGCCTTATTTCCTCTTTCCCAGATATACTGATGGCTCTGGTTGACCACTACGCCAAGCAGTTCGTCTGCCTTCACAATTGCAGTATTCGCATGCTCATACATTCCGGCCAGCTGACCTTTGGCATACACATAGTAGATTTCCTGCGTGTCTTCCTGATACGGAATCGTTACAGTCTTGTTTCCATTTTCCACCATCATGCTGCTGCGTATCACCTTCGGTGTCTGGGAAATGATTCCGGCGCCAATCAGAAGTACCACCTCTGTCTTTTTCCGGTCTGTCACCTGCGTAGTCAGTCCAATGCCGGTATCTTCTGCCACATTATCAATAATATGATCTTCCGCCGCCTCTACCCAGTCATTTCCGGACTTCTGTGCTCTTGTCATGGTCAGAAGTCGATCTGAGATCTCTCCTCCTGTGACATAATATCCTGTCTGCGCATACTCCTTTTGTGGTTCTCCATTCTCATCTACAATATTGACCTGTTTCATTGGAAAGAGCTCAGTTCCCTCCTCGCTGCTGTCAATATCCGCCTCATCTGCCACACCATACACCAGCGACTCGCCCAGATAGCCCAGCATCCGGATTCGTTCACTGCCTGCGCAAGTGATCTCTTTTACCTCTCCGGTATCCAGATTTATCATAGAAATCGTACTGGAATTATATGGTTCATTTTCTTTCAGATATGCAAAATGCTTACCGGTAGCAGAACCTTCCACACAGCCCAGCTTCAGTCCTTCCATCAATGTTGTCATCTCCATAGTTGCCAGATTGATCTGATAAATATTCCCATCCAGAAGCATATAGAAGCTGCTCTGATCCTCTGTAATATAGGCCAGTTCTTCCACATCCCTGCGAAGAAGATCATAGGACCGGTTGGTATCCACAAACAGCTTTTCCTCCACCGTACCAGAAGATGCATCATAATGATACAGCCCCACACCTGATTCACCTTCATGACGTCCCCGGTTCATATAACCGGCTACAATGAAGTACACATTACCACCTGGGCTGACATTCAGAACTCTAATATCATGTTCTCCATAAATATCCCGATAATCACTGTCTCCCTTCTGACGGAAGGTAAAGATCTGCGCCATCTTGCCGCTCTGCACATCGTAACTCCAGAGTTCACCGCTCTGTTCAAACGCAAAATAGTTATGGCTGGAGTCACTGGCAAAAGAAATATCATTCTGCGTAATACCAAGATCAATGCCACTGTCCGTAATCACGCCGTTATCTGGATCAAAGACTTCATCTGTAGTTCGTTCAAAGTCCAGCAGCATGACCACTTCATCAGCATAACGCAGGCGGAAGTATTCATTTACTGTATACAGTTCCACATTTTCTTCCTCATCTGCCGCACTGATCAGGTATTGCTGGGTAATGGTTGCTGTCGTCTCATTCAGTTCTTTTATGGCAGGAATGGATTTGTAATAAATCTGCGGATTCAGATTCCCCCATTCCAACTGTTCCGTTGTAGTATGAATATCCATATAGGAAAGATTGGTCTGTTCCACATCGTATTCCGGTTCCAGATAAACAGCCAGGGAATCTGCATTCTTATTCAGACAGTTATCTGAGAACATATTTACAAAATCCAGATATTCCTTTGTATGCAGGCTGTCCTGCTGTACCAGTCTGGTGTAATAATATACATCCTTTCCATCAGACTTCAATTGTATCTGCAATGCATATTCCTGATTCATACGAATCTTGCTTGCCAGAGTAAAATTCGCCGTAATATATTCACCATCGTTCTGGATGTCTGTCACTTTCGTATTTTCCAGGGATTTTGAGCCATCTATGGTCAGTACTTCAAAATAAATATCCTGGACATTTGCGCCAAAGGTCTGGATATGAAGTGATACATCACGATCAGTAGAAATCGGGGTCAATGTATCCCGGATAGTCAACGCTTCCATCGGCTCCACATACCCATGCAGTGGATTCATATCTGTATCCTGATACCGCATATAAACAAGCGGTAAGGTTGCCTTTTTCATATCCTCTGTCTGAATGGTGGTCTCATCATCCATAATATAGGCAAATCCTGCCACCGAACCGATGAAGATCAGAAAAAGCACCACAATTCTAATCAGTATCTTTTTCATCTTCTCCTCCTAACCGTAATCTGTAAAATAGCGGATTCACATTCCAGATTCCCATACAGGTCTGAAGAGAGTCCAGAAGTTTTTCCTTCTTTTCGAAAGGCAGTGGCGTATTCTGCTTCACTGCACGGATCAGAATATTCTTCGGTGTATGTTCCATATCAATAAACTCCAGCACCTGTACCTGATACCCTTCCAGTTCCAGTACATCCGCCCGAAAAGCATCGGTCATCAAAGCCGCCATACGTTCCTGAATCAGCCCATATTTTAAGACCGGATTCATCTCCGTACTGTGCATCTGACGGTTTAACTCATGATGGCAGCAAGGCACCGCAAAAATCACCTTTGCATTCCATTGAAGCGCCTTTTCCAGTGCATAGTCTGTTGCCGTATCACAGGCGTGAAGGGATACCACCATGTCTACCTGCTCCACGCCATCGTAATCCGCAATATCCCCGGTCAGGAAGGTCAGACGGTCATAACCGTACTTCTCTGCCAGTTCCTGACAGTGTTCCATCACATCTTTCTTCAGATCCAGACCGATCATCCGTATCCGATACTGCTTCTTTACAGTCAGATAATAATACAGGGCAAAGGTGAGATAAGACTTACCACATCCAAAATCAATCAATGTCAGTTCCCTGTCTTTATCCAGCTCCGGTAAAATATCTTCCACAAACTCCAGATATCGGTTGATCTGGCGGAATTTATCATATCTTGACCGTACAATAGTTCCTTCCGCTGTCATAACCCCAAGATCCACCAGAAACGGGATCGGAGTTCCTTCTTCCAGGAGATATCTCTTCTTGCGATTATGATCCAGAACTCTTGCACTACGCATATCTCTGGCTATCTTCTGCTTTACTGTGGTTTTTCCTTTTTTACTGACCAGTGCCTGTATAGACTGGGTGGTAGTATCCATCTGCAGTTGTCTGTAATCTTTTCGAAGCCAATGATCCAACTGTTCCAGCAGCTCTGCCTTCTCATAGTTTTTGTGAAATTCTTTTTTTCCATCTGAGACACTGGTCTGAAAACACAGCTGCTCTTTCAGCTTCACCGGCCGTATCTTTACTTTATCCGCCAGTTCTCCATGACGCTTTCCACTGATGGTCATGCGCAGCATATTCTCATTCATTGTCTGTCTCAGTAAATTCATTAATTGTTCCATATCTGTTCTATATCACCATTCTTTTCCACAACTGTCACAGTGCCATGTGACAGCGTAACGTTCAAATCTGCGCAGCCCGAAAGAAGACGACAATGTCTTTTTCATATTGGTCCATACTGAGATATGCGATACCTTGCTGCTTCCGCATCTCGGGCATCGTACCTCCAGCTTCTTTTTTCCTGCATCAATGAGCCGGTCCACATCGTTCTGGTCATTCATCTTTTTAAATTGCTCTGCCCAGAACTTTCGTTTATTTACCTTTCCAAATGCATATTCATAGTAATTAGCTGTCTTCTTGTCCTTAGGATCTGCCGTTTTTACCAGATAAAAGTAAGCGGATGCCCGAATGTAATCTTTCTTATTATGATAGTAATACAAGCCTACATTCTTCATAGCCTGTGCCCAGATCGCGCCTTTGTTCTTCTCGATCTTCATAAAGCAGGAAACTGCCTTTTCCTGGTCATCCGGAAATGGAGCATTGATCTTTGGCATATACAGATTGCCAAGGAAATAATAGGATGCACTGTTCAGTCTGGCTGCTGCCTGGAAAGCATCTGTTGTCTTTTTCATATACGCTTTTCTTTCCGGTGAATCCTTCTGTGCCAGATTGAAATACGCAGATGCAAGATTGGTATAAACGCTGGCATCTTCCGTGATGGCAAGAGCCTTCTCAAATATCTCCACTGCTTTCTCATTATCATTTGCATCGTTTTTATAATAAATCCCCAGTTCATTATAAACCTGCGGAGCCTGACTTTCCTCTGCAAGAGCCAACAGCCCAGCTTCTCGTTCCGAGCCTTTCTTCTCCTTCAGCTTTTCCAGCTTAGTTCTTAATTTATCATCCATATGACTATGTCTCCTCTCTGGTGTGCGCTCACTTTATGATCCTCACACGTTATGCGCTACTCTCCCAGTATTCTTTATTCTATAATAAAAAGACACGGACTTCAATAAAAAAGTCCGTGTCTGAAAAATATCCTATATTGTATTTAGTCGTTACACTGTACTCTTAAACTGCATATCCAACCAGATGTGGGAGAAACAGTGATACAGCCGGAACAAAGCTGAGTAACAGCAATGTAATAACCATGGCAAGATAGAATGGCAGGGTTGCCTTTACGATCTTTTCGATCTTAACACCAGATACAGCAGAACCGATGAACAATACGGTACCTACCGGAGGTGTCAGCAGACCGATACCACAGTTCAGGATCATCATGATACCGAACTGGATTGGGCTGATGCCGATGGATGTTGCCAGTGGCAGAAGGATAGGTGTTGCAATCAGGACGATTGGAGCCATATCCATGATACATCCCAGAACCAGAAGGATCAGGTTGATCAGCAGTGTCAGCAGGATCTTGTTGGTTGTGACAGAAGTAATGGCACTTGCCGCAAGATCTGGCACATGCAGATAAGTCAGGCAGTAACCGAAGATACTGGAGGTACCGCAAAGGATCAGTACCATAGCCAGTGTATCGATACATTCACCAAATACTGCCCACAGGCTCTTCCAGTTCAGTTCTCTGTAAACAGCCATACTTACCAGTAAGCTGTAAAGTACTGCGATAGCAGCAGATTCAGTAGCTGTGAATACACCACATACTACGCCAACTACTACGATCAGGATCGCCAGCAAAGCCCATATAGAAATCTTTAACTGTTTAAAGAAGTTCTTAATAGAGAATGCTTTTCCCTTTGGATAATTTCTCTTCATGGAAATGATGTAAGAGAAGATCATCAGAGAAACAGCCAGGAGTGCTCCTGGAAGGTATCCGGCCATGAACAGCGCACCAACAGAAACTCCACCGGCTGCTGTACAGTAAATAACCATGTTGTGAGATGGAGGAACCAGAAGACCTTCTACAGAAGAAGTAATGGTAACTGCTGTAGAGAAATCAGCGTCGTAACCGGCTTCTACCATCATAGGGATCATCAGCTTACCAACAGATGCGGTATCTGCTGCTGCAGATCCTGAAATACCTCCAAAGAAGTAGGATGTTACGATGTTAACCATGGCCAGTCCGCCATGCATCCATCCAACCAGTGACTCAGCCAGAGCAACCAGCTTATTGGAAATACCGCCGGCACCCATGATACTACCCATGGTGATGAAGAATGGTACCGCCATCAGTGAGAAGGAGTAAACCCCTTTGACCATCTGTGTAACAACGGTTGTATACGGAAGCTTTAAATATGTCAGGCAGAGACAGGAGGCAATGGCTACTGCAAATGCGATCTGCACACGCAGAGCAACCAGCAGTAAGAAGCCCACAATCAGAATTAAAATTGCGATTCCGTTTGAACTCATATTATTTGTCCTCCTTTGCTGACAGTTTTTTCACGTCTTTTGCTAATGCCTCAAGAATAAAGATGCAGATTACAATACCTGCAATCGGTACACCTGCATACATCCAGAACTTGGACAGTGCAGGGAGTGTAGCGTATTTTACACGGCTTCCTACAGTCGTTGCTGTATTAAAGCCTTCATAAATCATAATGATAGAGAATGCCAGAATCAGAACATCTGCGAAGATATCCAGTACCTGACAGAGCTTCTTTGGCAGGAATTCATCCAGGGATGTCATTCGGATATGTGTTCCCTTTCTTACAGCAAGTGCTGCTGCAAGGAATGCCATATAAGTCATAAGGGTAAGAATCACTTCTTCACTCCAGGCCGGATCCTTGAACAGTGGAATATACTTTCCAACATAACGACCTGCTACTGCGTAAGAAGTGATCAGAATATCTGCGATCAGAGCAATCTTACAGATAAACATAACCAGCGCATAAAGCTTATCTAATACACGTTCAATTGCTTTCATTTTCGAAAACCTCTTTCTTTTAAAACTCAGAACATCACTTCAAAGTCATTCCCACCTGTGCAGACACAGGTGGGAACACGACTTCTTATGCTGTCATCAACGACTTAAACCTTATTTTGCAAGATCTACAACTGCCTGATAGAAGTCTTCGATACCCTTTGTATTTTCTGTGATAACATCAGCAACTGCTTCTTTGTAAGGAGTCTTGTCTTCTACTTCTGTAAATACAGCGCCCTTATCTGCCAGACTCTTCATGCAGTCTTCATCTGTCTGTGCAGACTGTTCTTTGTTGAATTCCTGAGCTTTCTGAGCTGCTTCCTGAACTGCTGCGAACTGTTCGTCTGTCAGTTTGGATTTTGCAAGGTCAGAGATGATATATACTGCGTTACCCAGTGTATGTTCATCAAGGATTACGTTAGGAGCTACTTCGTAGAATGCATTCAGTTCGTATGGGGAAAGTGGCTGTTCAGCACCATCTACTACACCAGACTGAAGAGAAGTATAAAGCTCACCAGAGGAGATAACTGTCGGTGATCCGCCAAGTCCTTCTACGATACCACGCATGATTGGGTCATCTGCTACACGGATCTTCTTGCCGGCGATATCAGCTACGTCTGTAACAGCATCTTTGAAGAAGAAGCTTCTGAATCCTTCTTCGTAGAAGCTCAGTCCTGTTACACCAAGAGTAGAGATCTCATCGAAGATTTCATCTTTCAGTTCTGACTCTGCTACTGCCCAGAAATGATCACGACTCTCGAATAAATATGGAAGACCGAGAGATGCAGTCTTTGGACAGCTGTAGTTTGTCAGACGGGATGTTGTGATACGCTCGATATCTACAGTACCTGCCTGTGCCAGCATACCATCCAGGATTTCTGTTTCGCTTCCAAGTACCTTAGAACACTGGATATCGATATCAACTGCACCATCTGTCAGTTCGTTAACCTGTTCTTTGAAATAGTTAGCTACTTTTCCGGAAAGGGAATCTTCTGCGTTCTCTTCAGCCAGAACGAGTGTTACATCTGCTGCGGATACAGATGCGCCAGCGGATACTGCAATAAGACCTAACATGATTGCTGCAACTAATTTTTTCTTCATTTCTTTCTCTCCTTATTTTTTAAAAATTTTGTGCCATCTGCCAAAAGACATTGGCTGGTACCCGGGTAATCTGTCTTTTTTTCCTGCAACCGGTATACCGCTGAAATAATTCTATCATTATACTCTATAAAAAGCAAGTATTTTTCATCATTCTGTATGTCTGTCCTTTTTGTCTTTTTGCATCATATTTTCAGATATTTTATTAATACCTTCTGAAGTTTTCCAATATTCAGCGGTTTGGACAAATGTTCGTTCATTCCACTGGCCATGGACTTCTTCACATCTTCCTCAAATGCATTGGCACTCATGGCTATAATCGGCATCTCCCGACAATCTTTCCTGTTCAACTTCCGAATGGCTTCCGCAGCCTCCAGGCCGTTCATTTCCGGCATCATGATGTCCATCAGTATCAGATCATAGGTATCTTCCGGCACTTCCATCATCCGTTTTACCGCCAGACGTCCGTTTTCGACACTGTCCACCTGAATCTGATATTCTTCCAAAATTGTCTGAATAATTTCCAGATTCAGTTCATTGTCCTCAGCCACCAACACTTTACAGCCCTCAAAGGTACAGTTCTCAGAAATCTTTTCCTGTTCTTCTTTTTTTTCTCTGGCAAATTCCATCTGCATGGTAAAGCTGAATTCACTTCCCTCTCCTGGCTCACTCTCCAGCACGATATCACTTCCCATCAGCTGTACCAGCCGACTGCTGATAGCCAGTCCAAGACCATTTCCCTGTCTTCGGCTGATTTCTCTGGTATCTGCCTGTTCAAAGCTCTGGAAAACCTTCTTCTGATCTTCTTTGCTGATACCAATTCCGTTATCCCGTACAGAAAAGAACAGTTTTGCTCCGGTCTGACTGCTGCTGATTTCCCGGACGGTCAGACAGATCATCCCATTTTCTTCTGTAAACTTCACTGCATTTCCAATCAGATTAATTAGTACCTGATTGATGCGAAGTTCATCTCCGTAATATCTGGTATGCTTCAGGTCTACAATCTTCCTGTAAATCAGATGTTTCTCCTCCAGCCTGGACGCAAACAGTTCGTTAATATTGTCTACCATCTCTCTCAGATCAAAATCAGCCAGTATCAGCTGCATTCTTCCGCTTTCGATCTTGGACATATCCAGAATATCATTGATCAGACCCAGAAGGTAGTTGGAAGAATTGCGGATCTTCTTCAGACAGTCCAGAATCTTCTCCTGTGATTGTCCCTCATGAAGAGCAATATCAGTCATTCCCATAATACCGTTCATCGGTGTACGTATCTCATGAGACATTCTGGCAAGGAATTCTGCCTTGGCATTACCGGAAGAATCATGTCTCTGCTGGTTCAGACGATTCTGAATCAGCATAACGACCTCCTGCAGTTCATTCTGTTCTTCCTCATTCAGCTCTTCCTGAGCCTTCAGCCCAAAGATCAGAATGCTTCCCATGTACTTTCCACCGTCTGTCATATGAAGTACTGTACCGTCCTGCTGCCTGATAAATGGTGCAAACAGCGGACTGTTGCGACAGACATCTCCGATGCTCTGCAGTCTGTCCGGATCGCAATGTTTATAGAAAGAGAGATAATCCTCCTGCTCGTACCGGGCAATCTCAGACAGCTTTTCTGCCTTCGGATCCCTGTGCCACTGATACTCCAGAATATTTGCCTTGTAATCTGAATCCAATACTGTAATCAGAATGCCTTCCTGATGATAGGTATCCAGCATACGATAAGCAAGAACATCCAGCAAAACTGACAGATCTCCCTCTTTATCAAAAAGATTCAAAGCAAGAGAAACCATATTCATCTGACTGAGCCATGCCATGGACACAACATTCCCCGGACGAAAACGAACCGGAGGCTGATTCCAGCCGCTTTGATATACCACAGCTTCTGCATCCATATTCTTCGCTCGATACAACGCTGCCGCTGCCTGATCCAGCAATTCTCGATCAGACTGATTTCTTCCCTGGACCACACCACAGCAGAAAGCCAGCTCCAGAGTATCCCGGTGAATCAGTTCTGCAAACTGTTTGCTGACTCTTGCCAGCATCTCACGAACTTTTTTTCCATCGGTTTCTTCTGTCCAGACCAACAGTTCATCTGCCCCGGAACGAATCCGGACATTTCCCTTTACCACAACTTCATCCTTCAGAAGCTGTGCCAGATACTCCATGAGAATGTCTCCAAAAATCAGTCCAAACCGCTCATTCATTCTTGTAAAATGATCCACATCCAGAAGAATCATATGCCCCTGTGGCACATACTTTCTTCTGTTTGCCAGTTTTTTCAGTCCCAGCTGGAGGCGATAATACCAGGTTACCGGATCTATCTGCTCCTTTTTCTGATACGCAAGCTCCCGGATTTTACGTTCATGAATATTGCGGATATTTCCCACCAGTTTGGTACGAACCTGCCGGCTGTCCACCACTTCTTTTCCGTTTAACTGCACCCAGGTATAGTCCTGCATCTCTGGCATCTTCAGGCGAAATTCTATCTGAAACTCTGTTCTGTCACTTTCTCTCAGTTCCTTCAGCCGCGCTTTATCATCCGGATGTACCAGGTATCCATCCAGATATTCCGGATGCGTCCTGCAGTCCCAGATACCATTCATCGTTTTGCTGTTCACAATCTCCAGGGTCATGTTGCAGTAATCGAGGGTGAAAAAAATATCTGTGGAATTTTCCACTGCCATTTTGTATTTTTCCGATTCTTCCTGGATACGCTCTTCTGCCTGCTGCTGTTCATCTGTCAACGTCTCTACCACTTCATGGATCTCGTCGATTTCCCTGATTCCAGATTTATGAAAGCCATGGATGCCTTCCACTCCACTGCGCACGCTGTTTACCAGCCGAGCAATCGGCCTGGTCACACTGCCTACCAGAATACTGACCATCAATACTCCAAACAGCACACCAAAAGCAACGGAAATCAGCATACTGGTGAAAATCTTTCTGCCAACCCCGAATATGGCATTTTCTGTTTCAAATCCAATCAATGTCCACTCTGTATTCTGATATGGCACATAATTCCCGTAAAGTTTCAGCCCGTGCACGGTTGCATAGACATTTTGATTTCCAATCTGCACTCCCCTTACCTGATAAAAATTTTCCTGTTTCTGTGGAAGCAGTTCAAATGTGTCACCAGAGCCTGCTGTCAGCTCATAGAGGTTTCCCCTACCGCTGATCGAACGGTAGCTGCCATCTTCCTGCCTTACCGCAAGCATATATCCCGCATTCTGATTTGCATCCAGCTCCTGTACCTGAAATTCCTCTTCCAGTTCACTTAAACCGATCTCTATCCCAAGAATTCCGAACAGCTGGCCATCACAGGAAAGTGGAACCGAATATGTAATTATCTTATGGCTGTCCATATAATCATCTTCCAGGACAAATGGTTCTGCCCAGTAACCCAGATATTTATAAGCGCTTTCCCCGTTCTCCTGCGCTGCCATATATGGCTGATAAAAAAAATCATCTGCTGCACGTACGCCATTTCCGGCGAGAGAAAACCTGGTAGCCCAGGCAGAATCCAGTGGAATTCCTTCTGTTCTGGCCAGATTCTTACTTCCTCTTTCCATCAACAGATCCGTATTGGTTGCTGACTGATGTTCCGGATCCGAATCTCTTACAAAAAAGCCCTGATACTGCGCCGCCTGATTCGTATCCTGTCCATTGGTCAGCACCAGAAACAATCCTGTCACATTATTTTTCTGCAGTACATCCACGCATTCTGGAAAAACCACATCCAGGTAGTCCTTCTGCATCTCATCACTTTGAAGAAATTCTCCCATATCCGCCTGTTCCGACTGCATGGTGCTTTTCAGGCTCTGGGACAGCGTGCCTTTTTCACTTCCAATAAAGCTCCACTGCTCCAGCATTTTATTTTCCAGAATTACTTTTCGGTTTTCTACTGTCTGCCCCATCATATCTACAGCATTGTTTTCCAGCATCCGGTCAGCTCCATTGATCTTCATCGTTCCAATGGATACGGCTCCCTGTGCAATCATAACAACGACTATCGGTATCATAAAAAGAGAAATAATCGATATTTTCTGTTTCAAACCAATCCCATCCTATTCATTTAATCCGGCTGCCTCTGTCAGCGCACTGACAAACTCGTCATACCAGGTATCAAATGCTTCTTCTGTAATATATGGTGCAGCCGCTTCTTCTCTGGATGTGCCTTCTGACACTTCTGCATCGATAGTCTCGCGGTCAGCCACAGCCTTGTCCTTCAGATTGTAATCCAGTATCTTTCTGGCCTGATAGCTGTTGGCAAAACATTTCGGTACATAATACCGGGTATCTGCGAACTGATCCATCACCATTGTCAGACAGTCATAAGTCTTTGGTGCGATCTGAAGCTGTTCTTCTTCTACCACGCGATCCAGTGACTCCGCTTTGTTTGCTTCTTTCTGTACCGGAAGATATCCGGATGCTGCACCAAACTTCAGGCTGTTTTCACTCTGGGTGAACCATTTCAGGAAAACACTTCCTGCATATTCATGTGCTTCGTCTGATTTTGTCATAGCCATACCGGCTCCCTGTTGTACGCTGTATGCCTCCCCGCCCTCAAATACCGGTGCATTACAGATCGCATAATCAATCGGATAACTGTCATCATCCAGTTCCACATTGTCCGGGAAATACATGGATGATGCGGTGGATCCCGTATAGGCCAGAGTATCTCCTGTCTTCACATCATCGGAGCCAAACTTGCCGTAGGATACGAAGTATCCTTTCACATACGGCACATAGTAATTTTCCCACATTTTATGGATCGCCTCTTTATCTGCCTGAAGTGTCACTTTTCCATCCTCTACCTCAATCAGATCATAACCCATCTGTTTCATTCCAATCAGAAAATAGTTCGACATGGAATCTCTGCCATAGAATGCCTTTCCGTCATCTGGCACATCCGGCGTCTGGGCATCCGTCCAGTCATAGTACTGCTCAGCAACTTTTGTAATTCCTTCTACTGTGCTCAGGTCATCCAGAGTTGCACCCGTCTCTTCTGCAAACTTGTCCCAGTCCGTCTTATTTATCATGGTGATTTCTGTGGACTTTGCAACCGGAAATACATACAGACCTCCGTCTCCTGCAAATTTTCCTTCCTGTACATAGGCATCTACATACTTATCCAGTTCTTCCGCTGTAAAATACTGATTCAGATCTGTCAGCAGTCCATCTTTCTGCAATCCAAGAGCAGAATCCGTGTACGCAGAAAAAAGATCCGGCATCTCTTCTGCCCCGACTGTACCGCTGACAGACTCCGAGATGGCAGTCTCCAGGTCAGACACGGACCCCTTGCTATACTCTTCCACATAGATGCCAAGATCTTTTCCTGCTGAGTTATTAAATTCTTCCACAAGCTTGTCAAAAGCAGCCTGATGTGCCCCATTATAATAATGCCATATCGTCAGCGTCACCGGATTCTCCGGATCCAGCACGCCGCCATCATCATATGTTTCTTCTGCTGCTGCACTGATTCCCATCACACTGACTGCTGCCAGTGCTGCGATCATCCATTTTCTCTTCATACCTTTTCCCTGTTCTTTCTCTTTTCTGTGCTTTCAGTTACCTTTGGTTTCTTTATACAAATCACCTGTTTTTAATCATAACAAGCCCGGACAGCCTTGTCAACGAATTACCATCTGCGGCAGTTTCGATTACGGCATCTCCTGTGATACATCTCATCCTGCAACAGTACCTGGATCAAATCATGAAACCAGTTCACCGGTCTTGGTGGATAAGGTGGTCTTGGTGGCTGTGGCGGATAAGGTGGCTGCGGTGGTGCCATAGGATGATTCATCACATAGATATCCTCTTCCTGCTGCCTCTGCAGTTCTTCTTCCCACTGTGTCATCTTATCCTGCATCTTCTGTTCAATGCCATCTGTCAGTTCCATAATTCTCTGTTTTTCCGGCATCTCGTCGAACATCACACTGCCTTCATACTCCATGCTGTCACAGACACGTTCTACCTCTTCCAGTACCTGCCGAACCCGCATCGGATAAAGTTCTTTCAGTCTTGTAAGATCTGCTTCATCCTGTATAGCCAGCTGTCTCAGAACGCCAGGATCACGATCCAGCATCTCTGTCTGTAAATGCTCCATCGGCACAGAATCCGTCTGTTTTTCCTCATTTTGCTGTGCCTGCCAGTGCTGTTCCATCACTTCATCACAGTTGGGATAGCAGGGACAGTACTGTGCGCCGCAGCACCCTCTCTTTTTCTTTTCCATAAAAGCTCCTGTTATCAGTCTCCCTATAGGATATGACAATCCAGGGTTTATGGTCAATAAAACAACTCGAAAGTTCCTCCTTCCGGCTCGCAGGTAAACGTCATCTGTTTTCCGGTCAACGGATGCCGGAACTGCAGACGACAGGCACACAGAGCAATCTGTTCTCCTTTTTCTGCCTCTGGATTATACTTCTGATCCCCTGCCAACGGCATATGGCTGGCTGCCATCTGTACCCGTATCTGATGATGGCGTCCGGTGAACAGCTCAATCTCAAACAGGGCACACCCCTCCTTTTCCTCCAGCACTTTATAATAAAGCTGTGCCTTTTTGGCTCCGGTGCTCCTTTCGCTTACCGCCTCCGAACAGTTTGTTTTTCCATTCTTTTTCAGAAAATGGATCAGCATCCCTTCTTTTTCTTCCGGGATTTTACAGCTTACCGCTTGATAATATTTCTTCATCTGGCCATTTTGCACCTGCGCACTTAAAGAAGCCGCGCTTTTTGCATCCCTGGCAAATACCACCAGTCCCTGCACCGGCTGATCCAGTCTGTGAATGACACCCAGATATGGATTGGCCCTTCCTTCTTTTTCAAACAGGTAAGTCTTCATCATACTTTCCAGATCTTTTTTCCCGAAAGATGCATTCTGAACCGCAAGACCGGAAGGTTTCCGGCACACAATGATCTGTTTATCTTCATATACGATGTATTCCATAAATTCTCCTTTTGTCCCCGGCTTCCTATAATAGGAAATGTAATTTCTTATGATTATATGAAAAAAGGACTCCCATTGCTGGGAATCCTTCTCTACGCCTCGTTAGATTAATCTCTATTATAATTTAACAACGTTAGCTGCCTGCATTCCGCGAGCGCCTTCAGTTAAATCGTAAGAAACAGCCTGACCTTCTTCCAGAGACTTGAATCCTTCACCCTGGATAGCTGAGAAATGTACGAATACATCTGCTCCGTCTTCACCTGTGATAAATCCATAACCTTTTTCTGCGTTGAACCATTTAACTGTACCCTTATTCATCTCGGTACCTCCATAAAAATATTGAGCAAATGTCTTCCTGTCTGACACCTTGCCTGAATCATAACTACTCCCCAATTATATGCGTAAATGCCACAAATGTCAAGCTGATTTTATCTGCAAACCCCGTCAGATTCAACAGTTTTCCGTCATTCTTCGCGGTTTTTCATTTTCTGATTTTCCGGTGTCACTGTGCCATAAATCTCCATCGGCACATAGGCTTTCACATGAATTCCATCACCCAGATATTCTTCCTCCAGAAGTTGTCCATACTTGCGGATCAGCTGGATCAGTCCGGCATCTTTGTAATCATAAAATCGTTCGATGAGGACATTTTTTTCATTCAGCAGTTCCTCCAGGATCTTCTTCACTTCTTCCAGGCCTTCCCCCCACTTGGCAGATATCCTCACTGTCTTTTCTGCCTTCAGGTCTCTTGGCAGATATCCATCTTCTACCTTATCCTGTTTGTTAAACAGTGTAACAATCTTCTTATCTGTCATACCCAGATTCTTTAACGTGTCATATACCACATACATCTGCTGATCCATCTGTGGACTGGAAGCATCTACTACATGGAGAATCATATCTGCGTATTTGGCTTCTTCCAGTGTACTGCGAAATGCATCAATCAGATGATGGGGCAGTTTACGGATAAATCCTACGGTATCCGTCAGCAAAATCTCCTGCCCGGAAGGCAGTTCCAGAATTCTTGTCGTGGGATCTAGCGTTGCAAATAACTTATCTTCCTCCAACACCTGCGCTCCTGTCAGAGTATTCAGCAACGTGGACTTTCCGGCATTGGTATACCCCACAATCGCTATCACAGCTGTGGATTTCCTGCTCCGTCTGCTTCTTGTCACTTCCCGGTGGCGCTTCACCTCATCCAGCTCCCGGTTCAGCTGGGCAATCCGGCTCTTGATCAGCCGTCGATCCATCTCCAGCTTCTTTTCTCCCGGTCCCCTGGTACCGATTCCACCGCCGAGTCTGGATAAAGAACTGCCCAGTCCCACCAGCCTTGCCTGACGATACTTTAGCTGCGCCAGTTCTACCTGAATCTTTCCTTCACTGGTAGAAGCTCTGGATGCAAAAATATCCAAAATAATCAGTGTCCGGTCCATCACCTTCAGATCCAGTTCTTCTTCCAGATTCTTCAACTGAGCCGGTGTCAGCTCATCGTCACAGATGATGCCTGTCGCCTCCACCTCATAAGCCAGCTGCTGTACTTCTGCAATCTTTCCGGTACCAATATAAGTACCCGGATGAATCTGTTCTCTGTTCTGGATCACACGTCCTACCGTCACTGCCCCTGCTGTCTTCGCCAGTTCTTCCAGCTCGTCCAGTGACTGTGCGGTATCATCACCTTCACCGGTGCTTACACCGACCAGTATGACTCTTTCTTCTACTTCTTCTATGATATCAAATCCCGTCATACCTGCTCCCTATCTGGTACTCAGAAAATCATACTCTCTCTGTCCGGCCTCATCATCCGGATAAAGCTGCATGAATTCCTCCGCCTTCTGCTTTGCCGTCTGAAAATCCTGCTTCTTTTCGTATACTACAATCTCATTATACAGCAGATCTCTCCTGGAAGAATCTGACAATTCCAGCGACAATCCAGTCTGGATATCCTGCAACGCCGTATCATAGTCTCCATCTGCCATATCACAAAGCGCGATGCCATTATAACTCTCTGCTGTCTCTCCAAAAGTCTCCTTATACTGCTGATATACTACCCAGGCTGACTGTGTGTCTCCCTGTGCCAGGTAAACCTGTCCCATCAGACGCATGGCATCCTCTTTTTTAGCTTCTACTGATGGAGCCAGAGCTTCCGCTGCTTTCTCATAGTCTCCCAGGTAATAGTATATACTGCCTTTCTGGTAATCATCCTCCATCCCTGCTGATTCCTGATTCAACACCTGCTGAAGATACTGGTCTCCCACAGCTGACTGACTGATCTCCTCATATTGCTGATAAATGTTCAGCGCCATCTCATAATCCTTGGGCTTCAGTGTCATGGCTCCATCAAAATCTGCCTTTGCCGCATCCGTCTCCCCAAGCTTCAGGAAAGCAACACCACGCATATAATATGCATCCGCATTCTCTCCCAGTTCCAAGATTCTGGTACAGGTATTTTTCAGGCTCTCGTAGTCTTCCATCTTCATCTGGCAGGCCGCTTCATAAAGAGAAATATCTGTCTTTGTCTCCGGCATCTTCTCATCACACAATGCATAGGCCTGTTCAAAGGACGTTACTGCCTGCTCATACTGTGCCTGTTCCATAGCAGAAATACCCGCATCTCTGGCAGACTCCAGCTTTTCCTTTGTCTTATCTCCACATCCAGTCAGCAGCAGCATCACTGCAGCCAGTGCCAAAAGTTTCTTTTTTTTCATCTGTTTTTATTCCTCCTCTATACAAAAACAGGGATCAGTTTCCTGATCCCCATCATCATAACATACTTTGCTTTTCTTGCAAAGTTACTATTTTCCAGATGCTGCTCTGTCAAATTCGTCCAGAACGGACTGATCCGGTGCCGGCGTTGCCAGACTGAATGCAACGATAGCCACACATGCTACAATAAATGCCGGAAGAAGTTCGTAAATATCCCAGATTCCTCCCAGTGGACGTACCAGATACTTCCATACAAAGATCATCACACCACCGAAGAGCATACCAGCCAGTGCTCCATACTTATTGGTTCTTCTCCAGAACAATGAGAAGAGAACGACTGGACCAAACGCTGCACCAAATCCTGCCCATGCAAAAGATACAATCTGAAATACGGAGCTGTTCGGATTCCTTGCAAGAATGACTGCAAAAACAGCAATCAGCATCAGTGTAATTCTTGCTGCAATAATACCGCTCTTTCCGTTTCTGTTCAGCATATCGGAGGATACTGCAGAAGATGCTGCCAGCAGCTGAGAATCTGCAGTAGACATCGTAGATGCCAGGATGCCTGCCAGAATAATACCTGCCAGCAATGCAAAAATCACACCATGACGGCTGAGCAGATCTGCGATTCTGACAATAATAGTTTCAGAATTGGAACCTTCCAGTACATCAATTGCTCCTGCTTTGCTCATGGAATATCCTATTACGCCAATGAATACTGCGACTGCCATAGAGATCACTACCCAGATAATCGCAATACGACGAGAAAGTGTCAGTTTTTCTTCATCTTCGATTGCCATGAAACGAAGCAGAATATGCGGCATACCAAAATATCCCAGCCCCCATGCCAGGGTAGATAAAATCGTCAGCAGGCGATATGGCGACGCTGTGCCGGACGCCACATCATAACTCTGGAACATCGACAGATAACCCGGCAGTGCTTTTGCATTGTCGATCACTACATCCAGTCCGCCAGCTACATTCACTCCAAAGATCAATACAATAATCAACGCAATTGACATAATGATACTCTGAATAAAGTCCGTAGTCGATGCTGCCAGAAACCCTCCCATCATCGTATACCCTACAATGACAACCGCACTGATAACCATGGCTGTCATATAGCTCACACCAAACAGGCTGGAGAACAGCTTGCCACAGGCTGCAAATCCAGATGCAGTATACGGGATAAAGAAAATAACAATAATAATCGCAGAGATCAAAAGCAGAATTCTGCTCTCATCGTGAAAACGATTTTTAAAAAACTGTGGCAATGTGATAGAATTGTTCGCCACATGAGAATAACGGCGAAGTCTCTTTGCCACGATCAAGAAATTCACATAGGTACCGATGGCCAGTCCAATTGCTGTCCATCCAGCATTTGAAATACCGGTCAGATATGCTACACCAGGCAATCCCATCAGCAGCCAGCTGCTCATATCAGAAGCTTCTGCACTCATGGCTGTTACAAATGGCCCCAGCTTTCTTCCTCCCAGATAAAAGTCATCCGTGCTCTCATTTTTCCTGGAACACATATAACCGATGTACAACATGCCACCAAGATAAATAATAATGGCAATCATAATACAGACTTTTGCAGATGTCATAATTTTTCTCCTCCTCTTTGTTGCTCTTTTGCCATTATAACCTGTCAGGAGAACGATATCAAATAGAACAAAGTTTAGACTAAAGTCTATACTTTTCATGTCACTGTTTATCATTTTTTCTGTAATTATGCTGTAATTATATCTATACGAAAAGTATTGTAAAATCTTATACCATATTGCATTTTTTTAGATACATAGCTTTAAAAATACAAAAAAGCATCGAGTCGAATTCTTCATTCGTTTCTCGATGCCCGAAAATCTGATAAAAAGATCGGCAGCATTCTCTGAGAGTAGCTGCGCAATGAATATTCTCCCCCGGAGATACACCAGTCATACATAAATGCCCGTTCACAGATTGCGTAAGCTTTTACAATCTCTCCTACCGAGATGTCAGTTCGCAATTCACCGGAAGTCTGTCCTTCCAGAATAATCTTACTGAGCAGACGATAATACAGACGACTTCGATCCAGCAGAGATTTTTCCCCGCGCGTTACCAGCTGTGTGGATAACAGCCGGGCAAGCAGATCTATAGAGATGCTGTTCTCTATCATTGTGAAAAGCTCCTGATTCAAAAACAGAAGCTTTTCATAACTGTTCATGGATTCCTCCATGTTCTCCATCAGTTCCTCATATTTTTCATCAAACAAATAAGCCAGCGTACTGAGCAGAGCATCCTTTCCATTAAAATAATGATAAAATGAGCCCTTTGAAGTCTTTGCCGATGCAATGATCTCATCTACTGTGGTATTATCATATCCCTGCTCATAAAACAGCTGCCATGCCGCTGTGATGATATTTCCTTTGGTATTTCTCTTCTGCTTCTTTGCCATATGTGGGTGCTATCCTTTCTTCCAGGTACTTTGGGACAGAAGCATCAGAATCGGGAAGATCTCCAGACGTCCGGCCAGCATGTCAAAGATTAACACCAGCTTAGACAGCACACTATATCCGCCAAAGTTGCAGGTTGGGCCTACCGCCTCCAGACCAGGACCAATGTTGTTGAAACAGGCCAGTACTGCCGAGAAGTTGGTCGTCGTAGAAAATCCATCCAGTGAAATAAGCAGGAAGCTGACAATAATAATGATTACATACGCAGACAGATAGGTATTAATATTGCTAAGCACACTCTCTTCCATCATCTGTCCATTGTTGCACACCACTTCCACACGTCTTGGATATAATGCTTTTTTCAGATTTCTGCGCATATTCTTAAACAAAAGTAGCGCACGTCCACACTTGAATCCTCCTCCTGTACTTCCGGCACTGGCGCCAATCACCATCAGACACAGCAGAATTGCCTTTGAGAAACTTGGCCACAGGTCAAAGTCTGTGGTAGCAAATCCTGTGGTCGTCATAATACTGGCAACCTGAAATGCTGCATGGCGCACTGTTTCACCCAGGCTGTCATACATACCATAAATATTGATGGTAATCAATACAATACTTCCCAATACCATGCCCAGGTACATTCTCAGTTCTTCGTCTTTCCAGACGGTCTTGAACTGTCTGATCAGAATCAGGTAATAGCAGCTGAAGTTCACTCCGAACAAAAGCATAAATACCGTGCAGACATTCTGAAGATAAGGACTATAACTGGCAATACTGTCATTTTTGATACCGAATCCACCGGTACCTGCTGTACCAAATGCGGTGCAGACTGCATCAAAAAGTGGCATTCTTCCAATCAGCAGAAACAGTATATTCAAAACAGTCAGCAAAATATATAAAACATAGAGAATCTCTGCTGTCTGTTTCATCTTCGGAACCAGCTTTCCTACGTTCGGTCCCGGGCTCTCCGCTCTCAGAAGATGCATGGTATAGCCACCTTTGCTTCCCTTCAGGGAAGAAATTGCCAGTAGAAATACCAGAATTCCCATTCCACCCAGCCAGTGGCTGAAGCTTCTCCAGTATAAAATACCCTTCGATAAACTCTCCACCTCTGGCAGGATGGAGGAACCTGTTGTGGTAAATCCTGATACAATTTCAAAAAAGCAGTCAATATACTTTGGGATCTCTCTGGATATATAAAATGGAAGTGCGCCCATCAGACTCATTACAATCCAGCTTAAGCCGACACACACCATACCTTCTCTTGCATAAAACCGTTTCTTTCCCTTACGGCACAGGGCATGCAGCCCAAGTGCAAGCAGTGCAATCATCACCATACTCCAGGAAAATCCACGGATTGCCGCGCTTTCGCGACAATAAATACTGATACAGAGTGCCGGAATCATGAAAATCACTTCGATTCCGAGGATCTGGCAATAAAACGCCCCATCATCTTGTAATTCATATGTCTGTTCCCTCAATTATTCAAAAATATCATTTAACTGATATAATACTTTATCGCTGCTGGTTACTACAACCACCGAATCTCCCTGGGTAAAACAGGAATCTCCGTTCGGGATCTCGATCTGTCCCCCGTGATGATACTTGCAACCAGTACATTTTTACGAATCTTCAGTGCCTTCAACGGTTCGTTACAATGAATGGTCTTCTCATTCACACGGAATTCCATAGCTTCTGCCTGTCCATCTGCAATAGTGTGTACTGTCACAGCAGCCCCGGTCTGATTCTGCATGGCACGTACATAACGCACAATATTGTTGCAACACAGTTCCTTCGGGCACACCACACTTCCCAGTTCCAGTTCATCCAGAAGATTTCCATTTCTTCTTCGTCCCACCTTGGTAATAATCTGGGATACGCCACACTTCTTTCCATACATGGCAATGATCATATTCATCTCATCCAGGCCGGTTAATGTCACCAGGGCGTCCATCTCTTCAATGTCCTCGCTGTACAATAATGCCTGACTGCTGGCATCTCCCTGGATCACGGTCACATGTGGCAGAAGACTTGCCAGCTGAATACAACGTTCCTTTTTCTGCTCGATAATCTTCACAGACATACCGCTCTTCTGCAGTCTCTGCGCCAGATAGAAGCCAATCTTGCTTCCACCACAGATCATGACATTCTTCACTTTCTTTGTGATGGTTCCGATATTGTTCAGCAAAATAGCCAGATTATTGGTTGGCGCTGTAACGAATACCCGGTCTCCTGCTTTCAGCACAAAATTACCATCTGGTGTCACTACATTACCATTTCGCAGAACAGCACAAACCAGAACCCTGCATTTCACAATACTGTCCAGTTCATTCAGTGATACATTACACAACTTGTTGCTGGCTTCCAGGCGAATCTCTGCGATCTCTACCCTTCCCCCGACAAACGCTTCTCTGTGCAGAAAACCAGGAAACTTCAGCAACCGTTCAATCTCCACTGCTGCCTGTTTCTCCGGATTCACAGCAAGAGACAGTGCAAAAGTATCCCGCATCTTATAAATCTGATTGGAATACTCCGGATTGCGGATTCTTGCTATCGTATGGATCCCAGGCCGCATTCCATGCGCTGTCATACAGCAAAGCAGATTCACCTCATCCGCACTTGTTGCTGCAATCAGCAGATCAGTCTCCTGAATACCAGCCTGATTCAGCACTTCCATGGATGCGCAGTTTCCCTGCACCGTCATGACATCGTAACTTTCAATACTTGCCTCCAGTACCTCTGGATTCGAATCCACCAGTGTAATATCGTGCCCTTCTGCCGATAACTGATTGGTCAGCATATTTCCGACTTTTCCATCCCCCGCTATAATTATCTTCACAGGTTTTTCCTCCATAAATTCGTCGATCTTATTATCATAACCGCTTTGAGCCACAGACAGCTCCGAATAGTTCCATTTTATCATATATCCGTATTAATTCAACTGATACCGAAACATTCAGATAGTAACATACTTTCTAAAATAAAACAAGGGAATTCTGTGTCTACAGAATTCCCATATTTTTATCCGAATTTATATCATTTTCTACATAGAAGCTTACAGAAGCTTTCTCATGCTTCCCAGGCTGATCAGCAAAGTAGACGTGTTATGCATCAAAGCTGATGTGGTCGGCTGAATAATACCAAACACACCCAGAGCGATCAGGGTAGAATTAATTCCTACTATGCTGCGATAGTTCTTGCGGATACGTCTCATCAGCTGGTCACTGATCTGCTTCAATATCAATATCTGATAGAGATCATCTGCGCTGATGGTAATATCTGCAATCTCTCTTGCAAGTTCAGCACCATCACTGATGGCAATTCCCGCATCCGATGCAGACAGTGCCGGAGAATCATTGATACCGTCTCCGGTCATGATCACTTTGCGTCCTGCTGCCTTTTCTTTCTCGACAAATTTTGCCTTATCTCCTGGCAGTACCTCTGCATAGAACTCATCGATTCCCACTTTTTCTGCAATCGCTTTTGCCGTGTGCTCATTATCTCCAGTCATCATCACTACTTTGGAAATGCCCGCCTTTTTCAGCTCGCGAATCACATCTGCCGCTTCCGGTCTCAGCGGATCCTCAATACAGATCACCGCTGACAGTTTTCCTTCGATCGCCATATACAGATGTGAGTATTCCTGAGGAAGGTTCTCCAGAATCTCTCTTTTGTCTTCCGGAATCACAGTCTTCTCATCTTCAAATACAAAATGATAGCTTCCAATGATGACTTTCTTATCCTCCACTGAAGAGGAAATACCATGCGCTACCACATACTCTACCCTGGAATGCATCTCTTCATGCTCCAGACCTCTTTCCTTTGCCGCATGTACCACAGCTTTTGCCATAGAATGTGGGAAGTGTTCTTCCAGACATGCTGCGATACGCAACAATTCGCCTTCACTTCTGCCATCAAAAGATACTACTTTTACAACAGTCGGCTTTGCCTTCGTCAGGGTGCCGGTCTTATCAAATACGATCGTATCTGCCTCTGCAACTGCCTCCAGGAACTTACCGCCCTTTACCGTAATATGGTGGGTTCCCGCTTCATGAATGGCATATAATACCGAAATCGGCATGGCCATCTTCAGTGCGCAGGAGAAATCTACCATCAGTACGGATAAGGTCCTGGTCACGTTACGGGTCAGCAGATACGTCAATGCGGTACCTCCTAAGGTCCACGGAACCAGACGGTCTGCCAGATGCTCTGCCTTACTCTCCAGTCCGGACTTCAGCTTCTCAGACTCTTCGATCATCTTCACAACCTGTTCATAACGGCTTCCACCGCCAGTCGCTGTGACCTGAATGGTCAATTCGCCTTCTTCCAGAACCGTTCCGGCAAACACACCGGCTCCGCTGCTCTTGCGGACTGCTACTGATTCACCGGTCAGAGATGCCTGGTTTACCATACCTTCTCCTTCTGTCACGGTACCATCAAACGGAATGACATTGCCCATGTGTACCACGATTCTGTCACCCTTCTGAATCTTGCTGCTGTCTGTCAGGACTTCTGTCTCATCCTGTTTCATCCAGACTTTTTCCACATGAAGGGACATACTTCTTGCCAGATCACCGACAGACTTCTTGTGGGTCCATTCTTCCAGTATTCCACCGATGCCCAGCAGGAACATTACGGAGCCTGCCGTCGCATAGTCACCACGTATGACAGACACTCCGATTGCTGTACCATCCAGTACCGGCACTTCAATCTTACGGTTACACAGACACTTTAATCCTTTTACTACATACGGGATTGCAGCTACCGTATTATAGCAGGCATTCAGAGGCGCAGGAAGGAACCACTTTCTTGCATAATGAAATGCAACCTTCCATACCAGCTTATCCTGATATTCAGCATTTAACGCTCTGCCCGAATTCTGAATAAAATGCTCTGGCACCTCCACATCTTCATAATGGAAAGTCTGAAGCTTCTTCAGCATATCCTGACGGTCTGCCTTTTCGCCACTGTAATAAACTGTCACATCACAGGTCTGGTCATTTACCTTCACCTGATTCACACAGGAAAGCTCTGTCAGAAAGTATTGCAGCGTATCTGCCTGCACATAGCTCATGCGATATACAGACATATGCATACGAATACGTCTTTTTGATTCGTTTTTAATCTGAAACTTCACTTATGACCGCCCCTTATTCTGCTGTCTCTTCTGCAGTTTCTTCTACTTCTTTGAAGTCTTCGTCTTCGAAAGCCTGTTCTTCTGCCTTCTGAGCACGTTCTTCGTTAATGTCTTTTGCACCTTCCAGAATGTCTTCACAGTTTTCCTGAACGAGATTCACAGTCTTCATCACACATTCTTTTGCACGAAGAACGGCTGCTGTACACTGTGTATATACTTTCTTTGCGTCATCACTTGCCAGAACCTTTACACCTGCTGTTCCAAAGACAACTCCACCTGCGAAAGTTCCCACTTTTTTCCAGTCTACATTTTTGAATACGTTTTTCATGATTACTTCCTCCTCGTAAAATAATTTCCATTAGCTTGTGCTAACTTTTTATTCATTGCTATTCTACTTCATGCCTCTTTTTTTGTCAATTTGAAACCTGTAAAAATCCCTATATTTCACGGGAAAAACACATTTTTATTCTTCTGCTTTTCCCATCTGGTCATAACGTTCCAGGAAGTTATGACGAACTCCTCCTGTTTTGTATTCCACTACGGTATCCAGATTCACATTCTCTACGCTCTTGAAAATATTGCCTTCTACAAATGGATTTTTCTGTTTTAAGGTACGGATCAACTCTTTAATCTCCACACGCTTGGAACGGTTTTCTTCATTATTACATGTGGTGCAGGTGTCAGTAAACTTGCAGGCACACTGAATAAAATGCAGATCATTGTAATCCCTCCAGGATTTGATATCATCCTCCCGGATCAGATATAACGGCCGGATCAACTCCATGCCTTCAAAATTCGTACTGTGAAGCTTCGGCATCATAGTCTGTACCTGACCACCATAAAGCATTCCCATCAAAATGGTTTCAATCACATCATCATAATGGTGTCCCAGCGCAATCTTGTTACATCCCAGTTCTTTTGCATAGGCATACAAATGTCCACGGCGCATTCTGGCACAGAGATAACAAGGCGAATTCTCTATTTCATACACTGCATCAAAAATGTTGGATTCAAAGAATGTCACCGGGATATTCAGTCTGCGTGCATTCTCTTCTATAATATGCCTGTTTGCCTCATTATATCCAGGGTCCATGACCAGATACTTTACCTCGAATTCAAACTTATTGTGGCGCTTCAGTTCCTGAAACAACTTGGCCATCAGCATGGAATCTTTCCCACCGGAAATACACACTGCGATCTTATCTCCCGGTTTCACCAGTTCATAGGTATTAATCGCGCGGCAGAATTTAGACCAGATTCTTTTCTTGTAGGTCTTTCGCAGACTCTGCTCCACATTTTTGGCAAAATCTGCCTCTTCCTGGCGCTTCATATAATCCATCAGCCAGGCAATATAGCCACCTTCCAGACTTTCTGCATCCAATCCTTTTTCGCATAATTCTGCAGCAAGATCAATACTGTTTCTCCCTCTGGAACAGCAAATAATCAGTTTCTTTGTCTTATCTGTCTGTTCACTGGATGAGATCTCCTCGCCTGGAATCGCCGTGGCACCCGGAATGGCACCATGGGCGATTTCACTTTCGCTTCGGATATCGATCAGCTGATAAGTGTCCGGATTCATATTTCTTAACTCTTCTACTGTAATGCTCATCCTCTTCTCCTTTTCGTCCTACCGGGTGATCCGCTTCGGTCTGCAGGAACATCCGATTCCTAAACCTCCCGGTCCGATATGACAGCTGACGCCCAGTGACAGCTTATCATACAACACGGTCATTTCCGGGAATGCCTTCTTGATATCTTCCAGCCATTTTTCACTTTCTTCCGCAGTGGCGCTGGTCGCTGCCAGCAGATATACTTCCCCTTGCTGCACTTCTTCTTTGAATTTTGTAGCAAATTCCTGTTTCATGGCATCAATCATGACTTTCTTTGCCTGTACAAATCCACGACATTTTTTATAAGTATCCAGAGTCCCCACATCGAACTGCAGGACTGGTTTGATATTCAATACACTGCCAAGTGCTGCTGTGGCACGGGAAATTCTTCCCCCTCTTTTTAAGTACTCCAGATCCTGTACACCAATATAGATGGTATTCTTTGCGCGTGCTTCCTCCAGCATCTGCCTGATCTGCGCTGTCGTATACCCTTCTTCGATCAACTCCAGCGCATCCAGCACGGATCGGTGCTGGGTAGCTGATACCCGGCCATTGTCTACCACAAATACTCTTCCTGCATAAGGTTCTTCCTGTGCCAGCATCTGTGCGGTCTGACAGGACCCACTGAGAGCACTGCTTAATGGAATGTATAGAATCTGCTCATGTTCCTTCAGTGCTTTCTCCCATATCTTCATAACCTCTTCCGGACCAGGCTGTGAGGTACTTACATGACTTCCTGCTTTCATTTTTTCAAAAAATTCTTCTCTTGCCAAATTAATATCTTCATAATAACAGGTATTATCAATATAAAATGGCATCGGCAATACATAGATGCCCAGTTTTTCTGCCTCTTTCTGTGTGATACTGCTGTGACTGTCTGTCACCACTCCAATTGTACTGTTCATTTTTCCTCCTGATTCAAGAACATTACCTGATTTGTGTCTAAATAAGTACTATAGCATAATTTCTGTAAACGTGTCAAAAAATAGTGCCCATTGCAGGCACTATCTTGTTCCGTTATTTTTTGATGTCCAGAGTCTCATTCATACTTCCGGTACGATATCCCATCAGATCCAGAGTCACATAAGTAAAACCATAGGATTTTAATTCTCTCGTGATCTTTTCTCTTGTCTCCGGCTGCATGAGTTTGTCAAATTCAGCTGGATCAATCTCAATCCTTGCCATCATACCATGAATGCGCACTCTTACCTGATGGAATCCCAGATCCAGCAAGAGCTGTTCTGCTTTATCTACCATTCCCAGCTTTTCTTCTGTGATCGTCTCCCCATATACGAATCTGGAAGACAGACAGGCAAATGACTGTTTTTCCCAGGTCGGAAGTCCCAGCTTCTTCGATAAAAGCCGAATCTCATTCTTGTTCAGATTGCAATGACGAAGTGGACTCTTCACTTCCAGTTCTGACACTGCCTGAAGACCTGGACGATAGTCTCCATTGTCATCCATATTGGATCCCTCTATGATATTCTCTATGCCCTGTTCTGCTGCCAGCTTTTTGATCTTTTCAAACAGCTCTTTCTTGCAAAGATAGCATCGATTCTTCGGATTCTGTGCAAATCCTTCGATCTCCAGTTCTTCTGACTTGCAGATAAAATGACGAATGCCCTCTTTTTCACAGAATGCAATGGCCTCTTTTAATTCTCTCTGTGGAAAGGAGCAGGACTGTGCTGTCACTGCAATGATCTGATCCCCTAATGCTTCTTTTGCTGCTTTTAATAAAAAGGTAGAATCTACCCCGCTGGAAAATGCCACTGCTACAGAATTCAGACTGCGCAGATACTCCAGCAACGCTTCATACTTTTCTTCTAACTGTCCCATGTGACTGTCCTCCTGTACCAAATATCTTATTTGTTTACAGACAGGTCTTTTACGACCTCTCCGGCTATAATCAATCCAACTACAGACGGCACAAAGGCCACGCTTCCCGGAATGTCCCGCCTCTCAGTGCACTTATGCTTAGCCCCCGGCGGACAGATACAGTGTGTACGGCAGCTAACGGACATATCTTCGATTGGTCTTGTCGGCTGTTCTTCGGAATATACTACTTTCAGCTTCTTTACCCCACGCTTTTTCAATTCCCGGCGCATTACCTTTGCCAGTGGACATACCTTGGTCTTATAGATATCCGCCACCTGGAACTTGCTGGCATCCAGCTTGTTCCCGGCACCCATGCTGCTGATGATCGGAATGTTCATCTCCTGCGCTTTCATAACTAATGAGATCTTTGCCGTAACAGTATCTACTGCATCCACAATATAATCATACTCTTCAAACGGAAATTCCTCTGCATTTTCCGGAAGAAAGAAACATTTGTGCACTCTTACATCTACTTTTGGGTTAATCTCCAGCATACGTTCCTTCATCACATCGACCTTATACTGGCCTACCGTTTTTCTTGTAGCAATGATCTGACGGTTCAGGTTGGTCAGACATACCTTATCATCATCGATCAGGTCAAAGGCTCCCACACCGGTACGAACCAACGCCTCACAAACATATCCGCCCACGCCGCCGATGCCAAATACTGCCACACGGCTGTTTGCCAACTTATCCATGGCTTCTTTTCCCAATAACAATTCTGTTCTTGAAAACTGTGTTAACATTCTATAACTCCTATCTTAACTGAAAACAAAGCGGATGGTATCCATCCGCTTGTTTTATGACTACCTACTTTTTCAATAGGCTAATTGTACTATGCAGTTTTCATTCTGTCAATGTGGTTTCTGCCTAAACTGTCAGATTTGATACCACTTTATCTCATTTGCTTCCATATGCAGTTCAAAGCTGCTGCCATCGCCCTTGTATACTACGGTATCCTGTGGTTCGTAGGTATTGTTGACTACACAGAATTTTCCATTCTTGACGTAAGCATGTACTTCCACATTGTAGTTAGTGGAGTACCAGCAATGCAGTTCTTCTTCTGCCGATGCGGACCACAGTACCGCACGGTACAGGATTCGGCTGTTCTTGAAGCTGTATGGAAGTCCGCTGATGTAAACACCACGGCCTTTTCCGAAAGTCTTTACAGCCATCTGCACTTCCTGGTTGTTCTGAATCAGGATCTTTGTCTCTGGCAGTGCGAAGATGTTCTTCTTGCCTTCTCCAAAGTTTACTTTTCCCTCACTGTCAGCCAGAATGAAGTGGTCTCTGTGTTCATCCCAGTTGTACTTATCTGTATTCAGATTGAATCCACGTTCTTCTTCTACACCCAGGATATCATCTAACTGGAAGAATTTGCCCTGCCACTGGTGGGCTGCCGGTTCTCCTACACCAATAAAGCCACCGCCATGATATACAAACTCTTTTACAGCTGTAATAACTGTCTCATCGATCCAGTTTTCGCCACCACTCTGGGCTGTATCAGCATCCCCTACATTGATGACCACATCAAAGTCCTTTAACAGATCTGGATTAGCCTTGATATCATCGAAACTGATGAAGGCCACATCAAACGGTGCCCCACTTAATGCTTCAATGATGCCAAAGTAAGAATAGTTCTGCTTGTAGTAAATCGCATGATGCACCATATGATTGCCCCATGAACGCATCTTTCCCCAGCAGTTCAAGACTGCCACACGTTTTACGCAATATGGGGTCGTTCCCTGAATGTTATCGTACAGGGTACGGAATTCCTGGCAGACGCTCCTGATATATTCTACAAAATCCGGGAACTGAAGAGCCAGTTTCAGATATCCGCCGTATCCGATTCTCTGGATTGGGCTACGCAGGATAGCTCTTCTGGCGGTTACCCAGTTCTCCTTTGCTTCTTTCACCGGATTTCCACCTTCGCAGAAGGTATCCGGGAAGAAATATGGCAGGAATCTTCCTTCCGTATATCTTACGCCCTTGATATCGCTGAACAGTCGCAGCGTGGCACCGTTTCCTACACTTCCAACTACTGCATCCAGACCGATGGAGACAAATTCATCCATAAATGGTTCCATACCGATCCAGTGGTCGCCCATGAACATCATGGCTTCTTTTCCATATTCGTGTACAATATCCACCATCTCTTTGGCAAGCTTTGCCACTTCTCTTCTCTGGAAATTCTGAAAATCTTTAAATTCTTTTGACGGAATCCGATAAGTATTATTCATGTAGCCCTGATCAATGATATATTCCGGGCGGAACGGATACCCCACTTCTTTTTCAAACTGTTCCAGAATATAAGGGCTGACCGATGCAGAATATCCGAACCAGTCTACATATTTTTCTCTGGCCAGTTCATCAAAGATCAGAGTGAACTGATGGAAAAAAGTAGTAAAACGAATCACATCTACATACTCGTGAGTATCCAGGAAGTGACGCAGTTTTTCCATACAATGTGCTTTTGTTTTTGGCTGACGCACATCAAAAGTAATCTGCGGTTCTATATCCTTCCAGTCATTAACTACCGCATTATACATGTTGACCGGATCCCACATGATATAAGCCAAAAAGCTGACGGTATATTCATGGAACCGTTTTACCGGATGGATAACCACATCTCCGCTTTCTTTTTCGTAAGACCATCCACTTACCGGAACCACTTCTCCGGTAGTACGGTCGATTACCTCCCACCATCTCTGAATATCATCCCGGTCATTAACTTTCAGCATGTCCGGATACAGATGATCCATCAAATGAATCTTCAGGGTATCTTCCGTTGCGGTATGAAAAGCTGACATAATATACATCTGCTGCACTTCATCCGGATTGGCCTTCGCCCATTCATTATCTTTTCTGGTCGTACAATAAGTCGCATAGACCTTTGCTCCGGTATTCTTTAATTCCTGTGGAAATTCTGTACCATCACAGTCACGGAGTGCATCTGCTCCCCATTCATCCATGATCTCCAGTGTCTGTGGCACCACGTCCAGGTCTGTCGGTATGGTTACACGGCCCTTGTTCTGTTCCATTCTTTTTTGTCCTCCGTTTTATTTTTCTATTATTACAATCTGATTTTTCTCCAGTGTTACGCTGCCATCACTCATCTGATTTCTCAGAAGCGGCACGCTGCGGCGCATCAAAAAGATATTCTCTGCCACACAGGCATCCGGATTGCCGGAAGGACTTAAGATTCCTCCCAGATCATCCTCACTTACATTCTTCCGAAATGTATTGTGGATGGCTTCTTCCAGACAGAACATGACGCATCCTCCTTCATTCTGCCTGCTGTAGTTGTATTCATATACCGTACCGTCTCCGGAATCGGCATCGTAAGCCATGCCATCCTGATTCAGCTTCATATCCCGCACAGAATTGTAACGGAACAGGGCATCCTTACATTTCCATGGCCAGATGCCTGCTGCCACCTTTCCCATCCGTTCTCCCGGATATCGATAATAGTAGTCATTCATCTCACAGGCACAGGAATCTGCACTGTTATGCTCTGTCCGCGGACGCAGGGCATACATCGGTGTAATGGCATCGCCTCCGGCTTCTTTTACATAATTGTTGCGCAGCACAATGTTCTCATGTCCATATCTGGTAAACAGTTCCTCTGCCAGTTCGGTACCCGCAAACCGTTCATGCTGATAGGTGTAGCCCACGGCAATGCCCCAGCGGCTGACTCTCCAGACGGAACAATCTTCTATCATTACACCGTCATAGCGTGCTACACCGGTTTTAGCTTCATCCTCCGGCTGGAATGCAGTCATATAAATACCACCGTTGTTCATATGCTTATTGTATACATTGCCATTCACATCATGAATCATCAGATTGCTCAGGTGAATATCATGCAGTGTTCCTCGATTTTGTGCCACCACCGCTACCCCTGTACGGTCTATTTTATCAGGGGCACAGTATTGCTCCAGCTCTTTTTCACTATCCTGATTGGTGATTTCCAGATCATGGATCCAGATGTACTCCGCATCATAAAGCAAAATAGCTGATGACACCTCTCCCCGATAGATATGCACCGGAGAATCCAAGGGGCCACCGTAATCCTGGTACCATCTTCCAGTACCGTTGGCATGAATCTTCGGCAGACAGCCTTCTCCATATGGCCCAACCTCTATTGGTGCATCCTTCATCCCTGACTGCCGGATATGAAGATACTGATCTTCAAATACGGATCCCCTTTCCAGCAGGATCTTATCTCCTGGCTGCAGCCCACACTTCTGAAGTGGCTCCAGAGTGGCAAAAGGAGTCAGCTCGCTTTTCCCGTCATTCTGGTCATTTCCCTTTTCTGAGCTGACGTAATATGTCCTTAATTCCATCTTCATAGTCCTTCTCCCGAATTTTCTTTCGAATGATTAGTTCCACATCTTCGTAAACAAATGCATCCCCCTGATAACGGGTAAACAAATCTGCATGCTCCTCATAGAACTGTCTGGTTTCCTCCCGGCTGATCGGCCGGAACACCTGGCGGTTGGTGATCTTCTCACTTTCTGATACATAGTCCAGACGGAATCCGGTCAGTTCCTGCTGCAGATAGGCAATGGGATTGTATTCCACCGGTCCATACAGGATCTCTCCACGCTCCAGAGTTTCCCGGCGTTTCCGGTTCTCTTCCTGCCGACGCTGCTCCACATCTGTCAGAAGACAATTGTCAACCAATCCAAGCTTCTGTGCAAACAGCAGACTGGCCATAGCATAGTCTCGTTCGTTTTTTTCCAGAAAATCAAATGTCATTATTTCACCGCCCCTGTCAGTCCATTGGAAAAGCTCTTCTGCAGGCAGAAGAAAATCACTGCTGTCGGTAAAGTACAGATCAGAACACCCAGCATCAGCATACCGTAATCTACACTGTAACCACTCTTTAAATTGGCAACCAGCATCGGCATCGTGATGGATTCATTGTTCTGCAGGATAACCTTTGGCCAGAGATAATTGTTCCATGCATTCATAAAAGTCACTGTCATAGCCGCACCATAAGTGGACTTCATCACCGGAATATACATGCGGAAGAAAATGGAGATTTCGCTCATTCCTTCCAGCCGGCTGGCTTCAATAATATCCACCGGGAAAGACCGGGATGCCTGCCGGAACAGCATAATCATAAATGGAGTGGAGATAGACGGCAGTACCAGAGCCATCCAGCTGTTTACCAGCCCCATCTTAGAAAACATGGTAAATAACGGGATCATCAGTGCCACAAACGGCAGCATCATAGCCAGCAAAAGAATGCTCATCAATAAGTCTTTTCCTTTGTCATGATAGATCTCAAATCCGTATCCTGCGATGGAACAGATCAAAAGGGTCAGAATGGTAATGATAATCGCATTTCGAAACGAGTTGAACATCGCCAGTCCCAGGTTCTGATTGGTGGTCAGGCTCTTAAAATTCTCCATCAGATAGGTTCCCGGAATCAAACGGCCACGGACGATATCAATACTTTTGTTGGTTGCTCCCGAGATCATGTAATACAGTGGGAACACAGATAACAGGCTGGCAATCGTCAGCACGATATAAGAAATTGCATTTTTCCATTTGTTACTAGTCACGGCTGTCACCTACTTTCATCTGAATTGCAGACAGAACGGCCACACATACCAGAATGAATACGGACAGTGCTGCTGCGTAGTTAAACTTCGGTGTCTCCACAAAGGAGATATTGAAAATATAATGAGCCAGAGTCATGGTAGACTTTCCTGGTCCTCCGGCTGTCAGGTTCACAGACTCATCAAAGAGCTGCAGGGTTCCTGATGTGGACATAATCGCGGTCAGCAGAATGGTTGGCTTCAGCAGCGGTACAGTCATCTTGAAAAACTGCTGGATGCCATTGGCTCCGTCGATTCTGGCTGCCTCATAAATAGAGCTGTCAATGTTCTGTAGTCCGGACAGGTAAAATACCATGTTATATCCAGTCCATCTCCAGATCAGGGCAATGATGATAACGAATCTGGCTGCCCATGCATTCTGGAACCAGTCCACCGGCTGCATACCGATATGAGTAAGCAGTACATTGACAAATCCGTCTCCTGCAAACAGAGATTTAAAAATCATAGAATAGGATACCAGGGATGTGGCGCACGGTAAGAAGATCATCGTACGGAACAGTCCTTTGAATTTCAAATCCCTGTTATTTAACAGCTGTGCCAGAATCAGCGCCAGCAGCAGCATAATCGGTACCTGAATCACAAAATAAAATACGGTATTAAACAGACACTGACGGAAGGTCTTGTCTTTTAAGATACGGGTGTAGTTGCTGATCCCTGTCCAGCTCTGGGCTGCTCCCATGCCTTTGTGAAAGGACAGGAGAATGGCCTGAATCATTGGATAGAAACAGAACACAAAGATCAGAAGAGAGGCAGGAATGAGAAATGCCCATCCGATCAGATTATGTCTCTTCTGAAGACTCATTTTTTTATTTTTTGGTTCCATATAGTTCCTCCTAAATGAAGCCGCTGCAAAAACATTTTTTTGTATTTTGCAGCGGCCCCTGATTATCTCTTTGTAACTGCTTAGTTCCTTTCCCTCATGATCTGAACAGTTACCATTTTTTCATTAACCTTCAATATTAAACTCTACAGTATCCTGTGCATTCTGGAGTTCTTCTGTGATGTCTGCACCGTTCTGTACTACGTTCGTTACTACGTCTGTCAGGCACTTCTGATATCTGAATAGTAAGCGCCACAGTCAAATGCAGGAACCTGGCTTGCGAAATCTACGATGTCTGCGTATACCTTCTGTCCGCCGTAGAAGTCTGATGCTTCCTGGTATACACTGGATTCTGCTGCCGGAAGGTAGCTTGCGATTGCGCCTGCATTTACCAGTAAATCATCATACAGATCTACATCTGCACCAAATGTGGATTTCAGGAAATCAAATGCCAGATCTGTGTTCTCGCAGTTGGAAGATACTGCCCAGCTTGCTCCACCGCAGTTTGCGTAGTTGGTTGCTCCTTCTACGTCATCCAGTGCAGGCATGTTTACAATCGTCCAGTTACCAGACTGATCTTCTGCTGCCTGAATAGAAGACATGATCCAGCATCCGTTGATTACACCAGCTGCATCTCCGTTGTTCATGGATGCAATGTACTGATCCCAGTCTGTGTACTCTGTCATGTATCCTTCATTTACCAGAGTTGCGTATACGTCAACAGCCTGTGCCAGTACTTCGTTGTCAGCGATCTTTACTTCACCATCTACGATTGGAGAAGCACCTGCGGACTGAAGCATTTCCAGAACCAACTCGGATCCGCCGGAAGTGGTCAGCATTGGTGTATCTGTTTTTTCTTTTACAGTCTTAGCCAGTTCCATGAACTGTGACCATGTGATGTCTTTGAAATCATCTGTGGTCAGTCCTGCTTCTTCTACGATATCAGAACGGATCGCCATGATGGTTGCACCATTATCAAATGGAACACCGTAGTTCTTTCCATCTACAGTAGAGTCTGCCAGCTTACCAGCTGAGAACGTTGAGAAATCAATTCCTGAATCTGTCAGGTCTGTGAATACATCCGGGAAACTGGTAACATCTTTATGATAAGAGTAATCCTGCATCAGGAAAATATCCGGCAGTGTGCTGTAATCTCCAGATGTAGCAGCTGTGATCAGCTTGGTCTCGATATCAGAATATACATTTTCCTGGATATCCAGCTTGAAGTTTGGATGATCCTTCTGATATTCTGCTTCTGCCTGTTTCATAGCGTAGATGTTGAAGTTCGGATCCCAGCACCATACAGTTAAGGTTTCATCGTTGCTTTCAGCAGCAACTGGTACAGCTGCGATCATGCTTCCAACTACAGTAGCTGCCAGGATTGCACTTACTAATTTTTTCTTCATTTTGTATCCTCCTTGAAAATCTTTTTCACGTTTTTGATCTGTCTTAAGCATACGTTGTTTTTCTATGTATTTCAATTCCCATTTTGCTTTGTTTTTTAGATATCTTGCGTTTACGTTCATTTTCCTGTATTATGGAAATATACTGATACACAGAAAACAGGCTCGCTTATTTTTTAGGAAAATTTGCTTTATTTTTTCAAATTGTTTGAATTGTTTTAGAGAAAAGGCACACTTTGTCCAGACTAACTTCTATACATTGATTTTGTAACATCATTTTTATCAAAACAAAATAGCTAATATTTTCCAGTTTTTTACACAAAGGAGAATTCATGAGTACCAGATCCATTCGATTTTCCTCCCAACAGCAGGCTGCCACGGATGCAGTTCTGCTCAGCGCCTCTTCCTCCCGCTATGAGGGAGACTGGCCAAGCATCCGCCATTCCCATGCTTTCACCGAACTGTTCTACGTACAAGATGGTCAGGGGGATTTCCTGATTGAAGATGAATACTATCCCATTGCCAAAGACGACCTGGTGATCATCAATCCCCAGATTCTCCATACGGAGCTATCCAAAGGACAGCCACCCTTAAATTATCTGACCCTTGGTATTGACGGTGTGGGCTTTTCTTTTCGTGATCATCAGGATTTTCAGATTCTGAACTGCCGTGGGCGGGATGCCAACCTGCTCTTTTATTTCCAGACACTGTTCCGGGAACTTGACAAAAAAGAGGAAGGCTACGATATCATCTGCCGACATATGCTGGAGATCCTGATGCTCCAGCTGCGGCGTATCACAGATTCTGCTTTTGAACTGATGCCTTCCCAGCACCCCAGCCGGGAATGTGCTTCCGTCAAACGCTATCTGGATTCCAACTACAGCGAGAATATTACTCTGGATCTGCTGGCAGAACTCAGCCATCTGAACAAGTATTATCTCAGCCATGAATTTACAAAATATTATGGCATCTCACCGATTAACTATCTGAATCGCAAGCGGATCGAGGTATGCAAGGATCTGCTGGAAAACAGTGACTATGATATCTCGGACATTGCTCATCTTACCGGCTTTTCCTCTCAGAGCTACCTGTCCCAGAGTTTTCGGAAGTACTGCCAGATGACTGCCGGGAACTACCGGAAGCTTGTGAAGAAAAGGCAAAAAATTTAAACCTTTTTTCTTTATCGAAAGAAAAAGCGGGTATCGAATTTCGTCAGGCTCTGACTGTTTTCGATATCCGCTCCTCTTCTCTGCACCCTTTATTCATTCAGGTAAATTTCTTCTTTTGCTTTCATCAGCAGATACAAAGTCTCGGTTGCCGGAACCGGGATCTGTTTTTTCTCTGCCATTTGCAAAAGTGTACCTGCCAGATATTCGTTTTCTGTTCTTCTGTGATGAAGCACATCCTCTAGCATAGAAGTCTTCTTGGCCCCTTTGTAGCTGACATAATACTGAATGATGTCTTCGATATCTTCTTCAAAAAGTGGAATTTCTTTGGCCTGTGCCACCTTCACGAATTCCCGCATACTTTTTCGGCAGATGGTCTGCAATTCTTCGTAAGTCCGAAACTTACTGTAGTCTGCTCCGGTGAGGGCAGTCACTGAGTTGCCTGCCACATTCAGCATCCATTTTTTCCACACCATTTTGTCGATGTCTGCTTCTACTACCACATCCAGTCCACTGCTGTGCATCAGTCGGTAGACATGCTGCACAATATCATCTCCGGAATAAGAAGAAGCCCCAATGTGGGTCACTCCCGCATTGGTGAACAGCAGATTTTCTCCATCCATAATCGTGTTCGGTCCCTGAATGTAGCCCTTCAGCACAATATTTTCCGGGAACGCCTCACAGAATCTCTGAAATGCGTAGATTCCATTCTGCAGAGGCAGCAAAATCGTACCAGGCACAATCACCGGACGCAAGTCCTCTATCGCAGATTCAATATCATAATTCTTTACACAGATAATCGCAAGCGAAGGTTTTTCCTCCAACTCCTCAGCCGTCGAGATAATCTTCGGGGAAAAAGCTGTTCCGTTTACCCAGTAGTGCTTCTTCTCCATCTTCTGTCGACGATGGCCTGTTGCCACCAGGGCAAACCGGTCTCCATAACACTGATTCATATGCCAGGCAATGGGAATTCCGATTGCCCCAAAGCCAATAAGTACAATTTGTTCTTTCATGAAATTATTCCTCACCAGTTGCAAAATAATCTTTTACCAGTTTCACCACTGTTCCGGAAAGCAGGAACAGAGCAATCAGGTTCGGGATCGCCATCAGACCGTTAAATGTCTCAGCAATACTCCACATCAGCCCTAGGTTGGCCGTTGCTCCAAGAATCGCTACCAGCGAATAAGCCACCATAAATGGCTTGATCACTTTTTCTGAAAACAGGAACTCGATGCATCTTGCTCCATACAGTCCCCAGCCAAGAATGGTGGAGAATGCAAAACAACACATCGCTACTGCCGTAAAGATAGATACCCAGTCTCCGTACACAGATGTGAATCCCTGAATCGTCAGTTCTGCTCCAGCTGCCGCACCGTAATTCACTGGTACCTGGCTGCATAAAATAACCAGTGCTGTTAATGTACAGATTACAATGGTGTCTGCAAATACTTCAAAGATACCGAACATGCCCTGTTTTACCGGTTTTCTGGTATCTGCACAGGCATGAGCGATGGAGCCTGTACCAAGACCTGCTTCATTGGAAAAGATACCGCGGGACACACCCTTTTTCATACTCATGAACATGCTTCCGACCACGCCTCCTGTCACTGCAGATGGCTGGAATGCACCTCGTATAATGGACACAAAAACTGCCGGAAGTACCCTGATATTCATCAATACCACTCCCAGAGCCAGTACAATGTATAACAATGCCATAAACGGCACCAGCTTTTCTGTTACCTGGCCAATTCGTTTGATTCCACCAAGCAGGATCATTCCTACCAGTACCGTGATTACAATACCAATGATCAGATTAGATGTAGATACTGCTCCTTCTGAAATTACATGATAATTCAGTAATGCAGAGTTGATCGCTGTTGTAATGGTATTGACCTGTGTGGCATTGCCAGTTCCGAATACCGTCAGCACACCAAATGCTGCAAACAGATAGGCCAGCCATATCCCTTTTTCTCCCAGTCCATTTTTGATGTAGTACATTGGACCGCCCACCAGATCTCCGTTGGTATTTTTCTCACGGAAATGCACCGCCAATGTCACTTCCGCGAACTTGGTACACATACCAAGGAGTGCTGAAATCCACATCCAGAACACTGCTCCCGGACCGCCGATGGCGATTGCGCCTGCCACACCGGCAATATTACCGGTTCCAACCGTTGCCGCCAGTGCAGTGCAGACCGCCTGAAATGGAGTCAGGGCTCCATCTGAAGCATTTCTTTTCCGAAACATTCTTCCTATAGTTGTCTTAATAGCATACGGGAACTTCCGGATCTGCAAAAAATGAGTTCTGATACTTAAATACAACCCAACACCGAAGATGCACAGCATTGCCGGAACACCCCAGATAAAATTATTTACCACACTGTTTATATTTTCTATTATCTCCATCATACACTCTGTTCTCTTTCTTTTTTATTTCTGCTTATTCTATTGCAATCTTAAAACGACAGATCTGCGCTAATGGTCCTGATCGCCGATTCTATGCCTTATAAATTCACAATATTCTTTTATTTTAAGTCATTATTGCTTATAATGCAAGAAAGAGTCGCCAGTTGGATTTCTCCTTTCCTGCCGACTCCGTTGTTTTGTTCTTATCGTATTGTTCCTGATCATGCGGTTCAGGTGTACTATGTCAGATACCTTCTCCCATTCTCTTTCAACCACTTTCTTCTGATCTGATAATCCGGTAATACCTTTTCGACTTCTGCCCAGAACAGCCTGGAATGGTTCATCTGCTTCCTGTGACAGAGTTCGTGCACCACAACATAATCCAGAATCTCATCTGGCATCTCAGCCAGATGGCAGTTGAAGTTCAGATTTCCTGCCTGACTGCAGCTTCCCCAGCGAGTCTTCTGATTGCGGATCGTGATCCTGCCGTAAGTGACTTCCATCTGTCGGGCAAAGTATGCTGCTCTTACCAGAATCACTTTTCTTGCAGTCTCTGTAAGCTTCCGAATTTCTTCTTCCGTCAGAGGTGATCGCTGCGAGTATCTATCATCCTGTTCCTGCTTCTGACGTAACAGCTCCATCTTCTCCAGATGAAGCTGTATCCAATCTTCTTTCTCTGTGACAAACTTCATGATTCGATTCTGCGTCATACGCTGCGGTGCCCGTACCTTGATCTGAAGATCCCTGTTGATCTCAATGGCAATACTTTTTCGGTTACTGCGAATCAGAGTGATATCGTAATCTTTATATGCTACTTTTTTGCTTTCTAATCTGCTCTTCATATTTCGTCTCTTGATTGTACCGTCCTCATTTTTCTTTCTGGCCGTATTCGTCAGATCCAATTCAACAAAATCGCCTTTTGTACACATCCAGACTTCCCTGTCAATGAATTTTCTTTTATTTTTCAAATAAGAAATGATATGGCAGATGGTATTTATCACGGATCTCGATAAATTCTTTCTGTACTGCATCCCCTACTGGTACTCCCTTGTCCTTGCGTTCCTGCCATACCAGCCATTCTTTCTCACCTGCTGTGTAGATCCGCTCCTGCCCCGGTGCTTTCTTGGATGCGCGTAATGCACGACAAATATCTCCGGCCGTCTTACGGAAAGTATTTTCTCCCATGAAAAAGTCTGGATTAATAACAAAGAAGAAATGTCCCAGATGATACATGGAGCGACTGCCATCTGCATTCAGTCCGGTCAGCGCTTTCATAAACGGGCCACCCGTCAGTGCTGCAGAAAGAATCTCTACTACCGCTGCATAACCATAGCCTTTAAATCCACACATTTCATCACCGATGCCACCAAGAGGTGCCAGTGCTGCGGTTCCATCTACCAAAGCTTTCAAGATCTCATCGGAATCCGTCATAGCCTCTCCTTTTTCAGATACTACCATACCAGCCGGTGTATCCTTTCCTTCTCTTGCATAATATTCGATCTTTCCACGCTGTACGATCGAAGTTGCACAGTCCAGACAGAATGGGAATTCTTCATCTGTAGGAAACGCAAAGGTCAGTGGATTGGTTCCCATCATATTTTCCACGCCAAAAGTTGGTGCAATAGATGGTCTGGCATTAGTTCCGGTGATTCCCAGCAGGCCTTCCTTGCTGGCCATGGTAGCCCAGTAACCGGCAATCCCATAATGAGTAGAATTGCAGATGCTTCCGCCAGCCATTCCATAAGTCTTCGCTTTCTCAATCAGCATCTCCATCATCTTGTGACTGGCTACCATCCCCATACCATCATGCGCATCCATCACAACAGTTGTCGGAGTCTCTTTCAGAATCTCGATCTCAGTTACGGGCTTTAAAGTTCCGTTAAGAATACGATCCATGTAGATCGGTTTAAATCGGTTGCAGCCATGGCTCTCAATCCCGCGTCGGTCACTTTCCATCAATACATCTGCACAGATTCTGGCATCTGCTTCCGGCACACCCACAGCCTGAAAAGCATCCACCATAAAATGTTCCACCATATCCCAACTGATATATGGTCTTGTCTCCATCGTAAAATCCTCCCGTTATGTTATTCATCGTATATCATTTTCTGCATGTTCCCTGGTAAATTTTCTGGTCATGGTCCTAATGTTCCAGAAATATACAAGTCTCTTTCAGTATAACATACTTATCCTGCTGATGGGAAATAGAATCTCGAACCAATCTCTTCCACCTAACAGAAAAACCCCGGAAACCTTGCGGTTCCGGGGCATCTTACGCTACAGTACGATACACACGAAGTGTATACTAAAATATATAATTATTATCTGTCAATCAGTGATTACTCGATGATAGAAGCAACACGGCCTAATCCTACAGTACGTCCACCTTCACGTTTGTGAGGTTCTTAAAAACTCATTATTTTCTATGATTTTCGTGTCTATATTGTCCTGTATTGTGGATTTTCCAGGCTATATTCCTATTCTCTTCATTTTTTAGTATCAAAATGGTATCACAGCCAGATTTTCATGAGCTGTCAACTTTCCGGTTGCAGATTCCTATCCTGACTGTTATAAGCAAAACATGGGTGCTATCATAACGGTAGGCGGTTAGTCCTTCAGCAGAGGGTTGCAGAGTGCCAGTGGCACTCGTTTTGCAACGACCGAAGTGAAACGGAGACCTGTGACCCTCTGATTACATAGAAACTCGAAAGAAAATCCACTGGAAAGGAGGGCTAAGCCATGAGTATTGTTGATTTTATAGCAGTAGTGAGCTTCGGCTTAACCTGCTTTGGTCTTGGATATACCTTTGGCAAGGATAATACTAAACCACAAAAATAGCCGCCCTGGTCTGGTAAACTAAGCGGCAATTTTTGTCAAAACATATATCGGACTAACCGTCTATCGGTAGCACTTTTTTTCTATAATCATATTAGCACGCATGTGCAGAAATGTCAAAAAATTTTTATTCTACTTTTTGAAGTTTTGACATATCCAATCCATGCCGGATCATCATCAGAATATCCCATTTTTAATTCTATGTACATTAAATTGTTAATCATTCTTATTCTCTCCTGATTCCAAATTTTGCAACATCTCAACAAACTGGAAGCTGTAAACCTGATTGTTCCTAAATTAACTGTGGCATACCATTGATAAACATATGCCATGCCTGTCATTTTTCGCACTAAGTTTCCATCCGTGCATTTCAACGATTTCTTTTGAGAGGGCAAGCCCTATTCCGCTGCTTCCGTTTTGTCCCGTATGAAAACGTTCAAACATATGGGAAAAATCCTCTGTGCTAAGTTCTCCTCCATCGTTCCAGATGGAAAGGACTTGATTTTTCCACGATATTTCGATTTGACTACACGCATATTTTACGGAATTAGTTATCAGGTTAGCAACAGCGTGTTCCAGCTTCTCCGGGTCTCCGTTGACATATCCTTCGTCCAGTTCTAACGATACTGAAAGGTTTCGCCTGTTCACAATTCCTTCAAGCGGCATCAAAATATCTTGAACCAGTGATGCCATTTCTATTGGTTCACACTTTAATGGTTCCGTACCGCTTTCCATTTTTGATAAATACAGGATATCCTCAATAAGTTTACTCATACGCTCCGTCTGAGACACTATCATTCTGCCCGCTTGAGAATAATCGGTAATGACTCCCATTTCAATCTCCTCCGCATATCCGCAAATTGCCATAAGCGGGGTTTTTAATTCGTGAGATGTATTTTCAAAAAAGGTCTTCTGAGCTTTGTCATTTTGTTCAAGTTTTTCCCGAGAAAATATCCAATGGCAGCACCGAGAGCGGCAATGACAAAAGCATCCAGCAAAACACCAAAACTGATTTCTTTTACGAGTTCTGGTTCGCCGGTAACATCCACATAAGCAAGTAATCTCTCATTGCTGTCTTCGTAATACTCTGTTCTGGCTTTCATATAATAAGTTGCTTCGTCAATTTTTGCCCTTTGCATTTCATCAGACGGGTGTGTTTCATACCAGTCAATAAGTTTCTTCTCTTTGGGTGTCAGAATCTGATATATGTCATCCCTGTTTTCTGAATCTGCCCCCATATATACAAGTGAGGCATAATATAAAGAGCCCGTATCATTTTCAGATTCGTAATTCAAATATTCGTCTGAATCCAAAGTAAAAGTGTTTTTAATTGCATTCTCAGCTCTCAGCTCTATTTTTTTATTAAAAACTATGTTCAGAATCAGCAGGCTCAAAAGCATGGCTGCCATAACGGCGGAACCTGTAAGTGTGGCAATTTTATAACGTGTCTTATTCATTACAATCCTCCAGTTTATAGCCATAGCCCCAGACAGCACTAATGCGAACTTTGCTGCCTGCGGTCTTCATTTTCTGCCTGACTCTTCTTACTGTCTCATCGACAACTCTGGTTTCTATCTCCGTAGAATCTATTCCCCATACTTTGTCGAGAATTTCATTCCGGGGGATTGCCGTTCCACCATGTTCCATAAGACATCCCAGAAGCGAAAATTCTGTCATAGTCAGACCAATATCATGCTCTTTCACAATGGCATTATGCTTCTCCCATGAAAAACACACATCACCAAAGGAAATATCTGCCTTTACAGGTATATTCATTTCAACTCTTCGGAACAACGCATTTACCCGGACAACAAGAAGTGACGGCGAAAATGGCTTAATCAGATAGTCATCCCCTCCATACATAAATCCCTTCATATGGTCAGACTCTGAATCCTTTGCCGTCAAAATAATAATAGGAACTGATGATATTGTCCTTAGCTTTTTACATATGGAAAGACCGTCTGAACCCGGCATCATAATATCAAGAATAACAAGATCACAGGGCTTCTCCTGAAAAGCAGAAAAGAGTGTATCACCATTCTTGTATGCTGTTACCTCATATCCGGCATTGGATAAAAATTCTGTGAGTATTTCTCGTATATCCTGTTCATCATCTGCCAAATAGATTTTTTTTGCCATATCTTTAATCCCACATGAGGGGAGTCCCTCAGAAATTCTGTGAGATTCCCCATATTATATCTTTCAAAATCAGTATATCTGTATTTTAGTTCCACTCTGCTTTCGCTTCAAGAGCGATTGCCTGTGCCTCCAAAGCATCAATCTCATCTGAATACTTCGCATAGCGAGAAGCAAATTCCTCTTCAGAGAGGTTATCAGAGCCGTTATAAATATTTTCATAGACTGCATCAATTTTATTGTAAATACTGTTAAGCTGATTGACTTCATCTTCGCTCAAATTTCCATAGTATCCCTCATACCAACCCGCTTTCTTTTCAAGCGTTTCAATCTGTGCGTTCAGTGATGTAATCTCGTCATCATACTTTGCATAGCGGGCTTCGATCTCATCGTCTGAAAGATCATCGTCCGTCCACACTTCCGCATCAATTTCTTCGATTCTTTCATATGCTTTCTGAAGCTGCTCTGCTTCCTCTGCGGTGAGCTTGCCTGTATCGTACAGAGCATTATACTCATCCTCGGAATATTCATATTCCTCGTTGTCGATCCACCCGGCTTTTTTATCAAGCTCCTCAAGGCGATCCATGAGGGTATCGGTTTCATCCTGATACTGATCGTATCTGGCATAGATATCTTCATCAGAAAGACCATCTGCATCTTTCATTACCTCTTTGTCGATAGCGTCAAGTCGGTCATAAATGGAGTTAAACTCTTCAATCTCCTTCTGAGTGAGAGAACCATAATCTACATTTGTTTGTGTTACCTCTGATGTAGTCACTGTCTCCTCCTGTGTCTCCTTCTGGGCAGCCATGGCAGGAATACCTGCGGATGTAGTCATTGTTGCTGCAAGTGCTATTACCATTCCTCTTTTGAATAATCTGTTCATCATTTTAGTTCCTCCTGATTTTTTATTTACCGGTTGTTCGGTATGGCTAAAGTATAGCTCAGGCAAATGTAAAAATATCCTTAGAACAGTCATGAAAATGTCAAGAAAGTGTAACAGCACAAGATTTCCTATAAACCATATTTACTCTCGCCTCTTAAGGGTTACAATCTTTTTTCAAATACCCACAATTTTTTCTAAATCTGCAATTCCGATTTACTTTCACCTTATTTTACCATAGTGCTTTCTAAAGTGCTATTCTAATATATACAAAAGTGTAAAAAAGCGATCTCTTCTCTCACACTCACACATATACCATGTTTTTCAATATAATCTCTTCTGCACTAACTTTTATATTATTCATTAACCCAACCCACTTCATCTGATCCTGTACCTTTAATTCTTCAGTTACACCCTTTTTTTCTTCCATCTGTTTCATAAGCATTTCCACCTGCTCTCTGGCTTCCTGATCTGTCTGGTTCAGATGTTCATTCAGTTTTCCAGTCAATAACAGATACTGATACCTTGCTGATCTGTGTTCTTTTAAGAACTGCTTTCGTAACATTCCATATTTTCCATATGTCGGTTCTGCTTCGTTCAAAACCAGATCCGGCAAATAGTAATCTCCATGCAACGTATAACTCATTCCGTTTTTCTCATCATAAATCTGTTTTTTCATAACATTAAATCTCCAATCCTCTATATTTTGTTTTGTTCTCTTTATGCTGTTGATTTTCTATCTGCCTCTTTTGAGTAGCCCATCTCTTTTATTCTTGATACTCCTGTCCTTCAATGACTGAACCTTGTCTCGGAAGTAGACTTCTACAAACTCTCCCATTGTCATATCCATGTCTTCTTTCGCTGTTCTTTTATACTCCGCTTCAAAATTTAATGCTTCTTTCTTAGTGCGAAATCCTCTTTTTACTTTTCGCTTTTTGGCTCCTGTCCAGTCCTCATAATAAAATGAAATATACCAGGTTCCTCTTTCTTCATCTTTGTACGCTGCCATACTTTCTCCCCCTACATTGCACTCTGGGAATATCCATAAAATTTCTTTTCCCAGAATGCCCTCGGAATCTTACCTGCAACGGTCACATATCCCTGATCTGCAAGCTCTTTGTTCAGTTTGCGAAGCAGCTTGTAAGAATATCCAAGTGAAATCCCCATGCTCTCTGCAACTTCTTCCGCTGTAATCATATAGTTCTGTCTCTGCATATCATTTCCTCCTTATCTATAATTATCATTTTTACTGATACTATATCATTTTAAATAATCATTTTCAATAATTTTTATCTGTATGAATGATATTTTTCTATATTGTTGATTTTTATCATTTGTGATATACTGTTCTTAGCTTTTAAGGAGGTGGATAATATGCAGGAATCATCTATTTCAGAAAAAATAAAAGAGCTACGAACTGATCTGAAGATGAATCAAAAAAACTTTTCCGCAGCTATTGGTATACGTCAGTCAACTTTATCCAGTTATGAAAATGGTGTGGTTACTCCCTCCAATGATGTGTTATTGACTATTGCTCAGAAATTTCATGTCTCACTGGACTGGTTATTTGGATTATCTGAAAATAAAGTACAGATTTCTACTCTCAGCGATATTCTTTGGGTTTTACTGCAGATGAATGAATCCAATGAACTCCGGTATGAACTGGATATAAATAATAAACTTCCCGGTGATATAGAAACAGAAACACAGAAATGGTATGCCGGACTTCGCTTTTATGGAAATGATCCGGAACATTCTTTAAACGCAGATATGTGTAATTTTCTTGCTGATCTGCAGGAGAACAGAGAAAGCCTGGAATCTTATTTCACAGGCAAAGATATGTTTGATATGTGGAAAAAGCAGACGTTGGAATACTACACTTCCAAACCTGTCACCCATAAAGAAATTGAAGAACTGGATTTTGAGACACGAATCCGTAAACGAGATGAACTTTTAACACAGAAATTTTCCAATAACGAACAGAAATAGTATCATAACCGTATCACAGGCAGATATGCGAAGGTTTTCTTTTTCTTCCCATACCTGCCTGTTTTTAATTTATTCGCTATTCTTTACAGCCTTATTTTAATCTTTTTACTCAACAGAAAAACCCCGGAACCTTGCGGTTCCGGGGCATCTTACGCTACAGTACGATACACACGAAGTGTATACTAAAATATATAATTATAATCTGTCAATCAGTGATTACTCGATGATAGAAGCAACACGGCCTGATCCTACAGTACGTCCACCTTCACGGATAGCGAAAGTAAGACCCTGTTCCATAGCGATTGGGTGGATCAGTTCGATAGTCATTTCTACGTTATCACCAGGCATGCACATCTCTGTTCCTTCTGGAAGAGTGATCAGACCTGTTACGTCAGTTGTTCTGAAGTAGAACTGTGGACGATAGTTGTTGAAGAATGGAGTATGACGTCCACCTTCATCTTTTGTCAGAACGTAAACCTGAGCTGTGAACTTTGTATGGCATGTAACTGTACCTGGTTTAGCAAGTACCTGTCCACGCTGGATATCTGTTCTCTGAACACCACGAAGAAGAGCACCGATGTTATCACCAGCCTGAGCTTCATCAAGGAGTTTACGGAACATTTCTACACCAGTTACAACTACTTTACGAGTTTCTTCTTTGATACCAACGATTTCAACTTCGTCAGATACATGAAGAACACCACGTTCTACTCTACCAGTTGCAACAGTACCACGACCTGTGATAGAGAAAACGTCCTCTACAGGCATCAGGAATGGCTGATCTGTAGCACGCTGTGGATCTGGGATGTATTCATCGATTGTGTTCATCAGTTCCATGATCTTGTCTCCCCATGGTCCCATTGGATCCTGCAGAGCCATCAGAGCGGAACCTTTGATGATTGGGCAATCTGTGAATTCATATTCTTCCAGCTGTTCTGTGATTTCCATTTCAACGAGTTCAAGAAGTTCTTCATCGTCTACCATATCACATTTGTTCATGAATACTACGATGTAAGGTACACCTACCTGACGGGACAGAAGGATATGTTCCTTTGTCTGAGCCATAACACCATCAGTAGCAGCTACAACCAGGATAGCACCATCCATCTGAGCAGCACCTGTGATCATGTTCTTAACGTAGTCAGCATGACCTGGGCAGTCAACGTGTGCGTAATGTCTCTTTTCTGTTTCGTATTCTACGTGAGCTGTAGAAATTGTGATACCACGTTCTCTTTCTTCTGGAGCTTTATCAATGTTTTCGAAATCTGTAGCTGTGTTACCAGCAACTCTTTCAGACAGAACTTTTGTGATAGCTGCTGTTAAAGTTGTTTTACCATGGTCAACGTGTCCGATGGTACCGATATTACAATGTGGTTTGGTTCTCTCAAATTTAGCCTTTGCCATTGTGATTTTCCTCCTTAAAACTATACGCTTTATGCGATTATGATTGTTATAAAATATAACAGGCTATCTAAGATTATATTTCAAATCTTAGATATTTTCAAGCCCATTTTTATTTAATTCTTTCTTATTTAGCCTTTGCGCTCAGTACTTTTTCCTGTACAGACTTTGGAACTGGCTCGTATTTTTCGAAGAACATTGAGTAGTTACCACGTCCCTGTGTCTTAGAACGAAGGTCTGTAGAATAACCGAACATTTCAGCAAGAGGTACGTATCCACGAACGATCTTTCCGCCGCCGATATCATCCATACCTTCGATACGTCCACGACGAGAGTTGATATCACCGATAACATCTCCCATGTATTCTTCCGGCATAGTTACTTCAACCTTCATGATCGGCTCAAGTAAGATTGCTCCGCCCTTCTTCATAGCGTCCTTGAATGCCATAGAACCGGCAATGTGGAATGCCATTTCAGAAGAGTCAACTTCATGGTAAGATCCGTCGTATACGTTAGCGTGTACACCCAGTACAGGGAATCCGCCAAGGATACCAGACTGTGCAGCTTCTTCAATACCTTCTCCTACAGCTGGGATGTATTCCTTAGGAATCGCACCACCAACTACAGTAGACTCAAACTTGAAGGTTTCTTCGCCGTTTGGATCCATAGGTGTGAAGATAACTTTACAGTGACCATACTGTCCACGTCCACCGGACTGTTTTGCATACTTGCTGTCAACATTAACTTCTTTTGTAAAGGTCTCTTTGTAAGCAACCTGAGGTGCACCTACATTAGCCTCTACCTTAAATTCACGAAGCAGACGGTCAACGATGATTTCCAAGTGAAGTTCACCCATACCAGCGATGATAGTCTGACCTGTTTCCTGATCAGTATGAGCACGGAATGTTGGGTCTTCTTCTGCAAGTTTTGCAAGTGCTTCACCCATCTTGCCCTGACCAGCTTTTGTCTTAGGCTCGATAGCCAGCTCGATAACTGGTTCTGGGAATTCCATAGATTCCAGAATTACCGGATGCTGTTCATCACAGATGGTATCACCTGTCGTTGTGTTCTTGAAACCAACTGCAGCAGCGATATCTCCGGAGTAAACCTTATCCAGCTCAGCTCTCTTGTTAGCGTGCATCTGAAGAATACGTCCCACACGTTCCTTTTTGCCCTTTGTTGCATTCAGTACGTAAGAACCAGAATTCATAGTACCTGAGTAAACACGGAAGAATGCCAGTTTACCAACAAATGGGTCAGCCATGATCTTGAATGCCAGAGCGGAGAATGGTTCTTCATCAGAAGAATGTCTTTCCACTTCATTTCCTTCCATATCCACACCCTTGATAGACGGGATGTCGATAGGAGATGGCATAAAGTCGATAATAGCATCCAGAAGCTTCTGAACACCTTTGTTACGGTAAGCTGTACCACAGCAAACCGGAACTGCTGTACATTCGCAGGTACCTTTTCTCAGAACCTTCTTCAGGGCTTCAACGGATGGTTCTTCACCTTCCAGATATTCCATCATCAGATCGTCATCCAGTTCGCAGATCTTTTCAACCAGCTCTGTATGATACAGTTCTGCATCTTCCTGCATATCTTCTGGGATGTCAACGATAGAAATATCTTCACCCTTTTCATCATTATAAATATATGCTTTCATTTCGAACAGGTCGATGATTCCTTTGAATTCATCTTCCTTACCGATTGGCAGCTGAAGAACGATTGCGTTCTTACCAAGTCTTGTTCTGATCTGGTCTACAGCACCATAGAAGTTAGCACCAAGGATATCCATCTTGTTGATGAATGCCATACGTGGTACATTGTAGGTATCAGCCTGACGCCATACGTTTTCTGACTGAGGCTCAACACCACCCTTTGCACAGAAGACGCCGACAGCGCCATCCAGTACACGAAGGGAACGTTCTACTTCTACTGTAAAGTCAACGTGTCCTGGAGTATCAATGATGTTGATACGATGTTCCAGAGCACCTGGCTGAGGCTTACAGTTTTCCTGATGTGTCCAGTGACAAGTTGTAGCTGCTGAAGTAATTGTGATACCTCTTTCCTGTTCCTGCTCCATCCAGTCCATGGTTGCAGTACCTTCATGAGTATCACCGATTTTATAGTTAACACCAGTGTAATACAGGATACGCTCTGTCAGTGTGGTCTTACCAGCATCGATATGAGCCATAATACCAATATTTCTGGTTCTCTCCAACGGATATTCTCTTCCAGCCAAGGTAAATTCCTCCTATTAGAATCTGTAGTGAGCGAAAGCTTTGTTTGCTTCTGCCATCTTGTGCATGTCTTCTTTTCTCTTTACAGCTGCACCTGTATTGTTGGCTGCATCCATAATCTCATTCGCAAGTCTTTCTTCCATAGTCTTCTCGCCTCTCTTGCGGGAGAACATGGTTAACCAGCGAAGAGCTAATGCCTGACGTCTGTCAGCTCTTACTTCGATAGGTACCTGGTAGGTAGCTCCACCGATACGTCTTGCCTTTACTTCAAGTACAGGCATAATATTGTTCATAGCTTCTTCAAATACTTCGATAGCTGGCTTTTCAGTCTTCTCAGCCACTCTATCAAATGCTCCGTATACGATCTTCTGAGCTACACCTTTTTTACCATCTAACATGATGTTGTTGATGAGCTTTGTAACCACTTTGTTATTGTATAACGGATCTGCTAATACGTCTCTTTTCTGAGTATGTCCTTTACGTGGCACGTTACTTCCCTCCTTAATATATTCATTAATTCATCGGTACTCACATGTGTCGTTCTAATGTGTTCGTGCTCGAAAGCTTCTATTTAAACCTGCAACCACCTGGTAATAGAACCCCGGCACTAATACTAGTTCTGTTTGTGATACGAATTATTTTACTAATTTATATTACTAACTAAAATCGATATCTAAGAATTATTTCTTAGCGTCTTTTGGTCTCTTTGCTCCGTATTTGGAACGAGCCTGTCTTCTCTTAGCAACACCTGCTGTATCCAGTGTACCACGGATGATGTGGTATCTTGTACCTGGTAAGTCTTTTACTCTACCACCACGGATAAGAACTACGCTATGCTCCTGCAGATTGTGTCCTTCACCTGGAATGTAGCTTGTTACTTCGATGTTGTTTGACAGACGAACTCTGGCGATCTTTCTAAGAGCTGAGTTAGGCTTCTTAGGTGTAGCTGTCTTAACAGCTGTACAAACTCCTCTTTTCTGTGGAGCAGATGTATCAGTGCTTTTCTTCTTCAGGGAGTTAAAGCCTTTCTGAAGAGCTGGAGCAGTAGATTTTTTGGTTGTTGTCTGTCTGCCTTTTCTTACTAACTGATTAAATGTTGGCATTCTTTTTACCTCCTGTGTTATTCCCCCATTGGGGTGTGGTTGCCGGCTATTCATTCTTGAATAATTCCGTATGTGCGCACTTCTACCTTGATTGTTTTGTCACGCACGGTTAAATTATAGTAAGTTCGTTTCTGTCTGTCAAGAACTTTCTTATTATTTTCTAAAAACAATAGACTTATTTTTCTTCCCATGGTATCATAAGGGACAAATTTAAAAATAAAGGAGTGTTTTTATGATCCGAACTTTATTAAAACCCCTTTCTTTCATTCCTGCCATTTTACTGATGGTGATGATCTATCAGTTCTCTGCTCAGCCTGCTGATGTCTCTTCGCAGCTGAGTTATAAAGTCAGTTATAAGATTGTCGAGACTGCGGACAATATTTTTGAAACGAACCTGGATTATTGGCAGATGGATAACTGGGCTGTGAGAATCAATGGTGTCACCCGTAAATTGGCTCATATGACAGAATATTTTGCTCTTGCTGTTGCCGTATCCTTTCCATTATATGTATATGGAGTGCATGGTATCTGGCTGATGCTTCTGGCCGGCATCATCTGTGTGGGATTTGCTGCCGGGGATGAGTACCATCAATCTTTTATAGCCGGGCGTGGTCCTTCCGTAAGAGATGTAGGAATCGACAGCTTTGGTGTTTTCTGGGGAATCATTCTGGTACGAATCATTGGATGGACCGGAAGAAAGACTATTTTCCGCCCCCGTAAGAAAAAAGTAAAGGTTAAGAAAGTTAAGCAGTATAACAAAAACTATCAATATAACAACTTTGAAGATGAGGATGATCTTCCTCCTTATCAGCCGGGCGGTGCATATCCACCTTATCAGGGACAGCCTCCGTATTCAGAATGGCCTCCTTATCAGCAGCAACCGTATCCGGGACAACCTCCGTATCCAGAGCAGCCTCCGTATCCGAATCAACCGCCTTACCAGCAGCAGCCGTATCCGAATCAGGTCCTTATGAACCGATGCCTGATACCGATGAAATTCATGATCATGACGAGTTTGATTCCGATGTACATTCAGACCACCATAAGGAACCTTTCTTTATGAAGAGTGCCTACGATGGAAAGCCAAAGGCTTATGATCCCAAAGATCCTTTTCAGGATTGGATGGATGATTATTTTCCAGAAGATGATGAACATCCTGCTTCTAAATAGTTGTTTTAAAAAAATGAGCCATTCACATATGTGAACAGCTCATTTTTTTATCTTTGATTATCCGAATCTTATTCTTCTGTTTCAGTAGCTTCTTCCACTTCTGCAGTTTCTTCTGAAATATCTTCTGTTACTTCTTCTGCAGCAGCATCAGCAGCCATATCTTCTACTTCATCGTAATCCATCTCGTCATCAAAAAGAATGTCATCATCTTCGGTTTCATCCTGCATATATTCGGTATTCAGATGAACATTGCGGTATCTCTTCATACCGGTACCAGCCGGGATCAGCTTACCGATGATTACGTTTTCTTTCATACCAATCAGTGGATCGATCTTACCCTTGATCGCTGCTTCTGTCAATACCTTAGTGGTTTCCTGGAAGGATGCAGCTGACAGGAAGGAGTTAGTAGCCAGGGATGCTTTTGTAATACCAAGCATTACCTGTTTTCCTTCTGCAGGCTCTTTGCCTTCTTCGATCATCTTTTCATTGGTATCTTCAAAGTCAAGAATGTCAACCTGTGTTCCCGGAAGGAAATCAGTATCTCCAGCTTCCTCAACTCTGATCTTCTGCAGCATCTGACGTACAATCACTTCGATATGTTTATCGTTGATTTCTACACCCTGCAGACGGTATACACGCTGTACTTCCTGGATCATGTAATCCTGTACGGCACGCACACCCTTGATTCTTAAAATATCATGTGGATTTACGCTACCTTCGGTCAGTTCATCACCGGCTCCCAGCTCTACGCCATCCAGAACTTTAATTCTGGAACCATACGGGATCAGGTAAGTCTTAGACTCTCCTGTTTCCTGATTGGTCACGATAATTTCACGTTTCTTCTTCGTATCACGGATCTCAACTTTACCGGCGATCTCAGTGATGATTGCAAGACCCTTTGGTTTTCTCGCTTCAAAAAGCTCCTCAACTCGAGGAAGACCCTGTGTAATATCTCCACCAGCCACACCACCGGTATGGAAGGTACGCATGGTCAGCTGTGTACCAGGTTCACCGATAGACTGTGCTGCAATGATACCTACGGATTCACCTACCTGTACCGGTTCACCGGTTGCCAGGTTGGCACCATAACATTTTGCGCAGACACCGATATGTGACTTACAGGTCAGCACAGTACGGATCTTAATCTTTTCAAATGGCTTGCCTTCTGCATCTACACCTTCGGACATGATCTTTGCAGCACGCTTCGGTGTGATCATATGGTTAGCCTTTACAATCACTTCACCATTCTTATCACAGATCGTCTCACAGGAGAATCTTCCTGTGATACGTTCCTGAAGGCTTTCGATCTCTTCTTTACCATCACGAAGTGCCTGTACATACATACCAGGTGCTTCCTTACCTTCACAGCAGTCTGTCTCACGAATGATCAGGTGCTGTGATACGTCTACCAGACGTCTGGTCAGGTAACCAGAGTCAGCGGTACGAAGAGCTGTATCGGACAGACCTTTACGAGCTCCATGAGCAGACATGAAGTATTCCAGTACGTCCAGACCTTCACGGAAGTTGGACTTAATAGGAAGTTCGATGGTGTGACCGGTTGTATCGGCCATCAGTCCTCGCATACCTGCCAGCTGTTTGATCTGCTTATCAGAACCACGGGCTCCTGAGTCAGCCATCATGTAGATGTTGTTGTACTTATCCAGACCATCCAGCAGAGCTTTGGTCAGAATATCATCGGTATTCTTCCAGGTCTCAACAACTTCTTTATAACGTTCTTCTTCTGTGATCAGACCACGTTTGTAGTTTCTTGTGATCTTATCTACAGTATCCTGAGCCTCAGCTATCAGCTGTGGTTTCTGTGGTGGCACAGTCATATCGGAAATGGATACGGTCATGGCCGCTCTGGTAGAATATTTGTAACCCATGGACTTGATATCATCCAGCACTTCTGCTGTCTTGGTAGCTCCATGTGTATTGATAACTTTCTGAAGGATCTGTTTCAGACCTTTCTTACCTACATGGAAATCAACTTCCAGGGCAAGATCATTGTCATGATTGCTTCGATCTACAAATCCAAGGTCCTGAGGAAGGATCTCGTTAAAGATAAATCGTCCCAGTGTAGAGCTGACTGTTCCTGTCTTCTCTGTTCCGTCCGGCATTGTCTTAGTAACACGAACGTGAATCTTTGTCTGAAGAGTAATTACCTGGTTCTCATATGCAAGGATTGCTTCGTTGACACTCTTGAAGAACTTACCTTCTCCCTTTGCTCCAGGTCTTTCCTGTGTCAGATAGTAAATACCAAGGACCATATCCTGTGAAGGAACGGCTACAGGGCCGCCATCAGACGGCTTCAGAAGGTTGTTCGGTGAAAGAAGCAGGAAACGGCACTCTGCCTGTGCTTCTACGGACAGCGGAAGATGAACCGCCATCTGGTCACCATCGAAGTCGGCGTTGAACGCGGTACAAACCAGTGGATGCAGCTTAATCGCTTTTCCCTGCACCAGAATCGGTTCAAATGCCTGAATACCAAGTCTGTGCAGTGTAGGAGCACGGTTCAGCATGACCGGATGCTCTTTAATAACCTGTTCCAGGACATCCCATACCTGCGGTTCCAGTCTCTCAACCATCTTCTTGGCATTCTTAATATTGTGAGAAGTACCGTTTGCCACCAGTTCTTTCATAACGAAAGGCTTGAACAGCTCAATCGCCATCTCCTGTGGCAGACCGCACTGGTAAATCTTCAGTTCAGGACCAACAACGATAACGGAACGCCCGGAATAGTCAACTCGTTTTCCGAGCAGGTTCTGACGGAAACGTCCTGATTTACCCTTTAACATATCCGACAGGGACTTCAGTGGTCTGTTACCCGGTCCAGTTACCGGACGTCCTCTACGTCCGTTATCAATCAGAGCATCCACAGATTCCTGCAGCATTCTCTTTTCGTTACGAACGATGATATCTGGTGCGCCCAGCTCTAACAGTCTTTTCAGACGGTTGTTACGGTTGATAATACGACGATACAGATCATTTAAGTCAGATGTGGCAAAACGTCCACCATCCAGCTGTACCATCGGACGGATATCTGGCGGGATAACCGGAATGACAGTCATGATCATCCACTCTGGTTTATTTCCAGATTCACGGAATGCTTCTACGACTTCCAGTCTCTTTACGATACGGGCACGCTTCTGGCCTGATGATTCAGCCAGAGCAGCCTGTAATTCTGCAGATTCCTTGTCCATATCAATTGCTTCCAGAAGCTCTTTGATGGCTTCTGCACCCATGCCAACACGGAATGTGTCTCCATAGGCTTCTCTTGCTTCCTGATATTCTTTTTCTGTCAGCACCTGCTTATACATCAGGTTAGTATCACCGGCATCCAGTACAATGTAGTTCGCAAAGTACAGAACTTTTTCCAGTACACGCGGTGATAAGTCCAACATCAGCCCCATTCTGGAAGGGATACCCTTGAAATACCAGATATGAGAAACTGGTGCAGCCAGTTCAATATGACCCATACGCTCTCTACGAACGCTGGATTTGGTAACTTCTACACCACAGCGATCGCAGACAACACCTTTATAACGGATTTTCTTATATTTACCACAGTGGCACTCCCAGTCCTTGCTAGGTCCGAAAATACGTTCACAGAAAAGTCCGTCTTTTTCCGGTTTCAGTGTTCTGTAGTTAATGGTTTCCGGTTTCTTTACTTCTCCATGGGACCACTCTCTGATTTTCTCAGGAGATGCCAGGCCAATCTTGATCGCATCAAACGAAATTGGCTGATAAACTTCTTTATTTGTTACTTCTGCCATGAATGGTTCCCTCCCTATTCTACATCGTCATCGAAGCTGTCATCCACATCAACGGTTTCTTCATCTTCGGACTCCTGTACATCTACAAGTTCATCACCGGAGAATTCCTGCTGGCTGAATCCATAGCTGCCAAAGGAATTTTCCTCACGCTTATAGCCTCTGTCTCCTTCAATGACGGAACGGATATCTGTTTCACCATAATCAACAGTTTCCATAATCTCAACTTCCTGCTGGTTCTCACCAAGAACTTTCACATCCAGACCAAGAGCCTGAAGTTCTTTCAGCATAACCTTAAAGGATTCTGGAATACCCGGTTCAGGAATATTCTCACCCTTAATGATTGCTTCATATGTCTTCACACGACCAACAACGTCATCAGATTTTACTGTCAGGATTTCCTGCAGTGTGTAAGATGCTCCGTATGCTTCCAGAGCCCAAACTTCCATCTCTCCGAAACGCTGTCCACCGAACTGAGCTTTACCACCCAGAGGCTGCTGTGTTACCAGTGAGTAAGGACCCGTAGAACGTGCATGGATCTTATCATCAACCAGGTGATGCAGCTTCAGATAATGCATGTGTCCAATGGTTACAGGACTGTCAAAGAACTCACCTGTTCTACCATCACGAAGTCTTACCTTACCGTCTCTGGACAGTGGCACACCCTTCCACAGTTCTCTGTGATCTCTGTTCTCATACAGATAATCCAGAACTTCCGGAAGCAGCTCTTCGCCATGTTTTGCTTTAAATTCATCCCATTCCAGATTGACATAATCGTTTGCCAGATCCAGAGTGTCCATGATATCAATTTCGTTTGCACCGTCAAATACCGGAGTAGAAATGTTAAATCCAAGGGCTTTTGCCGCAAGACTCAAATGAATCTCCAGCACCTGTCCGATATTCATACGAGAAGGCACACCCAGAGGATTCAGCACGATATCCAGTGGACGTCCGTTTGGCAGGAATGGCATATCTTCTACTGGTAATACACGGGAAACGACACCCTTGTTACCATGACGTCCGGCCATCTTATCACCAACGGAAATCTTTCTCTTCTGTGCAATATAGATTCTGACTGCCTGATTTACTCCAGGTGCCAGTTCATCTCCATTTTCTCTTGTGAATACTTTTGCATCTACAACAATACCATATTCACCATGAGGTACTTTCAGAGAAGTATCTCTTACTTCACGTGCTTTTTCACCGAAAATTGCACGAAGCAGTCTCTCTTCTGCTGTCAGTTCTGTCTCTCCCTTAGGAGTTACTTTACCAACCAGGATATCACCGGCACGAACTTCCGCACCGATACGGATGATACCTCTTTCATCCAGATCCTTTAATGCGTCATCACCCACACCAGGAACGTCTCTTGTGATCTCTTCCGGTCCCAGCTTGGTATCACGGGCTTCTGCCTCGTATTCTTCAATATGAACAGATGTGTATACGTCGTTCATAACCAGTCTTTCACTTAACAGAACCGCATCCTCGTAGTTATAACCTTCCCATGTCATGAAACCGATCAGTGGGTTCTTACCAAGAGCGATCTCACCATTGGAAGTAGAAGGTCCGTCTGCAATAACCTGTCCTTCTGCTACACGATTGCCTTTGAATACGATTGGCTTCTGGTTGTAGCAGTTGCTCTGGTTGCTTCGCAGGAACTTGGTCAGATGATATTCATCCTTCTGTCCGTCATCTGTTCGAATAACAATATCTTTAGATGTAACAGTCTCTACTACACCTGCACGTTTTGCTACCACGCAGACACCTGAGTCAACCGCTGCCTTTGTCTCCATACCAGTACCTACTACAGGAGCTTCAGTAGTCAGAAGAGGTACGGCCTGACGCTGCATGTTAGATCCCATCAGCGCACGGTTCGCATCGTCGTTCTGCAGGAAAGGAATGAGGGCTGTAGCTACGGAGAACACCATCTTAGGAGATACATCCATGTAATCAAACATGCTTCGTTCGTATTCCTGTGTCTCTTCTCTGTAACGACCAGATACATTCTTACGAACGAAATGTCCGTCTGCATCCAGCTGCTCATTCGCCTGTGCTACATGATAATTATCCTCTTCATCAGCGGTCATGTAGACTACTTCGTCTGTAACACGCGGGTTCTTAGGATCTGTCTTGTCAATCTTACGGTATGGTGCCTCAACGAAACCATACTGGTTAATTCTTGCATAGCATGCAAGAGAGTTGATCAGACCGATATTCGGTCCTTCAGGAGTCTCGATAGGGCACATTCTTCCATAGTGGGAATAATGTACGTCTCGAACCTCGAATCCTGCTCTGTCTCGTGACAGACCACCAGGTCCCAGTGCGGACAGACGTCTCTTGTGAGTCAGCTCACCAAGAGGGTTGTTCTGATCCATGAACTGTGACAGCTGGGAAGATCCGAAGAATTCTTTCACTGCTGCAGTTACCGGCTTGATATTGATCAGGGACTGTGGGGAAATACCTTCCAGATCCTGTGTGGTCATTCTTTCACGAACCACTCTCTCCAGTCTGGACAGACCGATACGGTACTGATTCTGAAGCAGCTCACCTACCGCGCGAATACGTCTGTTACCCAGGTGGTCAATATCATCATCATTTCCAATGCCATATTCCAGATGCATATTGTAATTAATAGAAGCAAAGATATCTTCTTTTGTAATATGCTTTGGAATCAGGTCATGAATATCTCTCTTAATTGCATCTTTGATATCATCCAGGCTTTCATTTTCTTCCAGTATAGAAGCCAGCACCGGATAATATACTAATTCTGTCACGCCAAGGCTTCTTGCTTCATCCTCATCAATATCTACCCATTTGGTGATATCTACCATCATGCTGGACAGAACTTTTTCATTGCGTTCTTCTGTCTGAATCCAGACAAATGGAACTGCCGCATTCTGAATATCATCAGCCAGTTCGCGTGTTAACTTTGTTCCTGCTTCTGCCAGGACTTCACCTGTAGAAGGATCCACTACATCCTCTGCCAGTACATGTCCTGCAATACGGTTACGAAGCATCAGCTTTTTGTTGAATTTATAACGTCCGACTTTTGCAAGATCGTATCTTCTCGGGTCAAAGAACATTGCTGTAATCAGGCTCTCTGCGCTCTCTACTGCTAATGGTTCACCTGGGCGAATCTTCTTGTACAGTTCCAGAAGACCTTCTTTGTAGTTCGTAGAAACGTCCTTGGTCAATGTCGCAAGAATCTTTGGTTCCTCACCAAATAATTCCAGGATCTCAGCATTCGTGCTGACACCAAGGGCACGAATCAATACGGTAATCGGTACTTTTCTGGTTCTATCTACACGAACATAAAATACGTCATTGGAGTCTGTCTCATATTCCAGCCATGCACCACGGTTTGGAATCACGGTAGAAGAAAACAGTCTCTTACCAAGCTTGTCATGTGCAATTGCGTAATAAATACCCGGAGAACGAACCAGCTGGCTTACGATAACACGTTCTGCACCGTTAATAACGAACGTACCTGTAGCTGTCATCAGTGGAAGATCTCCCATGAATATTTCATGTTCATTGATTTCATCAGTCTCTCTGTTGTGCAGTCTGACCTTAACTTTCAAAGGAGCTGCATAAGTAGCATCGCGCTCTTTGCACTCTTCGATTGAGTATTTGACATCATCTTCGCAAAGCTTGAAATCTACAAATTCCAGGCTGAGCTTTTCGCTGTAATCACGAATTGGTGAGATATCATCAAACACTTCATTGAGGCCTTCGTCCAAAAACCACTGGTATGAGTCCTTCTGAACCTCGATCAGGTTCGGCATCTCAAGAACCTCTTTCTGTCTTGAGTAACTCATTCGGAAACTGTTGCCGTTTGTGATAGGACGTATCCTGTTTTTCTCCATATGACGTTTCACCCCTGTCTTTTTATATAAATGTGCTGGTGTGCTCTTGCTCTTTTTCATACAAATACACCAAGTTTCTTTTTGGGTATACTTCACCCAAACGCATACTCTCGCACAATAATGCAACCTATACTGTATCACCAATTTTCAAGGTTGTCAAATGGTTTTTGAAATTTGCTGCAGATTCCATTCCATTTCTTTACATATCCAGTTTCATGTCGCCATATTTGATCCAGCCTTTTTTTCTCATGTATTCGGAGATAGCCAGGGTGATGAGTGCCGGGAGAATGATCTGGATCAGCAGTATCTTGATCAGGACGATGGTTCCAGATTCTGCAGGTACCATCGTCTGCCAGGTCATGATCTGTCCTACCAGTCCGGCTGTTCCCATGCCGGATCCGGTGGCATTGCCTGTCATCTTGAAGATCATGGTTCCAACCGGTCCTAAGATGGTGCTTGAGAGAATGGCCGGGAGCCAGATCACAGGCTTACGGACAATATTGGGTACCTGAAGCATGGAAGTTCCGATTCCCTGCGCTACCAGACCACCGATTTTATTTTCACGATATGAAGCCACTGCAAATCCTACCATATTACAGCAGCATCCAACGGTAGCTGCCCCGGCCGCCAGACCGGACAGGTTCAGAATAATACCAAGTGCTGCTGAACTGATCGGAAGAGTCAGGATCATCCCCATCAGAACCGATACCACGATACCCATCAAAAATGGCTGCTGCTCTACGCCCCAGTTGATCATTGCGCCAAGGCTTGTCATGATTCTTGACACGCCCGGTCCCACCAGAAGACCAACCAATGAACCGGTTCCAATGGTCACAATCGGTGTTACCAGAATATCCACTTTCGTCTTGCCTGCTACCAGATGCCCGCATTCAATTCCAATGTAGGCAGCCAAAAACGCTCCAAGTGGTTCTCCCGGTCCTGCAAATACCATCGTTCCATCCACAAGAACCGTACCGGCCAGCAGCTTGCTGGCAAATGCGCCCACCATACCGGCTGTCGCCGCAGATACCACTACCAGATAGCTTTCTTTAAACTTCGCAGCCACACCCACGCCGATACCGGCACCGGTCAGTGCTGCCGCAACTTTCCCTACCGCAAAGATCATATCGCCTCTCGGGCCACCGATCAGTGTACCGATCTGCTGAATAATTGTGCCTATGATCAGTGTGGCGAACAGCCCCTGTGCCATGCCGCTCAGACCGTCAATAAAAATGTGATCCAGTAAATCCTTGATTTTCTTCATGTTCTCTCCCTCCTGCGTTCTCACGTGTCTTGTCACCTGTCATGTTATTAGGTATCATACCGTAACATATAAATAAAATCAAGCAAATAAGTCTTACATTTTCTATGCATCGTCACGCAAAATGCCTTGCAGGGCTTTTCTGTGGACAGTAACCATACTTTATAACGCACAAAAATCATGCCGAAGCATGATTTTTGTACGATATATTTTTTTCTGTTTAAAGTCTGATGGCAGTCTCTAATGCAACTTTCATCATATTAGTGAACTTGTTCTGTCGTTCTTCTGCAGTAGTTGCTTCGCCCGTTACAATAGAATCAGATACTGTAAAGATGCCAAGGGCTCTTACTCCCACTCTCGCTGCTTCGCAGTAAAGTGCATAACTTTCCATTTCAATACCAAGCACTCCCATCTTTGCCCACTGCTTCCATTCTGGTGTCTCAGTATAGAAAACATCACTAGACAGGATGTTTCCCACAATGTACGGGAATCCTTCTGCTTCTGCCATCTCCTGTGCCGTTTTCAGCAGGGTAAAATCAGCAATCGCACTAAATGTTCCAGGCAGGTTGTACTGATGTGCATAATTACTGTCTGTACATGCGCCCTGTGCCATCAGAATGGTTCCGAGTCTGGCATTTTCCTGTGTTGCTCCACAGATCCTACACGAATCAGATTTTTCACTCCGTAAAACTGAATCAGTTCATGGCTGTAAATGCCAATAGACGGCATACCCATTCCAGTTCCCATGACAGATACTTTCTTTCCTTTATATGTTCCGGTGTATCCAAACATATTACGCACTGTATTAAACTGCACTGGATTTTCTAAAAATGTCTCTGCGATCACTTTTGCACGAAGCGGATCTCCCGGTAATAAAATCGTTTCTGCTATATCGCCTATATTGGCCGCGTTGTGTGGTGTTGCCATAATTTATTCCTCCTGTATAAACGTTTAGTTCAGACTTTTGCCCTGTATCATATATACTATATCATATACAAATACTGTTCGCCTACTCTTTCACTTAAATTTTATAATTGAATAAACAGCCATATCTATTTATCTATCTTTTCCATCACATAATCCAGCCATTCCAGGCACAGCGGCATCCAGCGTGCAATATGCATATCTGGTTTTCGGTTCTTCTCCAGTTCCTGTACTTCTTCCGTAGCCAGGGACAGACCATGTATTCCATCCGGGAACAGATGATATTCCACCGGAATCTTATGCTTTGCCAGTTCGGTCAGCAACAACAGTGAATTTTCCACCGGAACTGCATCATCCGCAAAGGTTCCCCACAGAAATACCGGTACACAGCTTTCATCCACCTGTTTTTCCAGACTGTACGCCTCCTGCGCCTGCCGCTCCTCTCCTGCCAGCCTCACAAAGCTGCTGCGGTGTGCATATGCACCAGATGAGATCACCGGATAGCACAGAATCATTCCATCTGGACGGTGTTTCTGCAGATTCTCTCCTTTTTCAAAATATTCCGGACGGTTCCACATCACCCCCAGGCTTCCTGCCAGATGCCCGCCTGCTGAAAATCCACAGGTATAAATATGTTTTCCTTCCATCTGATATTTTTGTGCATTATCTCTTAACCAGCATACTGCATCTGCCAGTTGCTGAAGCGGTACATTTTTCAGCACCGGAGCTTTTACTTCATACCAGAGCACAACAGCCAGATAACCACCTGCCACAAACTGTTCCGCCACCGGCCCCGCCTCACGTTCACACAGATTCTCATATCCTCCTCCCGGACAGATCACTACTGCAGCCTTTGGTGCTTGCTTCGGCTGGTAAATATCTATGCAGGCACCATTTTTGTCTATTATTCGTTTCTCCATTCCAGATTATCCCCCATTTTCACTTTTTGGCCTTCTTGTTGCCAGATATCGTTATCTTGCAACTACCATATTTTACCATAAAAGAGCATAAAAAAACCACAACATGTTCCATGCTGTGGTTCCTGTAAATTACATTGCTTTTGTTTGCTCAAATTATTTAAGAGTAACTTTAGCGCCTTCTGCTTCCAGTTTTGTCTTAAGTTCTTCAGCTTCAGCTTTAGAAGCGCCTTCTTTAACAACCTTAGGAGCGCCATCTACAACTTCTTTAGCTTCTTTCAGTCCAAGACCTGTTGCTTCACGAACAACTTTGATAACTTTAACTTTGTTTGGTCCAACTTCTGTCAGTTCTACGTCGAACTCATCTTTTTCTTCTGCTGCTTCAGCGCCTGCTCCTGCTGCTGCTACTACAACACCTGCTGCTGCAGATACACCAAATTCTTCTTCACATGCTTTTACTAAATCATTTAACTCTAATACTGTAAGCTCTTTGATAGCTTCAATAAATTCAGCTGTTGTTAATTTTGCCATTTTATTTTCCTCCATTTTTTGATTTATTCGTTTTTGCTTCGCCAGTCATGCTGCCAGCGAGATTCGTTTAAAATAATCAGGCTGCCCATTGGGCATCTGACTGTGCCGTATTCGACTTAAGCCTCTTTGGACTCTGCGATCTGGCTGATAACACGTGCAAAGTTTGCGATTGGAGACTGAATGCTTCCAAGCAGTTTGCCAAGCAGTTCTTCTCTTGATGGAACGTCTTTCAGTGCCTGAATAGCCTTCTCATCATAGTAGCCGCCTTCAACAACACCAGCAACCAGCTTCAGTGCCGGAACTGTCTTTGCATGTTTTGCAAGAATACGGATAGGAGCTGTAGCATCAGTCTTGCTGATTGCGATAGCGTTAGGTCCTTCCAGATTCTCAGAAAGTGGTTCGCAGTCTGTACCCTTGAATGCAAAGTTCATCATTGTGTTCTTGTAAACTTTGTAAACAACACCAGCTTCTCTCATCTCTTTACGAAGAGCTGTATCCTGCTCTACAGTAATTCCGCTGTAAGTAACCAGAACAACAGACTGTGCGTCTTTGATATGCTCGCTGATTTCTTCAACGATCGGTTTCTTCTGTTCTACTTTTGCCATGAATGGTGCACCTCCTTTATAGTTTGTGTACCGCCGCATGAATTCCGGAAAAATAAAAATCTCTCTATACTGCGTACAGAGAGATTCATAAATCATTCCAATAAGAAATTCTTTACTCCTCGGCAGGCGGTTTCATCCTTATGCCTTGCGGCACCTGCTGTCTTCGGCAGTTCTTTTTGAAGATAACACACATTACCGTGTGTGTCAACTACTTTTTATCCTAAAATCCGATTTTTTTCAGGATTTCTTCTTTCAATGCCGAATCCATCTCTTCGTTCACGGAATTGGACATATCCAGATTCTCTACAATATGATTCTCCTTTGTTTGATTTTCTCCTGTATAGATCATATCTTTTTTTCTGTCAATATCTGTAACTAATCAGGGCGGCTGAAATAAATCAGCTGCCCTGATGTCACTATCTTATTGCTTTTTATTTCATAACTTTTACTTTGACTTTTACTGTCTTCTTTCCAGCTTTTACCGTAATCACTGCTTTTCCAGCTTTCTTTGCGGTAATGACGCCCTTTCTGGATATTGTGGCAATCTTCTTATTAGAAGTCTTGTAGGTCACCTTATCCTTGGATGTAATCGGGGAAATCAGTGCCATCAGTGTTCTCTTACCTTTCACCTTTAAGGTTACGTTTCTTTCAGAAACAGTAATCTTTGATGTCGCTACTTTCTTTTTCTGAACTGTAATTGTTACGGTTCTGGATGTTCCAGATGCAAAATTCAGAGTAATCTTTACCTTTCCGGCCTTCACACCTTTCACATTTCCCTTGTTATCCACTGTCGCAATCTTCTTGTTCGCGCTGGTTGCAGATGCAATGGAATCGCCTTGTGCCATGTTTGTTACAATCTTGCTTAAGGCTACCTTCTGTTTGATCTGCAAAGGAAGTTTTGAGGTAGTCAGTTTCACATTACTGATGAGTTTCGCCACTTCTGCATTTTCTGCATAGCCGCATACACTACAGGTTCGCGTCTTCACACCTGCTGCCAGCGCAGTCGGATGAACCGTTTCTACATAACCGCCCATCGCATGTGCTACTTTTTCAAGTACTTGATTGGCAACGGTTGTCTCTATGTTTCCTGCCTGATCTGCAAATACCTTGCCGCAGGTACCACAAGTCCAGTAGCCTCTGGTTCCTTCCGACACACAGGTAGCCGCCCTTGCATGGGTCTGGTTCAGCCGATGTCCTGCTGCCGGAATATTCATTGCTTCTGGTGTGGTTGGCTGTGCAGCCGCCACATCTGCAAATATCTGATGGCAGGTAGTACAGGTCCAGTAAGCATGATTACCGGCAGTAGTACAGGAAGCTGCTTTTGCCTGGGTAGCAGTAAGTGTATGTCCGATTGCCGGAATCACCAGTTTTTCCAGTGTTGTCTCCGTCTGTGCTGATTCATCTGCAAAAACTTTACCGCAAGCCTCGCATGTCCAGTATACCTGATTTCCATTTTCCAGACAGGTCGCTTTTCTTGCTTCCGTCTTTGCCAGCCTGTGTTCTGCAATATCCAGCACCTTCACAACCTGTGTTTCTTCACAGTTCTTACAGATCTTAAATACCATTCCTTTTTCCATACAGGTGGCTGTTTTTGTCTGCTCTCCGCCCCAGTCATGGGATGGCTCACCCGTTGTCATTTTTTTGGTAATTCCGCAGACACTACACTTCTGCTGCTCCACCTGGAAGCAGTTTACACTTTCTGGCTCGACACTGCCATCCTTCACAAATGTATGTTCATTCGTCTTTGGAATCGTTCTGGTCTCCTTTTCTGTGCATCCTGCATGCTTACAGCTTCTTGCTTTTTCGCCGTCCTCTTTACAGGTTGCCTGCTTGGTAACTGTCCATTCACTGTATTCATGTCCCAGTGCCTCGACAGATCTGGCTGTACCAGTCACTTTACAGATTTCACATACCTGTTGTTCCTTTCCAGCTTTTTTACAGGTTGCTGTCTCGCCTGGCACTGCTACCCATTTATATTTGTGACCAGTCGCCGGAATGGTCTCCTGACGTGTCTCTGTGCATCCATTGTGGCTGCAACTATAAGTCTGACTTCCATTCGCTGTACAAGTTGCCGGTGTCGTTTCACCTTTTACTGTATAGTCATGTCCCAATGACTCCAGCGTTCTTACCTGTACTTCCTTACCACAAACCTTACAATTTGCAGTCACTTTTCCAGGTTCTGTACAGGTTGCCGATATCGTATTTTCCTTTGCTCCCTGTATATCATGCTTTCCATCTATACATTCCCCCTGTACGATACGAAGACCTGTAAAGTTTCTGGTAGTAAAGGTGATAGCGCCATCCACATTCCGCTTAAATGCTACTTCTTCTGTTGCTCTCGTCGTTGCAGATACTCTGACCAGCTTATAGTCTGTCTGTGTGAACAGATCTGCCAGCTTCAAGGTAAATACCACCGGTGATTCTACAGACGTATACTCTTTTAACTCTCCATTTGGCTGCAATACCTTTAATGCAATAGAAAGATCCTGATATTTCTTCACAATTCCTGCAATCTCCTCACTTTCTATTTCACCGGCATTAATGGATATCTCATTTTTTGCTGACTTTGTATCTTCCTCAACACGATCCGCCAGAGAATTCATATCTGCTGTCTGATCCATCATCAACATCGGTTGCATCTTTTCTTCTGTCTGTGTTTCCGTAACTGACACAAGAGCAAGTGTGCCTCCGACCACTGTTGCATCGTCGCACATATTTCCTGTTATCTGAGGTGCATCTACTGTAATCGGCATATTGCGTTCCACTCCCGCAATCTGTTCAGATGTCACCAATTCCTCATCCACGTGTCCCATTACTCCCAGAACATCTTCGAAGTCCGTTCCATCTGGTCCATAATCAGGTCCATACTCACCATAACCGCCGATAAAGTCAAGGTATCCTGCCTGGCGTTTACTTGGTATAACTCGAATAATATCTATTCCACCGCACCGATAACAGGTTCTGAATTCTTCACCGTTTTCATCCAACGTGGAGTCTATTGTAATGGTATCTTTACTCCAGTCATGCTCCAGCGCTGACTGCACCTTAAACTGCTTTCTTCCACAGGATTTGCATTCATAGGTCAGCAGACCATCTTCTTCGCAGGTTGCAGCCTGTGTAACCGTCAAATCCATCCTGTGACCTGTTTTTTCTGTCTCCGTCGTTTCAACAGTTCCACATTTTTCACAGCGTCGTTCCTGAATTCCATTTTCTGTACAGGATGCTTCTCGAATCACCGTTGCTTCCCCATAGCTATGTCCGGTTGCCGGAATACTTTCCACGCTGTTTTCTTTTATTGCACCACATGCAGAACAATGCGTACTCTTCTGACCGTCTATGGTACAGGTTGCTTCCTGATCGATGGTCTTTGTTGCTTTCCAGACATGATCTGTTCGGGCAATTGTCTGCGTAGATCCTGGTTTAACAGCTGAGCAATTCTGACAGCGAATATCCTGCATTCCTTCTGCTTCACAGGTAGCTTCTTTTTCTACGGTTGGTTCCGAATTCCAGGTATGTGATACAGTTGGCAATACACTGATCCTTTTTGCCTGGCAGCCTGCATTCTGGCAACGATAACGAATCAATCCCTGATCCACACAGGTCGGTTCCACTATGTAGTCCCAGTATCCTTCATCCAGTCCAAATATATGACCGATTGCCGGAATGGAAGTAAAACTATCTGCTTTCACCTGATGACAAATTGTACAAATCAGCTGGCTATGTCCGGCAGTTGTACAGGTTGGTGCTGTTTTCTGCTCCACATAATCATGTGCTGTCATTGGAATCACTTCTGTCAGTGCTTTTGCTTTGCAGCGTGTACAGATCTTGGAGCGACTTCCTTCCCTTGTACAGCTTGCCGGTTCATCGACTGTCCACTCTACATTTGTCAGATCATGACCACGAGCCGGCATCACTTTTGTTTCTGTATAACGGTTTCCATCCTTACAAATCGTACAATTCTGATAGGTACAAGTCCTCTGCTGTAATCCGTCAGTGGTACAGTCAGCTTCTGTCACAGTTTTCCATTCACCCATCTGATGTGCTGTCATCGGGATAGCTGTACGGCTGTTTTTCTTTTCTTCCCCACACACTTTACAGATGAGTGCCTGAACACCTTCTTCTGTCGCAGTCGCCGCTTTTATCATTCGGCTCTCCCAGCTATGATCTGTCAGATCCAGTTCTTTTGTTTCTTTTTCACTGCATCCAGTATTGCTGCAAGTTCTCTCTGCTATACCTTTTTTCTTGCAGGTGGAAGGTGTGATCGTATTCCATTCGCCAAATGTATGACCCGAAGCTGCTATTAGTGTGTAATCTTTTACAGCATCACATCTTATACATTTCTGCTGGATATAACCATTCTCTGTACAGGTTGCCTCTTTGCGATCTGGCTTATACTCATGTCCCAGCATTGGTTTCTGCCCGGATATTGTTCCCTTACACCGGTTACAGATCTGTATATACCTTCCGTTCGTGGTACAATCTGCTTCCTGCGTATAAATCTTTTCACGCAAGTCATGTCCCAGTGCCTTGATAACTTCATAATCTTCTACCGCTCCGCACCTCTTACATTTCTGCCGGGTATATCCGTCTTCCGTACAGGTTGCCTCTCTTGAGTCCTCTTCATACTGATGCCCTGTCATATTTACAATTGACAGGAATACATATCCGCATCTTTTACATGTCTGTGTCATCTCACCAGAGGTGGTACAGGTGGCTTGTTTCACCGTTACCCATTCACCATAGTCATGCTCCAATGCAGGAATGCTCTTATAACTGCCTGTCCTTATCTCATTACAATTGCTGCATCTTTCCTGCCCATAACCAGAATCTTCACAGGTTGCCTCTTTTCGCTCCGTCACATAATTATGACCAAGTGATGGAACCTCTGCCGTCTCCGACATATCACAGCCTTCATTTTGGCAACTTCTCCGCATAGAACCAGGCTGCTCACAAGTGGCAGCTTTTACTTCTTTCCAGTCTCCAAATTTGTGGCCTGTTGCAGGAATCATCCGCTGTTTTAACGTTGTTTCCTTCTGTGCATCTGCATCTGCAAATACCAGCTTACATCTCTCACAGGTCCAGTATTCCTGATTTCCTGTTTCTGTACAGGTCGCTGCTTTTGCTTCTGTCCTGTTCAGTTTATGGCCTGCCGGAAGTACTTCTGATCTGGTTTCCGTACAGCCTTCCATCGTACAGTGATACTGTTTTTCACCAGTTGTGGTACAGGTTGGTTCTGTTACTACTTCACCATCATCCCATGTATGAGTATGTGCCTGTATGGTTTCATCCAGATCTACAATATCATTGATTCGGATCACTTCGGTATTATTCTGTTCATCCGTTTCTTCTGCATCGCAGGTGATCGTTACCAGGATACTGACATCAGACAGATTTTTATCAACCAGGAAGCTTACATCTCTTTCATCGCCTCCCGCCAGATCTGGCAGGGCTCCTTCATAGAGAAGTTCTTTACTCTCCAGGTTTTCTGCTTTCAGACCCATACCGCCACTGGATACAATTCCTCTGTTTTCCAGCCCGATCAGCAATTTTGCACCTTCTGCTGTGGTTCCCATGTAAGAGCCATAGGTGATCGCCACATCTCGCATCTGGCCGCCAATATCAGTCGCATTATCTTCCATGTTCACATCTTCTAAGGCGCTGTCAGCTGGTAATACTACCAGATAGTAAGTATTTCCATTGTATGCTTCCGGCACTTTCCAGATAATGGTTCCATTCAGACCATTTTTCACTGTGGCCTCTGCTATCGGAGCACTGCCATCTTCCTTCTCTGATATCACAGCTTTCACTCCGGTTACTGCTCCCGTTCCCACATTGGCTGCTTTAAAGTCTGTGCGCATTTCTGCGCCTGCATAAAGCACTCCATCTGTACTGCTTTCCATCAGTTTCAGATCCGTTCCTAAAGGAATGGATTTGGATTTCAATTCATACCGCACACCATTTTCGGTAATCGCCTGCTGATATACCAGCAATATCATACCATTTTCCACTACAATCTGAGGTGCCGCACACAGTCCAGCCTGCTCTACTGCTTCAAATGGTTCTGTCCATCTTACGCCATCCTGAGATACTGCCATATAAATAGATCCATCGTATTTGCTTTCTGACCAAGCCAGCATGATTCCTTTTTCTCCATATGCTGTCGCTGTAAAAGATTCTACATCTTCCAGTGAATCGCTGCATACGATCTGCTGAATCTTCCCGTTTGCTGCGCAAAGTATCTTTCTGTCGCTGATATAATACAGCTTTCCTTTAATATATTTCGGATCATATACAGTATCAGAAGAACTGATCGTCTCTGCCTTTTTCCATCTGTTTCCATCATAAGCGCTGTAAAAAATCTCTTTTCCGCCTTGATGATTCCGGATATTGGCAGTGAGCAGATAGCTTCCATCGGCTTCTTCCAGTGCAAGCTCGGAGATCAGATAACCAGGTACCTGAATTTCGCCCTGACCAGATACCACTTCGCCCTTTCTGTATACAAAGTGTAAGGTATCCGGCTTCTCTACTGTTGCAGTTTCTGCACCTGCTGCATTTTCTACCCATACGCTCAGACCACTCTCTCCATTGCCTGCCCAAACTGGTTTGCTGACAAGTTTTCCATTTGACGCAATTTCCTGAGTTGTCCAGGCATCCGTTGCCGGATCATAATATGCCTGGCAGACAGTCATCTTATCATAGAGTGCATCTGCAATCTGTTCCTCTGTATAAGTTCCACTCATATCTCCGAGGCGCTCCTTCAGCTTTGTCCAGATCAGGCTTGCACCGTTCTCTGTCTTCGTCAGCTTCGGAGACATTTCTATGGTTCCATCTGTTGAAATCCTCTTTGGTGTTGTCCAGGAGCCATCCACTTTTCTGGTGTAATAGATACCAACCGGATTATCTTTATCCTCGGTATAATTTACAAATACCATTAAAGTTGTTCCATCTGCCAGAGGCACCACCTGTGGCTGAACATCATAGTAGACACCCTGCGCAAGTATTCCTGGTTTTCCTTCTGTTTCCTCCGTCTTTCCAATCCATTGGCTGTCAGCCGGAGCAGAATCCAGAACATATCCTCCTGCATTTTCCTGTGCCGCTTCTGCCACAGCCAGAATCGCTGCCTCATCTGACAGCACACTATATTCCTGGTCAGATAATTCATGCGACGTTGTTCCGGAATCTGCAAACAGTTCATAGTTCTCATTTAACCATGCTCCTCCGTTCTGGAAACACAGTAAATGGCTTTCCCAACCAACTTCTACTGTTGACAACATCTTCATATATGGCATAAAGCCCATTTTCAGGCCAACCTTGAAATATGCGCCAAGAGAAGCGAGTTCCTTCATTCCTACCATTCCACCTGCGGAACCTTTTACCTTACCTTCTATGGTTCCACTCTTTAATGCGAAAGAATCTGACAGTTCTTCCAGGAACTGATCTCCTACTTCTGTTTTGCATAACTGCAGGTCCAGTTCTCCGTTTCCTTCAAAGCCAACTTCCGCATAGGCAAGTTTCCACTCACCTTTTGCCAGAGGAACACTCACATTTCCTTCCAGTATAATATCAACCGCCACATCCCATACATTTTTTATCGTATTATAGGTAAAGGTCAGCTGAATTTTAATATCACCGGAAAGTGATGTTCGTTCCGGTTTTCCGTCCTTATCATTGCTAATCGCATAAAATCCAGACTGTTTCTTCGCCTTTCCCTGTTTCAGTGCATAAGCAATGGTTACTTTTCCTGAAGTATCGTAGCTTGCGGTGACCGGAAATTCTTTCTCATTTTCCACTTCAAAGTCATACTGATGAAGCAGCTTCAGTAAAGTATCCTCTTTCTCATCATCAGAAGAATCTTTCGTTCCGCTTCCAATGTTGACCTTGGTATCTTTTCCCTTCTTGCTAAACAGTACTTTTACTACATCACTTCCCTTTAAGGACCATTCTTTTCCATCTGTAGCCTGATTCAGGTCATAAGTAAAGCTATTCAGGAAATTCGGGCGTTCAATTACCAGAAAATGAGCATCTTGGTATGGCACCTGGTAAATCTGGCCATCAGCGGTTTTCACTTTCATTCCAAAGTACAGTTTTTCTCCGGCATCCATATCATTCATATCCAGAAGGAATGTATTACTGGTAAACTCACCTTCTTTTACCACTTTATCTTTGTTGGAAATGCGATATGTATAATTCTGAAATTCTTCTCCATCTACAATCTCCTTATCCAAGGTGAATGTAACCTTTCCAGATGCAGTACCCTTTGGAATAATGGTGATATTTCCAAGCGAATTGGAGCTAAGACTGCAGGACAGATTCTTAATAAAAGAATGTCCCAGTCCATCATCCTTATACAGATAATAGGTTTTCTCTGTCTGTTCGCCTACTGTTACAATATCTTCCAACGGATAATACCCTTCAGCAGTAATACGGATGGTATTTTTTCCTGTCGGAACTGCTTTACCAAAGATATCCACCTTTCCTTCTTTGCCCGTAACTGCACTGGTATTTCCAACTGTTACCGTTGCACCAGATATATTCGCATATCCTCCGTCTTCTTTTTCAACCTGCACACACACGGTCAAATTGCCGGTTGTCGCTGTCTTGCCTCTGACCACGACCGATACAATCTTCCTTGCTCTGCTGCTGTAAAAGCCGATATCATACGCTTTGTAGTTTGTCTTTGTATTTCCATCTGCTGCGCCATCTGATATTCCAGGCAGCCAGTCCGTAATCTCGTATCCTTTCACGATACATGTACCATTTTCATCTGTAGTGACTTTCTTTACATGGCTGTTGCCAGGTTTGTCATCTCGCATGAGATAGCCATCCCGAATGGTCACTTCCATAGAAGTCGGAACATCTTTTCCATACTCATCCTGACGATAAGTCTTAATCATCAGATCCGGTATTTCTGCTTTGAACACTCCGTTTTTCTGCAGATCCAATAATTTTACTTCTTCGCCCACTTCCCCTGTTTCACTGTCATATTCATAGACTTCTATCTTATCTGGGGATATGGTTAACGGTTCTACCGTCTTCATCGTAAAGTTTACGTCAACTCCGGAAAGCTGTTCTGTAATCTGATTTACCAGATAGAATGTAGTATCTTCCGCCCCGATCAGTTCTTCCCAGTCGTCCCGGTCAATGATGTAATCGTACCAGAGTTCTTCTCCCGTCTCCAGTACTTCACGGCTGGTATTCACAGTACTTGGTCCTGATGCCTTCCAGGATTTTACCAGCTGTACTTTATCCAGCTTCAGATTCGGACAATATACCGGATTCTCATCTTCATTTCGAATACCTACTCGAATGGCACCATCGGTGTAATTCAAAATAGCACTTTCTGTGATAATGTCCACCCAGATGTTTTCTCCGCCTCGTACCTTAAACGGCTCTTTTACTTTAAAGGACGCATGGATACTTGCTCCAAAATCTCTCAGTGTACCGGAGAAATCTGCACCTACTTCATACTCACCTGCTTCATCACCACGCAGAATCCAGTGTGCAGATGCACTCTTTCCACCCTGAATTGTTCCCATGGAAACTTCAGGACTGGCAGTTGTATAATTGGAATCCATTAACGTCAGTCCGGAAGGTACCTTTAAGGTTGCCTTACAGTTATCTACATAGAATGCAGAATCTGCCTGATTCAAAACCGTGAGTTCCACATCAAAGAAGTCCTTCAGCCAGCTTCCTTCTCCAGGGATTTCCAGCACGGCAATCATCGGCTCTTTGATCGTCATCTGACTGCCATCACCACCAGAACCGCCACTGCCTCCGCCGGAATAATTCCAGTAACCATCGAAATCCGGAATAGGAATCGGCACCGGTTTGATAATCCGGTCATCTACTTTATATTCTTCATCTTCCCAATGCCACTGGCCACCACTATAGGTACCTTCCACCGGGATTTCTTCTCCTTTGTAATACAGCGTCGTTTTAAACTTGAAGACATTCTGATTGGCTTCCTCGTCCAGCTTGATTCCAGCTGCCTTGATTTCCTCCAGCGTCATACGTCTCACCGTCAGATCACCAACAATCATATCTTTTTTCACCAGAGTAAGAGCAACCTCTGTTGTCTGCTTTTCCGTAATCTGCACTTCCTTTTTAACCGGAAGATAGCCGTCCTTATATGCTCCAATTGGATACATGCCTTTCGTTGCCGTAAGTTCTGCATAGCCATCACTGTTGGTATTGATCATTCTCATCTGTTCTGAGCCAAGATCAAAGTAGACTCCGGCGTCCGGTACTGCCGCTCCATTTTCATCATGTACTCTGACACGCACGAATCCTGTACTGTCTTTGTCGTAAATCGTTACATTCATCTGTACAGTTGCCGTATTTTCAGCTGCATCTGCAACCGTAAGTGTTACCTCAAAGGTTCCGGCCGTCTCATAAGTGTGAACCGCTTCCATCGTGTCTGCCGTAGATCCATCACCAAAATCCCACTTGTAGGAAACGATTCCTGTATCGTCATAAGATGACGCTGCGGAAAATGTCATTTCTACGCCAAGTTCGCCTCTGGAATTAGCTGATATATAGGCATATGGATCTGTCGTATCCACCACCTGAATCAATGGTGCTGTAATCATCACTTCGTTACTGTCCGCAGAGTTGCCATATTTGTCTATAGATCTGACAAAGTAAATATAACCTGTCAGAGACTGTACCGTCGTATCTTCAAATGTATACTGTTCCTTATCTTCCGCCGACTTCTGTAATACACAGATGCTGTTATCCTTTGTCTCACCGGCAGATCTTCGATACAGATAGAACCCGGCCAGATCCTCTTCCTGTCCGCTTGTCCAAGTCAGTTCGATAGCGCTCTGGTCTTCTTTTACTGTTGCTGTCAGATCAGATGTTTCTGGTGCCACATCATCGATGGTATAGGTTCTGGTTACTTCTTCACTGATATTTCCAGACACATCCACGCATACAGCCTTCAGATAAAACTGTTTCTCTGCTCCCAGGTTGATCTTGTCCCAGTCAACATTGATCGGATATACTCCATTTTGTGCATTTACGCTGATATCAGAAATCGTCTGCCAGTTTGCCCCGTCGGTACTGTAAGATGCCCGCAGGACTTCTACCTCATTATTGTCTTCCACTAATGCCCTGATCTGGCTCCTGATCCCAATCCTGCCACTTGCCGGTGCAATACTGTGAATCACCGGTTTCTCAGTATCTGCCGGAATGGTGACTTCTAAAGATTCACTGTCTTCACTGATATTGCCTGCCAGGTCAGTCACACGAATGCGATATGCATATCTCTGACTGAATTCTACATTTCGATCCACATAACTTAACGCAGTGTAATCCGAAACAAGGATTTCTTCTTTTCCGGTATCCAGACTGGTTCGTACCACCTGATATCCGGCAAGATCTTCTTCCTCGCCACGTTTCCAGGATAGCATTACTTTTTTGCCTTTTGGTTCTGCCGCTTTCAGTCCCTGCGGTGCTGCCGGAGCAGTGCGGTCTATCACATATTCCACAAAAGGTGCTGTCTGCGTACTGTTTCCCTCATTGCCATACAAGTCTGTCGGAATGGCACGTACAAAAACAGATCCTTCTTCTAACGTATCCGTGTCCAGTGTATAGGATACTACGATTGTGGTTCCACTCTTCTGCACTTCCAGACTGGCAAGCTCTGTCCATGCTGACTTATCCCTGGAAGTTTGAATCAACAGCGCATCGACTCCTGTATCATCTGATACCGTAAACTGCATCGAAATTGTGCCTTTACATCTCATTGCTTCCGGCGAAATATCAGAGATCACCGGTGCTGTCATATCCTTTGTTGTAGATGCCTCGATCGGATCCGACTCGGTTCCCCGGTTTCCATATACATCGTAAGCTACTACGCGATATGTAACTTTTGTTTCCGGAGAAAGGCCGGAAATATTAACTCCAAGAGTACTGTCTGCTCTCTGTATTGCGGTCCAGCTCCATCTTCCTGCTGCTGTTCTATCTGGAAATAGCCAAAATCCTCATCTGGCACATCAGCCCATGATAAGGTAATGTTCGTAGAAGTAGCAGAATATGCCAGTCCGGTCACTTTTTCCGGTCCCTGGTTATCAATGGTATACTCATATACAGCTGTGCTGTAAGCACTATTTCCATAGATATCTTCCGCCAGGAATCGTACCTTAATCACTGCTTCCTTCCAGATGGTTGTATCCAGTGAAAATGTTCCTGCATTTCCTGCAATCACCTGATCCAGAGTTTCCCAGTTTAATTCCTCTTCACTGACTGCCCATTCCATTTTAATGGATTTCACTGCCGTATCATCACTGGCAGCTACTGCAAATTCTTTCACACCATTTAATACACTGTGATTTTCCGGCGAAACACGCTCAATCTCCGGTACCGCACTATCTGGTATATAACTGATATCATCTTGTTCAATTACAAAACTATGCTTTTCTTCATTTCCAGAGTTGCTCCAGAGTCCATCTGCATGTTCCAGCAGATAGATTCCTTCTCCATTCGGCACCTCAGCAAATCCGGAATAAGAAAATTCCTCTCTGGTTATCCATTTCCACTGACTGCCGTCTCGGAATCCGCCAATCCAGCAATCCGTAACAGCGGCTTCCTCCATAAGCTGTCTGATATAGGTACTTTCTGCCGCAGTCGTAACGGTTGCCAGATGTCCACCGGATTCCTGCGCTTTTGCAACGGCCTCTGTCCAGGTAATCGCTTCCGAAACTATTGTGTAAGTATGGCCTTTCTTTGGAAGGATCTTTGTGCTGTTTTCCTGTACTGCTTCACAATTTTTGCAGACAATCGCTGTCGTTCCTTCTTTATCTTCCGTTGGCTCTTCCAGTACTTTTTCTTCCCACTGATGTCCTATAGCAGGAAGAATCTGATCCTCTGCCGTTGTTTCCGTATTGCCAGCTTCATCTGAAAAAATCTTGCCACACCGATTACAGATCCAATAAGCGTTATGACCATCCTCCATACAGGTAGGTGTTACCTCTTCTATCTTCGTCATATCATGACCGAGAGCTGCTGTCACCTGATTCTTGGCAGTCGTCTCTGTGCTTCCGGTTACATCTGTATAACTCTTGCCACACCGATTACAGGTCCAATACGGATCCAGGCCTGGCTCCGTACAGGTTGCCCCATACCCTTCCGTCTCCGTCATATCATGTCCAAGTACCGGAAGTTCTTCTGTCTCTGTATACCTTGTCCCATCTTTACAATATACACAGTATTCATTGATGCAGCTCCTGCTTTTTTCTCCTGCTTCTGTACAGGTTGCTTCTGCCGTAACACTCCATTCACCCATCTTGTGGCCGGTCATTGGAATCGGCTTACGACTTCCTTCTTTTTCCTCCTTACATCTGGAACAAATCTCTGCCTGCATACCATCTTCGGTATCTGTAGCTGCCTGCAGCACTACAGTTTCCCAGTCATGCCCCCAATGGTTCACGTATGATCATATCCATGGTTGTCGGTATAAAAGTAGTCTCCATCAAATCAAATGCACCCTTACATAACGGGCAATACCAGTAAGACCAATTCCCAGCCTCTGTACAGGTTGGTTCTTTTTCTTCTATCCGTTCCATCTCTCTGAAATCATGCCCAAGAGACGGAAGTACACATGCTTCTACGGTTGTTTCTACTGTCCCATCTGCATCTGCAAATACCTTTCCACAAACTTCGCAGATCCAATAGCCTTTTGTTCCATCTTCGATACAGGTTGCTTCCTTTGCCTTTGTTTCTGTCAGTTTATGTCCCAGTGCCGGAATCTCCTCATAACTTCCTTCCAGCAATTCTCCACATACACTGCACTTTTTCTGAGTATATCCTTTTTCCTCACAGGTAGCTTCTTTTCTGTCCACTACATAATTATGAACATGTTCGCCTGGCTCTTCCGCTTTTTGTACCGTTACCGTATGATCCTCTTTCTCCTCATAGTTATGAAATGTCACATTATAAGTTTTATCTGCTTCCAGCGTATAATATCCATGCTGCGGAAAAAGAGCCTCTGTGTTTCACTGTCATAGACTTCAGCAAACATATTTTGCTCTGTTCCGGTTATACAAAACTGATAGCTGCCTTTTTCTGACGGTGTGAAAGAATACATTCCAAAGTTTTCTCCAGCCTTGATAACCACAGCTTTTTCCAGTTCCAGTATGCCGGTATAATCCCAGGCTTTTACCGGAAGATCCACAAAAGCACGATACTGGTTGCATTCCACTTCTACACGAAATGTATCCGTGTTTATCCATGAACCTTCTCGCTGTAAAGACATTCCACTGTAACGTTCCTTTTCCTCATCCATCAGAAGCTCTGTACTTCCGTCTGAATAAGTTACTTCTGTTTTTAACCAACGGTAATCCAACAATCCTATCCCGGCATAAGCTGCCAGATCTTCTGGTACCTCTACAATTTTCAGACCTGCCACATTCTTCTTTATTTTCGAAATGGAAAGCGTATAGGGAATCACAGGATCTCCTCTGTTTTCTGCCACATTAAAATAATAGGTTCTTCCTCTCTGCAGCTTTACCGTTGTCCTGTTTACATAGGTAGCATTTTCATCAAAGCTGTTCCCATTCGAAAAAGACGCATTTTCTATAAAGCTTCCAAAGTACACACCGAATCCCTGTGCTGTTGTCTGAAACACATAATTTCCTGTTTCTTCCGGAACAAACTTAAAGTAGGCAGGTGCAGATGCCTGCACTTCTTTCTCTGCAGTCACTTCTGTTGCACAGTCTTCCACAGCTCTGATTGGAAACCGGCCTTCTGTCACACCTTTTTCCTCTGTGCGCACAGACACATTCAGATCACATTCCCCGTTCGTTTCCAATTCTACTTTTTCTACTTTAATATCATAAAATCTATTTCCATAATCATCTGATTTATCCGTTACTGTTCCATTTGAATCACAAAAAAGAGGCACCATCCCTGTTGTATCATCTGTATAAGTAACATATAGATACAATTGTCCAATGTACTGCCACATGGAATCTCCATGCACGTAATCAAGTTCCGAACAAATCTCTACATTCTGAATGGTCTTTTTTACAGGTTCTTCGATCTCTGTGCCTGCTTTTACAATACAGAACTGATAATCTGTGGCATGTTCCGCCATCACCACATATCTTGTTCCGGCTTCTGCGTCTATGATATTTCCCAAATTGCTAAGCTGATTATCCAGATTCTCATAGAATGTAATATTCGCATAGTCTGTCCCCTGATATTTTACGGTATATGTTCCAGCTTCTTTCGGAATAAAAGTATAAAAATATCTTCCGCTTCTGCCAGTCACCTCCACATTCTGATCTGTGGTAATCTCCGTCATCGCAGCAACATCTGGTTTTACCACTTTTACTGTCGCAGAGGTAATGCTATCTTCTTTCATCACTTTTTTCAGAATCTGTGAGGAAAGACTGTTTTCATTCCAACTATCCATACCAGCACGAGATACTTCCGGAATAACTGTATAGGTTCCTGTCGGACAGATTTGATTCATATACCAGGCATTCCCCTGTGTATCCCTGATTTTATATTGGAATCGGTTTCCATAACCGTCTTCTTCCATGTACTGTATCCATCTTCTGCTTCCGTCGGTATACGTTACATCAATTGCCAGATTCTGCCTGTTCCATGTATCCGGTCCCGAAAGCAGGTCGTCTCCATCATATATCACAGACATACTGGTCGGTAATACAGCCTTCTTTACGGACACCATCAGACTGGTCACATCCGAATCCAGATCTGCTACTGCATAATACGTTCCGGCTGGCAGTGCCGCATATTCCGTATACGTATTTCCGTTTGCGGTTATTTCTACTTCATTTTCCTTTGTATCATATACTTTCAGATTTTCAAAAGAAACGTTTGCACTCAGCTGATAGATCCATTCATCCGCAACGGTAAACTGATAACGCATAGTATGCGTTTTATCTATATCTATCTTCTGTTCCCGGTTCTCTGTTACCACCTGCTTCGCATACTCTGCCAGCGAAACAACCTGGAACCTGCCTACTTCCACAGTCTTTTCTTCTCCATAGCGAATCTGATAAGTATAGGCACCGCTCTTTTCTAACCTATCCACCGGATCGCCTGTTTCATTTATGACTTCGCCTGTTATTTCACTTTCGTACTTTTCTCCTTTATAAAAAACGTCATGACTATCGTCTTCACAGGTGATTTTTAGCAAATATCCGGATCCGGAATATCGCTTCCTGTCCGGTAAACTGTTTTCAGATTATGCTCCACTACTTCCAGCGATTTTACATTTTTATATTCGGTAAGATAAACCTGATAATCTCCTGTTTCTCCTGTACTGCGTAATCTTGTTTTCAGGTAATAGGTCTTTCTAGCCTGCAATGTCATCTGTATAGAGAAATTGCCTTCTTCTGTATCATTCTTGCTGTCTGCTAATTTTGTGCCGATTTCATCATACAGCTCCCCATACGTATCACAGTATCCATAAGACTGTAGCTGCACGGTTTGATCTTTTTCTGGTGTGTAACTAAACCATTGCGCTATTTTGTCTTCATCAAGAGAAACCGCATACTTCTTATCTGGTCGCATTCTCGTTACACTTACTGCACCGCCGTGAAATGGTGTAGGCTCCTCTTCGTTTATCTGTATAACGTAAGTATCCTCTATCTGTGAATCCGCCTGACACTGAATATGAACCGTATATTTTCCCTGTGACAGTTTTTCCCACATATCATATCGCTGGCCGTCTTTTCCTTCCACATACGCATAGATTCCATTTCCATTGCCATCGATATTGTCCCATCTACCAATTTCCGTAAATTCTTCTGATTCACCATTACTGTAACGAAATTCTATCTTTTGTAACCGTATATGGTTCTGAGATACTCCGGCATAAAACTCTGTTTTACCCGGCGTTACCTTGATCGCTTTTATACTTCTGATCTTTTTTATTTCTGTTTTCCACACGAAATCTGTTCCATCTGATGGATAAGGACCACGAAATCCAATATAATAGGTATTTCCTCCTGTAGCCGAAAATGTACCATTCGTTGTGTACATAAGTTCTTTGTCACTTGTGTAGATGTTCAGATTATTATATTTATCAATCTTATAAGTGCCTGTCTCATCCGGAGTAAACCGATACCAGTTATGGAAATGTTCTGAATCCATACTGGTAATCTCATTTTCTCCAAGGCTCAGTGTCGGTAATTCTACCTTTGCAGCTTCTCTCAAATGGTAGATATCATCACTGACTCCGATTTCTTCCCCATCTACCTGAAAAGATACTGCATAATCCCCATCTTCTAAGTTTACATCCTGACTGTAAGTTTCAGAATCATTTTTTCTTTTTAAGCTTGCCGAAATTGCATTTCCCGTTTCATCTATATAGGTATTATCATCTGGCCATTTTATCGTTTTGCTCTCTCTGTCCGGATAATGGATCGTAATCTGTGTACCGGCTATGATATGAAAATCCATTCCGTTCAGATATACTTCTTTCTCCGGTATGATATCTGTCACCGACGCGATTTCTCCATGCACCTGTGCCAGTTCTGTGGTCCAGTCATTACCCCAAAATCCGGTTGTTTCATTCTTTGCCGATCCCTGAAATCCAAGATAATAGGTTACTCCCGTAGTCGTCTGAAAACTTCCATGAGAATACCCTGCTTCTTCTATCCCGGACTCTGTCTTTTGGAATACAGAAAAGCTGGTGCTTGTTCTGAAATAGTACTTTCCTGTCTCTGGAGCAACAAACTGATACCATTGCTTTTCAAGCTCTCCGCTGTGAATCGTCACAGGTCCTACTTTCAGTACCGGTATCTCTGCATCCTCCAAATTTACCACATGATAAGCTACCTCCGTCTGGAACTCTTTTCCATTTATCTTACAGATCATATACCAGGTGCCTGCTGACATAGGCGTCATCTCTGTATCCTGCTTGGTCTCACCTGTCTCTTCATTTTTTAAATAAAACGGAATCGTATTGCCATATCGGTCTGTGAACTTATCATTTCCAACCTCACAATTTTCTGTAACACCATCAGAATATGTTACAGACAGTTTGGTATTAAAGGCGATTCCACAACCGTCCAATTCACTGATAAACTGTTCTTTTTCCGAAGTTCCGGTAATCCTGGTAATCGTTACCGTTTCTGCTGATTCACTGGAAGATTCCTCTCCTCCGGCCGACGTATCCGATCCGGCTGCATCTACTGAGCTATTCTCCGATTCTTCATCCGTTTCTCCTCCAACGATCTGTTCCCCTTCACTTTCAGAATCATCCATCTGTACCAGCGTTTCTGTATCTTCCGGTTCCTCCTCTGGTTCTGACATTGCTGTTTCTGCCAGCGATGTCTGCTCCTTCACATCTGCCTTTGTTTCTTCTGCTGCGTGATCATGTGTTTCTTCACTCAGTACGCCTGTCACATCTGCCGCTGACACCAGCACACTACTGTCAATGCTGGTAAATGCCATAGAAAATGACAAAAGCAGAGCTACTCTCTGCCGCAAACTTTTTCTCATGCTATTTCTCCTCCCTCGTTTCTGTATTATTATATTTTTAGACGATAAGACATACTTTCTTTCCATTTTGTCATTTTTTATCCGTCACAATATACAATTATATAACAAAATGTTAACTTGAATTGTTCACCATGTCAATCTGCACAAGAAAACTTTTTTTGTATTTTATATATACAAGAACGGGGCAGCTTTCGCTGCCCCGCTACTGGTTATACTTTGATTCGATCTGCAATATCTTTGCTTACTGCAAACTGTCTTCCCGCCGCCGATACGATCATATTCCCACAAAAATTCTGGATTACTTTTATCGTACTTCCTTCTTCAATATGACCTTCTCTCAGGAAGTTCAATATCTCCGGCGCTCCAAACATCCATTTTATGGTACAGGCATTGCCTGAAGCCTGTGCTGATAAGTTCTGCATATCCCAACCTCCTGTCTGTCTTTTGCTGTCTGTTATCCCCCGTTTTCTACGATTTTACGCCTCACTTTGCGTGTTAGTCAATAAAATACATTTTTAGGGAATTCTAGTCTTTGCAAGGCATTTCTGTCTGAAGATAGACTGGGAAAATGGATATCCTTTTCTTTATTTTGTAACTTTTACTGTCTTACTTCCGGATTTTACTGTAATAGTTGCGGTAACAGGTGTCACAAATGGTGCAAGCTTCGTGGACTTCTTAACCTTTAAAGTAATGTTCTTGCACTTCCAAAATCTGTAGCTGTTGTTACCACTTTATCCAGCTTAGCCTGTGGTCCTACTAATATGTAAACATTCTTATAAGCATCCTCAGTTTCTACATAACAGCGACAAATTACAATTTCATCTGAATCTAACGTAAATGAATAAGTAGAATCATGTGCATCCAGTTCATCGTCTTCTCCTACAACCCAGCTATAGTCAATGTAACCATTCGCATCCTTATATGCCTGGTCTACTATTGCATCTACAGATAATGTAACCTTATCTCCTTTATTTGCTGCAACTTTTTCTACTGCAAATACTTTCAGATTAGATTTTGCTGATACTACGCTACTCTGCTCTGGATGTACACGATAATAAAATGTATATTCATCATATCCGTCCGTCACATAGCAATACTGGAAGTTGTTGCTGATAAAAGATATCAGTCGGAAACAGATATGGCAAACTGTCTAGAACACGGTATTATCCCACATGTCATTCCCAATGGAGGGCAGGATACCTATGAACTGACAATGAAATATCAGGAAAAGGAAACATATCCTTCCAGACTGAAATCCCCATTCCAGTCTGAAGAAGAGATGCTTGCCAAAGCAATGGATGGATATTTTGTCAGGGATCCGGAAAGGGACCTGGTAATTTGCCCGGCAGGGATTTATTCGGTACATAAATAAAATGGCACAGGGCAGTTATTACTTTTTACTGCGTGGGAATCAGAAAGCGCAGGGAGAGTTTGCCTTTTTTCACTGGGTTACAACATACAGCGTATGATAAATAGCCTTGAATTTGAAAATATGATAAATCAGATAGAAGCAATGGCTCATTTTGGTATAATATCTATCTTTTTTGAACCTCGGTCTATTCAACTTGAAATTTATTATTAAAAAAACAGACAGGCTATCCGATGTTATCGGACAGCCTGCCTAATGGCTACTCAAGAGTCAGTGCACAGGTATCTATATGTTTTTCCCCGTCTGTTACACACTCATTACAATAATAAGATATCTGGTACCCATTCTCATGACCTGTCTTTGTAACGGCAAAATATCCATCTTTCATTTTCACTTTCTGCCCGTTTAGAAAATCGATCTCTGTACGCTTCCAATTATTATCTGTGTACGCATCTGGCACTTTATCGTTATACTGCCCAGTTGCTATAAAGTCCGCCTGTATCTCCGCATAATATGCTCTCAGGTTCGCCCAGTCTGTCGCTACCCGTGCTTTGTGTAGCTGTGAGCTAAATATAGGAATAGAAATTGCAACAAGGACGGCAATTATCGCCACCACAATCAGTAATTCTGCCAACGTAAATCCACTATTTCCTCTTTCTCTATGTTCTCGATTTCTAAAATTATCAATCTTGTTCTTCACTCTCTCATCTCCATTCTTACCTATAATACACTCTGGATTTTTATTGCAAATTCGCAATCTTACAATTTGTTTGTCCTGTTTTTCAGTTTCACTATGCACAATTCCGAGATAGCACTTGACGGCCATATATCATGTGGCCAAGTCAAATTTGTTCCCGAAAAAATAAAAGCAAATTATTTCCGTGGTAACATCACAACCAGAAATGCAAATTATCCTACATTATATACCAGCATATCATATAATTTCAAGTAGCATCTGCCCTTAAATAGTTGCTTATATAATAAGTTGTTTACTACATATTTTATTGACATCTATCTGTTTATTTGTTATATTAGCATTACATATCTGGAAAACTTCTAAACCATTCGGTTAACTGATTCCTTATATGCCAAATATGACGGAAGCAGCACCGATAGCAGTCTTTCCAGAGCTCCTTTCGTCATTATTATAAAGAAAGGAGTATACATGAACCAAAAGAAACTCAAAGACCTGAATCTGATGGATGATTTTCTCTTTCAAGCTGTCATGACCTATCCTGATATTGGAGAGTTGTTCGCCC
>QUMM01000030.1 GCA_003435055.1 Lachnospiraceae bacterium OF09-6
GCGTCAGCCTCCGCAGTCCTGGGGTCAACGCCTGCGGCGATAAGCTGCTCGGTAAAGAAGCAGTGTCGCTCGTAGATTTTTTCGGCAACCTCGCGGCCTACATCGGTCAGATGGAGAAAGTGATCTTCGTCCATAGTGAGAAAGCCGCCGTCCCGCAAGGTAGCCACTGCATGGCACACGCTGGGTTTTGACACCTCCATGTGCCGGGCTACATCTACGGAGCGTACCATACCCGTTTTCTTATGGAGAACAAGGATGGTTTCCAGATAGTCCTCCCCGGACGCATGAAGTTTCATGGAACATCTCCCTTCTAAAACAATTTACACAGCCCAACCAAGACTCTCCTGTTGGATATGGAACAGTTTATGGTACAATCCGTTCTTTTTCATCAATTCATCATGTGTACCGTGTTCCACCAGTCTACCGTTATCAAGAACGAGAATTTGGTCGGCATCCACAACGGTACGAAGCCGGTGAGCAATCATAATGACCGTCTTACCCTCCACCAGCTTTGCAATGGCCCGCTGGATTAAAACCTCGTTCTCCGGGTCAAGAGATGCTGTTGCTTCATCAAGAAGAATAATCGGGGCATCTTTCAGCAGAGCGCGGGCAATGGAGATTCGCTGACGTTCTCCGCCAGAAAGAGTGCTGCCGTTCTCCCCCAAGATAGTCTGATAACCATCCGGCAATCGCTGGATAAATTCGTTACAGTACGCTGCCTTTGCCGCTGCCATGACCTGTTCTTCGGTAGCGTTCATGTTGCCTACGCGGATGTTATTAAAAACAGTGTCGTTGAACAAGGTCACATCCTGAAATACAAAGGACATACAGCGCATCAGGTGTTCCGGTTCAATGGTGCGAACATCCATACCACCAATGGAAATCTGACCTTTTCTTACATCCCAAAAGCGGGCAATGAGTTTGGAAATTGTGCTTTTGCCGCTACCAGAAGGCCCTACCAGGCTGTTACGCTGCCAGTTGGAATAGAAAAAGATACATTCTTGATAACATCGTCCTGATTGTATCCGAAAGTGACGCTTTTCAGTTCAATGTCATACTTGGATACATCCTTATCCTCGCCCTCCATAGCGGGCGTGGTTAGCAGGGTACGCATATGGTTGGTAACAGTCCCCAAATGAAACAGAGAGGTTAACTGCGAAAGGATGGCAAGGATTGGGCCGTAAATCTGCGTGGAGAACATGAACAGCACCAGCAAAGGAAGCAGTTCAATTTGACCGCCAGTTATCAGTACCGTCCCGATAAAAATGGTGATACCAAGACCTGCTTGCAGAACCAGGCTGGCTCCCTGAACCAGAATACCAGAGGCCAGTTCCACCCTGATGGCGGTTTTTCTCATGGCTTGGAGTGCTTTATCCAGCGTAGAGAAACGGGAACCACCAAGACCACAGGCTTTGATAATCTTTATACCCTCCAAGTATTCCTGAATCTGGCTGGACGCCTCCAATTTCACATCCACCTGTTTGTCAAACAGACGGAGTTGCAGTTTGCGTCCGCACCAGATGATAGTCTGCAACAACGATACTATCAAGGTCTGCTAAAGTTGACGCATACTCAATAACAAACAGCTTGGCTAAACTTGCAGGAATTTGTGGCTCGTTCTCGTTTTTTGAAACAAATATTTCATCATCAGAACAATCCACCAAAATCAGCGATTTTGCATTATAAGAGTCAGGAAAATCTTCTTTGTAGAGAAAACCATTTATTTTATTCTTTACCTCTCTGAAATTTTCCGGCTGCATTGCCCACGGCACAAACATTATACCTATGCCGATACAAACTACAAGCAAAAACAAAAATACTCCAAATCGTTTTTTCTTACGGCGTTTTCTCTGCATATATGTGCTCACCTCCCAACACCAAAACTCCTATGTGCCATTTTTAATCGGCATAATTTGCCTGAATACACTCTGTAAATCCAGACGGATCTCCCAACTTAGCTTTATCAATATTATCACGAAGATATTTGCGTGTGGCGTCATCACAGCGATCTGTTCCCATATAAGGCATATCAAAGGCTTTTTCGAGTTCAGCTAAGGCTTTTGCCGCCCTTTCCGAATCCGTATTGTAAGTATCAAGCCATTCCTGCATCCAAGAATATTCCCAAAGGTTAGATGCTCTTGTATCGCCATATCCTATCTGAAAAGACGCTCCCGTATCTTCGCCTTCCAAAGCATCAGGCGGCGTAAAGCCCTCCGGCCAATTCAAACTCTCAATGGTCGTTAGGTATTCTTCTTCAATGGTAGCAAAGTCCGTGAAACCTCTTGTGTTTGTGTCGGAGTCCGAAGAAGTGGAGCAGCCTGCCAGCATAATCACCAGCAAAGAAATCATAACACACAATAACAGTCTGTACGGTCTTTCGGATTTTGAGATTGTTCGTTTCATTTTGTTTCCTCCTTGAATTGAGTTTTATTATCTAAGAGCCAATGCAGGCTCTAATTTTGCTGCTTTCAATGCTGGTAATAATCCGCCCAATAATGCTGTAAGCACAGACACAGCAACTGCAACAACAGCAACGCTGATTGGATAACTCGGTGTTCCCACCGGGGAATCCACAGGGAGCAACGCTCCAATACAATGCACCAAAATCAGCGAAATCAAAATAGCTGCAAAGCAAACGAATATTGATAAAATCAACTGTGAGCCTAAAACCAATGCCACAATATTTGTTCGTGAAGCACCTATCGCTCTGCGGATCAGCAACTCATGTGTGCGCTGTTCCAATGAAGATAGTCCGATATTGATCTGCCCTAATACGGAAACAAACAGCAACAAAAGCGAAGTAACCAAAAGCCCTAATTGCAGTATGGACAATACCGAATCATAGGTATCTCCAATATCACTCCGCCCAGCACTTTCCCAGTAACCGCCAAGCCGACACTTTTTAGCAAGCCTGTAATTATCTCGTGACGCTGTTTGGCGGTAAACGACTTTTTGGCATAGAGTAGGGGTAATTCGATATTTTCCCATACCCGCAAGTGCTTAATCAGAGAGTAGTTCTGAAATACAAATCCGATATTATTGGCTCGCAGTATAGACAGATCACGGTCTTTCAAAGCAGAAATAGATATACCATCATAAAGGTACTCGCCCTCATATTCCCGATTTAACAAGCCAATAATGGATATAAGGCTTGTTTTGCCTGAGCCGGACTTTCCGACAATGGCATAACTGCGCCCTCGTTGCAATTCCATATTAGCGTTGGTTACTGTTGTCAGCATATCGCCATTATTCAATTTGACGCTTGCTTTCAAATCCTTTATTTTGATTAAAGTCTTTTCGGAAATTCCTTTCATTTTATCAAATCCCCCTCGGATCAAGGTTTGGCGGAGTAGCAGAAACTACATCGCCCTCCTCTAAGCCGGACAGTATTTCTATATTGGCTCCGTCTGTCACACCCAATGTCACTTTTGTTTCCACTCTTTCTCCATTCGGAGTAATTACAGTAACCAATCCCGTCCCTTGTCTACCCGCTATTACCGACAGCGGCAATATAAGGACATCATTTCTCGTTGTCGCCGTTATGACTACCGTTGCACTTTGCCCCGATTTCACATCGACTGTTTGACTGATCAAGCATTGCAGAATGCCCTCTTGCGGCACGATTCCCGTAAACGCATTTTCATCTGCGGCAGGCGACACCACGGCAATCATATCGGTTGGTCCTACACCATCATATACTTGAAATTTTGCTTTCAACTCTGCATACTCCGGTAAGGTACTCAAAAAATTATCTGCCTCTACATTGAGGGCAAATCCTGTATAATGCACTATCGCTACGGGATAATTACTCGGTACGCTTTCATTGGATGGGGCAATAGAGGTAATTGTACCATCCACCGGAGATTTCAATTCTTTGCCGTTCACAGTTCCAATAATTTGCCCGGCAGTGATTTTTTCTTCTAATTCTACCGCTGTATTAAATATGCCATTTTCGGGTGAGAAAATAATAAACGGTACTGCCGGAACAATAGTCGTTTGCGTTGAAACGGTTGGAGTAATTGTCCCTCGTACAACTGATACCGTTTTTTCTGCGGATGTTGCGCTATCTGTAAGATTGTTTTCGTCTGTCTGCCCAATTGCAGAGCAGGCAGATAGCGTAAATACAAGAAACAAAATAGAACATAGCAGCATTTGTTTTCTTAGCAACTTCATCATTCCTCCTTATGCTGTATCACAAAAAATACGAGCCTCTATCTTGATACTTTTATTGTACCAAAACAGAAGCCCGTATTTTCTTGATTGCTCGTAAGATATTCCTCTTTTTTTCTATGCAAATTCTTACAATTTTCCTACGCCAACGGCAAAGTAATTGAAAACTTGTTTTGATCCTCTTGGCTCTCTGCAACGATTGTACCATTGTGTAGTTCAACAATCTGCTTTGCAATCGCCAAACCTAATCCAGCTCCTCCACTGCTTGTACTTCTCGCTGCGTCAAGCCGATAAAACTGCTCGAAAATCCTGTTTAACTTTTCTTCCGGCAGAGTATCGCCGTGGTTACAAAAAATAATGCTGACCGTATCTTCCTGACATTGTGCGCTGATCGTGATATCCGTATTTTCAAAACTGTAGATAACCGCATTTCTCAAAAGGTTATCAAAAACACGCTGAATTTTGTCTGCGTCACATCGAAGCATTATATCATCATCAACACAAAGATTACATTGCAAATTCTTTGATTTGAGCATAGGCTTAAATTCATATACAAGTTGCTCCAGCAGGCGAGTTAAATTGATTTTCGTGTATTGTAATGTAATATCGTATATATTGAATCGTGTTATCTCGAAAAACTCGTTAATCAGATCCTCTAACCGTTCTGCCTTACCAAGAGTGATTGAAAGGTACTTTTCTCGAAGTTCCTTTGAGATTTGCGACTCATCACGCAGTAAAGTAAGATACCCGATTACAGAAGAAAGCGGTGTTTTCAAATCGTGTGCAAGATACATAATCAGGTCATTTTTTCGCTGCTCATTTTCTTTTGCAAGCCTTGCATTACTTTCAGCCTCTTGTTTTAACTGATTGATGTTAGCGGCGATTTCACTCAACTCCGGGGACATTTCAATGTAACTGACATTCTGATCGAACATTTTTCCTGTCGCAGCCTGTACCTCGTACACATAGGCGACTACTTTTTTCAAAAGTAGGTATGTCATGTATATAATACAGCCACCCCACACGATTACAGCCACTATATAAAGATATACTGTTCTGTAATACAAGTAATAATACAAAACATACTTGCGGAGAATTTCCTCTGCCATAATTCCTAAAAGAAAAGTACCGCCAAAAATAAGCACAGAGCAAATCGCACATTGAATTACATACCCTTTGAACAAGGTAGAGAGCAGATAGTTTTTTTCTTTTTTATTCAATTTCATACCCTACCCCCCAAACAGTTTTAATGAACTTCGGATTTTTTGAAGGTTCATTCAATTTTTCCCGAAGCCGCCCAATGTGCGCCATTACCGTATTGTTACTGTTGCGAAGATACTTTTCTTTCCACACGGCTTCAAATAATTCCTCCGAGGCGACAACTTTACCCTGATGTTCGCACAGATACCACAGAATAGAAAACTCCAACGGAGTCAAGGCTATTTCTTTGCCATACAAGTAGCACTTGTGGCTGACTCTGTTTATCAGTAGACCTCTGATGTCATACTCGTCTTTTTCTTCGGATTGGCTCAAATTAGGACTGTTATAGCTCTGATAACGCCTTAATTGCGTCTTTACTCTTGCCACAACCTCTAAAGGATTAAACGGTTTCGTTATATAATCATCCGCACCAATCGTAAGCCCCATAATCTTGTCGCTATCCTCAATTTTGGCGGTAAGCATAATAATAGGGAAGTAAAACTTTTCCCGAATTTTTTGGCAAAGTCGAAAACCATCAATATCCGGCAGCATAATATCAAGTATCGCTAAATCAATCTGCGACTGTTTGATACATTTCATCGCCTCTAACCCATTATAACATTTATATACTGAATAACCATCGTTACTCAAATACACTTCAAGCAGATCAACGATTTCTTTTTCGTCATCCACAATTAAAATCTTCTTGTTCATTGATCCTACACCTCATTTTCGGGTACGGCTTCCATTATGTCGCCAAAATCACACTCTAAGTATTCGCATATATTCAACAGCACGGGAAGGGTAACATTTTCATTTTTTCCGAGTTTCGCAAATGTACTTTTGCTTGCCCCGACCGCTTCTCGTAATTGACTCTTTTTCATTCCCTTGTCAATCAGAAGTTTCCAAAGTTTGTTGTACCGTACTTTCATTTCCGCACCTCCACCCAAATATAGTTTGTATTATAGCACTTTGAGAGTGAAATCGCAATTATTAAGTCTGTATTTTGAGACTTTTAGTTTTCAAACCGGCACAATATCTTTCTGATATGTAATCCAACCGCCTGCAAAATGCAGGCGGCTTGTGTATTTTAATAGGCAGGTGCGCCGTAGCCAAGAATCTCGTAATAACCGATAGAATACTCATTGACTCGGCAACTGTCGCCGGAGTTGCCCTCGACCGTATAAACCTTGCCGTTTTCGACCTTTTGAACAATACCCGTATGGTCGGATAATCCATCCTGACCACTTTCGTCTGCCCAATCGAAGAAAATAATCATTCCGGGGGCAGGCTCGGCGCTGCCATCCAGCCATTGTCCACGATCCTTAAACCATTGTACTCCGTTGACACAGCCTGCATATTTTGGGATAACTCCAGCGTCGATATAGCCGCACTCGTTGGCACACCAAGATACAAAGCAAGCACACCATTCTACACGGGAGTTAAAACCGTACCACGACCAATACGGCTGACCGCCCACATTGCCAACCAGAGAGAGTGCAACGGTCACGATCTGTCCGTCGCCGCCTGTAATGCCGTAAAGCACCTGTGACCAAAGGTAATTGTTTTCATCTGCAAGCAGTTCAGCGAGGTAGCCTTTCTGTTCTTCGTTAAAACCATATTGCGCCGCCATTTCCTCGGCAGTCTTGTGGCTGACGGTAATATACAGATAGGTTTGTGTGACCGTGCTTTCAGTTTCCACGATATTACCGTGTCCGTCATCGGTTTCGGTAATAACTGTTTCGGTCTTGCTCTCTGTTCGGGAAGATATTTGATTCATCTCCCAAAAGATGTCTTTTAAGAGTTGCTTTTTGCCATCGTCCATTGTGGCAACCTCTTGGGGGTTATCTTGATCCGTATTCGTTTTTACAGAGTAAACGGCAAGCACCTCTTTCCAAACGGCTCTGCTGCCACTCATTTCAAGAACATCATAGGATACCGAGTTCTTTTCCTCTTGCAGCTTGGTATCGTATTCGGTATTGATTTCCTGCACAACGGTCTGCATACTCATTCCAGTGCCGGAATCTTCGTCTGAGAAGAAAATGCCAAATACTGAGCCGAGGATCATACCAATCAGGCAAATCACGATAATAACCAAAACCGCCACCCAGCCGCCTGCGGCGATAGCGGCAATCAAGGCTTTCGTTCCGGCAATAATCGCTTTAATGGCAAGTGCGGTCGCTTTGGCAATCGCCTTTACCGTAACCACGGCGGCTTTTGCCGCAGCCCTTGCCGCTTGTGCTGCTCTCTGTGCAGTTTTAACCGTAATGATTGAATCCACCTAAAAATCCTGGATTGCTATGCCCCCGCTTATGCCCCTTGTCATCATAATGGTTTAAACCGCCAAAGAATCCTGGTCGACTCTCACCTACTTTATGCCCGTTATTGTCATAATGATTCATACCACCAAAAAAGGAAGGCGAACTATGTCCGATTTTCTTTCCATTTGCATCATAGTCGTTCATACCACCAAAGAATCCTGGTCTGCTCTCGCCTACTTTTTTCCGTTTGCATCATAATGGTTTATGGATCCAAAGAATCCTGGTCTGCTATATCCTTTTTTACTCATAATGTCATCCTCCTGACTCTATTAGCCTCTTGTTTGATCTCAGAATAACACACTTTTCTCATTTGGAAGTCGCATAACAGGCGACATTCTTTTATCGCATTTACATTCATTATACCATTTATAATTCTTCCGACAATACGCAATAAAGCCGGAAGCCACGTTATCATCCATGACCTCCGACTCGTTCTGCTTATTCTACACTGTCCTTACACCCAAATCAACTCCTCTCTCCGTTTTATCTTTTCCCTGCTTTTCTTGAATAATCCTCTTATTGATCTCAAGCCGTTCATGAATGGATAATTTCTTATCTTTTCCATCTACCGCCTGCTTCTGCTGTGCCGGTTTTCTATCTGTTTTTCCTACATCCTTAACAACTTCATTCGCTTCGGTACTTGTTACCCTCTCATCTGCTCTTCCTTCATATCTTTCTGCTATCTGCTGTTCTCGTCTCTCCTTCACACCTTTTTCCTCCAGATTGCAAAAACTCTGCAGATACGGAAGCACATGATTCTGCATGTCTGTCAGATCTTCCATATACTTTTGGAACTCTTCACTTCCTTTGCCTTTCTGGTAATTGATCCAATACTCATCTGTAAGCTTCATTTCATTATCATACTTCAACTGACTCACAAATGCCATATAAGAAAGTCTTTTGTTCATGACGCTGTCGATAAACCTCCTAAATTCCTCTCCTGTCCAGAAATCCATTTCTTCTGCCTTGCTCTTACCCATACTTCCAGCTTTTGCACAGGGATTACTTTTCAAATCGTAATATCGAACCGCATAATTAAAGATTGCACTCAACTGGTTATTGATTGTTTTCAGATAAGTGGGTGAATACCCTATTTTAATCAATTCATTCTGCCATTGACGGATGTCAGCTGCAGTAATGTCATTTACCCGCTTATTCCCGAAATACGGGAGAATTTTCAGCTCCACGATATACTTTTTCGTTCTCATGGTATGCTCCCGCAGGCGAGTTTCCATATCTGCACAATACATCTTCCAAAAATCCTCAAACTTCATATCAAAGTCCGCTTTTTGCGTAATAAGGAAATTTCGAAGCCATTCCTCCGCCTCTCTTTTGGTCGCAAAACCTCTTTTAGTGGATTTCCGGCGTTTCCCCTGCCAATCCGTATAACGATACTGAATCAACCATTTTCCTGTTTTCTTGTCTTTTTCCGCTTTCATTCGACCACCTCCTATGCACTGAAACCATACCAGCGTTTTTCAAAATAGCGTCTGGGAACTTTGCCCGCAATCACCAGAAATCCCTCTTTTTCCAGTTCCTGATTCAGCTTACGAATAAGCTTGTAAGCATGACCTACAGAAACACCCAGCATTTCTGCGAGTTCATTTGCAGTAATATAAATCTTGTTGTTTTCTGCCATATATGCATCCTCCTTTTCTGTTTGTAGCGTTATCGCTACTTTTTATACCTCCATTATATGTAGCGACTTCGCTATTGTCAAGTGTTTTGAAATGCCAGTAGAAAAATTATTTCAAACATGGTATAATGTAGCCATCTCGATACATGGAGGACGATAAGCATGACCATAGGAGAAAAAATCAAATACTGCAGAAAACAAATCGGAATCACGCAAGATAAACTGGCTGAGCTGACCGGTATCCATCCGGTTTCTATCCGAAAATACGAAACCAATAAATGCAGCCACAACCTCCTCAGTTAGAGAAAATTGCAGTTGCACTCGGTGTCAGTTATAATGCTTTGAATGGCAGTGATACTGCAGGACTTCGTCTGGAAACAGTCGGTGATCTGATGGGCGTACTTATGGTGCTTTGTAATTCTGGTATCCTCCAGATCAGCGGAGAGCGAGGGGAAGACGAGATGTTAAAAGATGATACTGTATCCATCCATCTGAATCCGGTTCTTTCTTCTTATCTTGAAATCGGATATACGGCCAGAGGGAAGACACATACCCTGTCCTTGCAGGACGCTTTGTTGAATATCAGAAGTTATAAGGTGTTTAATGACTTGTTGAAATGGGAAAAGATGAATTACATCTACCAGAGTGCTTTGAAATCCGCTGGAGATAATCCAAATGAAGCTACACAGGCAGCTATAGATGAGATAGCCGAGACAAAAGAAAAAGTGGAATTGGAATTGCAGAGAAGTCAGATATTGCTTGACACTTCTGATGGCATTAAAGTGAAAGTAAATCCTAATTACTGATATTTCTTATTTAAAATATAGAGGAGACTAACATGAGCGAAAAGATTTTCAGAGATACCAGAATTCAAATTGGAATTCTAAAAGCCGAGGAGTTATAATAAAAAAATAAAAAAATGGGCAAAACAAACTATACGAACAATAAATTATTATAATCTTGTTAATGGCTATAAAGAACCCTTTCTCCAAACGGGAACTACTTACGAAAAATATATTTCCGGTACTACCTTAGAAGAAATACATGCATTATATGAATTTGATCGAAAACTACGTATAATTACCATTGAGTATATACTTGAAGTAGAAAAACAAGCAAAATCTCTTATAGCTTATTCTTTTTCAAAAGCTCACGGACATAAGAATTATCTCAAACTTGAAAATTTTGATACCCAAGGAATCCAAAAATACAGTCAAGTATGTGATTTATTGAGTAACTTATATCGTAAAATCAATTCGAACATTGACAAAGATTTATCCATATCGCATTATGTCAACGGAAAAAATTATATTCCTTTATGGATATTGGTTAATTCAATTTCCATGGGAGACATTAGTAAATTTTACTCTAATATGTTACAAAAAGAACGTGATGACGTTGCACGTAGAATGAAATGGGGTCTGCGAGAAAACCAGTTAGCCAGTTGCTTATTTTTTCTTTCTACTTTTAGAAATCGTTGTGCACACGATGAACGAATGTATTCTTATTTATCATACGCCTATTTATGTAATAACAATTATTTTCATTATTTTCATATAAACACAAATAATACCAATAACTACTTTGCAGTGATGATTGCTTTTAAAATGGTACTTAGTAAAACGCGTTATAATGAATATATCAAGCAAATTGAAGATTTATTTGATGAATTGTCAAAGGATCTTTCAACTATTCCAATTAGAAAAAATACGAAATATAATGGGAATTCCAAATAATTGGCGACGTTTAAAAACATTGAACTAATTCAATTTATAACTTGACAAAACGATGAGAATTCTGTATGATATATTCACTGATTAAGAATACTTTAGTCAGCATACAATATAATTGAAAGTACCTTGATGACCTACGTGGCTCAAGGGCATATTTTTTAGAGGAGTTGGTTTACCAGCTCCTCTATTATTTCCGTTTTTGTACTCAATCTGTACTCAAACCACATCGTAAGAGCCCGGAAACCCGCATAAATGCTGGATTTCCGAGCTCCATTTTTTTACTCAAACTCTACAAAGACTAACGCTTTTTGTTTAGGAATTATTCTCTGTAATGTTTCTCGTTCTTTTGATTATTTGATATATCCATATTATCCTGCCTATACGAGCTAATGTTATCATTTTGTTATCGGCATTGATAACACCTACTCGATAACTGTGGATAATAACTATATGTAGCATGTCAAATTATAAGCTATTTTGCTTAGAGATTCAACACAAAACTGAAATTTTACTTTTCCTTATATTCATCTGGTATTGCTATTTGAAATGTTTCACACAACAGCATCACATCATGCACATCATTTTTATCGTGTTCATATCCCAAATGAAGCATTACCTGACTCAATGGTTCAATACAAGAAACAGTTATATCTCCAACTTTTCCAATACCGGAAAAAGTTTTTGATGGAAATATATCTCCCTCATAAACAATTCCGTCATCTGTAAATTCAAAACAATGTAAATCAATGATTCTTTGTTTATCATCTTTCCAGACAGTATGACCATCCGTTGTATAATCAGTATTTACTTCCTCAAATCCATGCTGCTTAATCACATAAATATAATCATGATAATGTTTCAGTTCAACAAACAAATCAATATCATTGTGTATTCTTGATTCTCTTTTAAGAAGTGCATCAACACCCCATCCGCCATCTAAATATACTTTAATTTCGTTTTGCAAAGCATATTTTATAATTTCACATGCATCTTCTGTACGTACCATAATCTATCCTCCAAATTCAAATCTTTGTATGCTTTCCAACTCACTAAAAGCCTGAAATTTGTCAGTCTTTCATCCTTTTTGTTATCAATCACCAATTAGCTGTAATCCATTAGGATTTAGCTGATATATTTTATCGCACACCTCTTCAATATACTTTCTATCGTGAGAAATGCTAATGACAGCCCCCGGAAATTCTCGGAGCATTTTTCTTATTACCGGACCGGACAATGGTGAAAAATTTCTTGTCGGTTCATCCAGAATAAGAACATTTGCACCACTTAAGCTCATCCTCAAGAGAAGCACTTTCGCCTTTTGTCCGCCTGATAACTCCCGAATCGGATGCTCCATTTCATCTGGTGTGTATTTAAGTGAACCAAGGTATGTTCTAATTCTTGTACGCTCTTCTTTATCTCCTGTTTTATCAAGGTAATCAACCGGTGTAACATCCAAATCCAGCAGGTCTTCATAAGTTTGAGGCATATATTCTGCTTTAATGTCATTCCGATTTAGGAGTTCTTCCGCTATCTTTTTTAGAAGAGTCGTTTTTCCTGCCCCGTTGGCTCCTATCATACAGATTTTTTCTGAACCTTTTATTTTTAAATGAATTCCTTCTGCTAAAATTCTTTTGCCATCCGGAGTCACAAGCTTTGAAAGTTCATATTCTATGACCGTTTTTCCTGCGGGAATGTGTGAGTTTTCATCCCCTAATTTGACAAAGATTGCTTCTTCCTGTTCCGGCATCTGAGTCATATTTTCATCTTCTTTTTCAAATCTTCGTTCCATTGCCTTAACCGTATGCATTTTGTCCTTTAAGTTTTTGGCAACAGACGGTGCTTGTCTGGTACAACTTCTTAATGCACCTTGTACACTCTGCATAACTCTTTGATATTTTTCATCGCGAATCTTTTTCTCCCTACGGTCACTCAGTGCCCGCTGTTTTTGGATTTCAAATTTATGAAGCCGTTCTTCCACATAGCGTCTATAGGGAAGCTTTGCCACGGTATATCTCGCCTTTGTTTTTCGTATAATCTGCTCGATATGTATCACCATGTTGGCAGTACGCTCTATCAGCGTTTCATCGTGTGAAATAAAAAGCACAATGTGCTTCCAGTCATTTATGATTTTTTCCAGTAATGTAAGCGTCGCAATGTCGATGTCATTGGAAGGTTCGTCCAACAACAGCACAGAAACATCGCGAATGAAAAGCCTCATAAGTTGTGTCTTGACTTTTTCGCCTCCTGAAAGACTACCCATTGTCTGGTTACTGTAGAAAAAATCATTTTTCATTCCAAATTTTCCCGCAATAACAGACAATTCTTTAGGCGTTTTCTCCCAGAATATTTCCTCTTCAGAAAAATATTCGTATATTGTTTTTTCCTTATCTTCATCGAGCATCTCCTGCGGAAGATAACCAAGACGTTCGTGTCCCATTATCCTTTCCCCATCTGCTTCTATATAGTTTTCTACAAGCGACGGATTGTATATCCACTTCATTAATGTCGATTTCCCATTTCCCTCTTCTCCAATAATAACTGCCTTATCTCCATCATTTAGCACAAGGTTGAAATCATTAAGAATTATTCTCAGGTCTTTTTTATGTGTTAAATTTAATTTTTTTATCTGCAACATTAAAGTTTCTCCTTTTCGAAGTCTGAGCCAATTATTATTTTGAACACACAAAAACGAGTCTTTTTTGCATACGCAAAAATAGACTCGCTAAATAGCCCCTTATTTCTTTTCCAAAAGGAAAACAAAGGAAATGCCTCTTGCGATAATCCAACTTAAGCGTACACAAAACAAACCTATTCTCTACAGGCTCAATAACTATATGTGTCTTACTTAAATCAAATTATCTATTAATCATTTCCTCACCTTACACAAAATGTGCCTTTCTTTCTTCTAATGGCAATACTATCATACTGTATTTTTTGTGTCAATACATTTCACCTTATGGAAGTGCAAATTAAAATTTTCACTTCCTAATTATACATCCAACCATTACGAAATTCAATCTTTCACAACCTCTTTACAACCACAACCACAGCACTCCAGCAAACGCAGGAGCACCATACCGTAAAACGCTTATGTGTAAATCAACTCCGTTCCTACAACTTCCCTCACACAAGCCTGAATATTATTCATTCTTCCAATCCATTCGTAGGGATTATCTTTCTTTAATTGTTCCGTCACATCTTGTCTGTCGGCATATTCCTTTACCAGTCGAAGAAACATATCCTCTGCTTGCTTATCGACTTCTGCAAGATAACTATGCAGCTTTCCGCTTGTCAGCAGGTTCATATATAACACTTTATAGTGTTCCTTTAAATGCCTTGCATGTCGTTTCCCCCATAAACCAATCGGCTCTATTTCTTCTTCGGCTGGTACTGTGATGTTCGGCAATAAATAATCACCCACCTGTCTATAAGTTCCGCCCATTTCTTCAAAAATTGTCTTTGTCATTTTCCTTTTCCTCCTGTGATTTTTGTCTATCGTGATCGTGTATTATCACGCTTGCGACCTTTAACTGTTCTTGCTGCTCCAACAAATCATCTATCTGTTTGCGACCAAAAACCTTACGGAGCAGGCTGTAATCTTTATTTTCTGCTTTTAGGATTTTGTTTTCTTCGGTCAATCTTTCATTGACTTTCTCCAAACGCTGATTGGTGCGGTATAACTGTGCATTCGCTGTATTCAGCCTATGATAGTTGTCCCACCCCTCAAAGCAGCGGGCAAGCACCGTTTTGACAAGTTGCTTCAATTTCCTTACAACCGGCTCTGCCATTTTGGTTTATATGCCTTTGCAGTCATAAATTTCTCTGGTTCTGGCAACTGATATTTCGGTGCAGTATCAAGCTCTATTTCAAGATTTGACAGCTCGTCTTTTGCCTTATCATAGTTCAATACTCGTTCCGACAACACATCAAATTCAATCTGTTTCTGCTCGATTTTCGCACCTAATGCCGCCACTTCTTTTTCTCTTTCCTGCTTTTTATAATCCAAAACAGAAAGATGTTTTTCGTGTGTGCCTAAATGTTCCCACTCAATCCCATAACGTTCCATCACCGCCGCAAGCTGTTCTTTTTCGGACTGTATCCATTGCGACCACTCCGTATCGCCACGACTGCCGCCCTTAAAACCTTGCGTTGCAAGAGCCTGCTTTAGTGACACTCTTGTATCAAGTCCACGCTTGCTGCCTGTGGTAAAAGGTACAAAATCTATGTGCAGATGTGGTGTAGCTTCATCCATATGCAGATGAGCCGAGAACACCCGAAGCTGTGGATTTCGCTCCTGAAAACCCTGATAGTATTCATCTAAAATCTGCTTTGCCAGTTCTCCGTTTTCCGTATCGGCGTTCATATTTCCCTTACCGCCCACCTGTAAAATGATTTCGTGGAACGGTTTTTCCTGCTTGGAACTTCGGATTTTTTCATAATAATCTTTTATCTTTCGGTCTGACCTTATCTGCTTGGCATTGTATCTTTCCAATGCTTCATCAAACAATTCGTGATAAACTGTCTTTATATTTTCATTGCAGTAGTCGATATTGAGATGAGTACGAGTTCCGTCTACATTTTCTGCTCGGAACTTTCGGCTATTGTGATTGACCGAGCCTTTACCGACCATTGCACTTATCGTTCTCTGCATTTTTTCATCTCCCATCTGTAAATTTCAACATTCTCAGGTTTTGTTACTTTTGTCAAAAGTAACGCAAAAGCACTTTTGACGGGTACACCCATCAAAAATGCGACCTGTAAACAGGTTTTGCGTTCTCCGAAGGCTCTCCGAGGGGTGAGCGTGTGCCGGTGGCACACACGCCTGCGAACCGACCGAGCCAGCAGGCGAGACCAAAGAGCCGCCTTTGAAAAGGCACTCTCTGCACACTCCCCTAAACTTTATCCGGTGTCAAAGTGTGACGATGGTGACAATGTTTTTCACAGCGTGCTGCTCTCAAAAACATTGACACCTTTGACACCGTTTGTCACGCCGTCTGCTCGGTTTCTTTCCAAAGTGAAACCTTTCTTCCGTCGTGTGTGCGGCTGTTCTGATAACGGATACCGTAATCACGAAACAGCCTGCTTGCGTTGATACTGAGCCTTAAAGAAAGTACATTCGGCTTTATATCCACCGCAAGCCTTTCGCAAAGTTCCGAAGCAGTTCCTTCCCATCTGTCACTTTCCGAAAAGAGCGTATCCGCTATCTTCTCAAGCAGAGGTTCGGGCGGTTCTTTCCACATCTCCGTTTCCGATTTTGCAAAGTTCCACACCAATCGCTCGCTGTCCCTTACAAGATGGATTTTCATATCCTGCTGGTCTCTGCCAGCAACATCAAGTGTGGCATTGTTGGAAGTACGCTTGTCCTTACTGAGAACAAATGCACCGTCTGCCGCACCCATCAGACCATTCGTGCCTGAAATCATATCGAATATATCTTCCGATTTTTGTTTGCGTGTATGATGAACAATAAGCATTGAAACCTTGTAACTGTCTGCCAACGCTTTCAGCCTTGCCACAACATCATAATCACTTGCGTAGCTGTAATCTGCTCCGCCTGCTTCACGCACACGCTTTAAGGTGTCTATGATAATCAAGCCTGTGTCTGGGTGTTCCCTCATAAACCCTCTTATCTGTTCTTCCAGTCCGCCATTGACCGTTTTACATTCCGTTGCGAAATACAGATTGCCTGTCTCCTTTGCACCGAACATCTGAAACAATCGCTTCTGCAAACGTGGGTAATCATCTTCAAGGGCAAAATAAAGCACCGTTGCCTTACGCACCTTATACTCCCAAAGCGGTGTGCCTGTGCTGATATGATAGGCAAGCTGTGCCATCATAAAGCTCTTTCCCACTTTCGGGGAACCTACGAAAAGGTAAGTTCCCCTTTGGAGCAGACCGTCGATAAGTGGTGTCTGAACCTCAAACACCGTATCATACAGCGTTGTCATTGATACTGTTTTCAGATAGGAAGGGTCTAACTGTCTGAGTATTTCCCTTTGCATTTCTTCAAAAGATTGCTCGTACCCCTTGAAATCCGTATCCTGATTGACTATACTATTGTCAGTACATTTGGAAAGTGACTGTTCCGCATCTGTTGCCGCAGATACATTTGGAATAGTCATTTCTTTTTTATTCTCCATTCGCATCCTCTCCTTTCAAACCGCCGAGAATAATGGAAATCAGTTCTATTACACTCAGCAGTTCATCATCCACACCTTTTCCTGCTTCAATCCTTTTCAGTTCCGCAAGGCTGTGGCAAATTCCGTTTTCAACGCCTTATACACTCTCGGATTGCCCTGTACCACCACATCCTGATTTAAGCAACGGCGGTAACAATACTCCTGTTTTGGCAATCCTGATAGAGCTACAGCTCTGTTAATGAGTTCGTTTTCTTCGGGCGATACTCGAAACCCTACTGTGATATTCCTCCAACGATTTTTGTTATCTCTGTTCTTAGCTGACATTTTCAAAATCTCCTTTCCCTAAATCATCTAATTTTTCTGCCATCTCAATCTGCTTTGACGGAAAGAGGTGTGCGTACTGATAAGTAATATCAATACTTTCGTGACCAACTCGGTCAGCAATCGCCACCGCAGAAAAGCCCATATCAATCAAGAGTGAAATGTGGCTGTGACGGAGATCGTGAATGCGGATACGCTTCACGCCTGCCGCCTTTGCCCCTCTGTCCATCTCGTGATGAAGATAGCTTTTCGTCACCGTAAAGATACGGTCTTTCTTCTTCAATCCGTAAAGCATACCGAGATATTCTTTCATTTCCTCACACAGAAACTTCGGCATTTTAATCGTGCGGTTGCTCTTTTTCGTTTTCGGAGAAGTAATCACATCCTGCCCTTTCAAACGCTGATAGGATTTATTGATTGTGACTGTTTCCTTATCAAAGTTGAAATCTGCCGGAGTCAAAGCTAACAGCTCGCCCTCTCGGATACCGCACCAGTAAAGCATTTCAAACGCATAAAAGGAAACAGGCTTGTCCATCATCTCAAAAGAGAATTTCTTGTATTCTTCCTTTGTCCAGAACAGCATTTCCTTGTGTTCCTCACGTCCCATATTTCCCACCTTTGCCGCAGGATTGGAACGCAGTTCATAGTAGCGGACAGCGTGATTGAAAATGGCGGACAACTGATTGTGCAGCGTTTTCAGATACGTCTGTGAATAAGGCTTTTTCTTCTCATCACGATAGGCAAGCATTTCATTCTGCCAAGTAATAATCTCCTTTGTGGAAATCTCGCTGATTTTCAGTTTCCCGAAATACGGAAGTATCTTTGTGCGTATGATATGCTCTTTGGTAAGCCACGTGTTTTCCTTCAAACGGTTCTTCACATCATTGATATAAAGCTCCGTAAAGGCTTCAAAACTCATATCAAGGTCTGAAGAAGTCTGCAATTTGAACATTCTTTCCCATTCCTGTGCTTCTCGTTTGGTAGCAAAGCCACGCTTGCATTTCTGCTTGCGTTCCCCTTTCCAGTTCACATACCTTGCCATCACATACCAAGTACCGTTATCTTCATTCTTAAATACCGGCATTTACATTTCCCCCTTTCCTGCTCCGTAGAGCCTTTCGTAAAAATACTGGCGATTTACACGCCCTGCAATCGTAATAAAGCCCTTTGCTTTCAATTCCTCATTTAATTGTCTGATGAGTTTATATGCATAAGGTTTTGATACGTTTAGTTCCTGAGCCACATCTTCGGCTCGGATAAATCTGTTTTCCATATCCTTTTTCTTCCTTTCTTAAAATAATTTTTTGCTTGCCGCTTTCTCCGTGTTAAAGTTCCAACAGGCACTCCTGCTTGTCGGCAGGCGCTGTGCTGTCCCAATGCACCGCAGTACATCAGGCGCTCGCTCGTATAGGGGTTCCCGAAAAGTCGGAGACTTTTGGGGAAGAGGAGGAGCAGTGCAGCGAATGAGCTTTTGTGCTTGCACACAAGCGAACGATACGGAACTTGCTCCGACGAGGTCTTGGCGGTTTGGCTTTTCGGACGGTCATTCAGTTGTCGCATTAAGCATATTTGTTTAATTCGTAATTTATTTTACTAAACATATTTGCTATTGTCAAGTGGTTGCAAAGAAAATATTAAACATTTTTGTTTCGGTTTTTCTTGACTTCCACTAAACATTTCTGCTATACTTATTTCACTAAATATAAAAGGAGCGTATCATTATGGCTATCAGCGAAAGAATACATTTTTTCAGACTAATGCGTGGTATGACACAAAAGTATCTCGGTACAGCAATCGGTTTTCCAGAAAAGAGTGCTGATGTGCGTTTGGCACAGTACGAAACTGGTACACGCAAACCGAAAGCAGACCTTACAAATGCATTGGCACAGGTGCTTGATGTTTCTCCACAGGCTCTTGATGTTCCTGACATAGACAGCTATATCGGTCTTATGCACACTCTGTTTACCCTTGAAGATATTTACGGTCTTACTGTCAGTGAAGCAGACGGAGAGGTATGCTTAAAGGTCAACAAGGACAAAGGCAGAGAAGCATATGAACTCCTCAAAATGCTGTATGCTTGGAAAGAACAGGCAGACAAGCTATCTTCCGAAGAAATCAACAGAGAAGAATACGATAACTGGCGTTACCATTATCCAGAGTTCGACACCACACAGCGTTGGGCAAAAGTTCCATCACAGGAATTAAGTGACGCTCTCGTGGAAGCATTCAAAGACCACTTGAAAGATAAATAAGCACCTACAGGACCTGCCACTGGCAGCTCCCTACAGATGCTTTGGCAACGACAAAAAAGCCCTTAACTATGGTTATTAACCACAGCTAAGGGCTTAGTTTATAATATGGAATTTGTTCAGAGCCAAGCTCCGAACTTTAGTCTGCAAGCCACCTGTTAATTGTTCCGTTACCCATAAACCACTGGATAACAAGAATAATGGCACTTGCTATGACTGTTATCAATTTGTTATCAAAAGACTAATCGAAATCGCTGAAACCCGCATAAACACTGGCTTTTTTAAGCAACTCGATTTATTCAAACTCAATCGTTCCTGGTGGCTTACTGGTCAGATCATAGAATACTCTGTTTACGCCTTTGACCTCATTAATAATTCTGCTCATCACAGTCTGTAGTACTTCCCATGGGATCTCTGCTGCTTCTGCAGTCATGAAATCGATGGTCTTTACTGCACGAAGTGCAACTGCGTAGTCATAAGTTCTCTCATCACCCATGACACCTACGGAACGCATATTGGTCAGGGCTGCGAAATACTGATTGATCTCCTGATCCAGACCTGCCTTTGCGATCTCTTCACGATAGATGTAGTCTGCATCCTGTACGATGCGAACCTTTTCAGCGGTAACTTCACCGATGATACGGATACCCAGTCCCGGTCCCGGGAATGGCTGACGGAATACCAGTTCACGCGGAATGCCAAGTTCCAGACCAGCTTTGCGCACTTCATCTTTGAACAGGTCGCGCAATGGTTCGATGATTTCTTTGAAATCTACGAAATCTGGTAATCCTCCTACGTTATGGTGAGACTTAATCACTGCAGATTCTCCGCCCAGACCACTTTCTACCACATCCGGATAGATGGTTCCCTGTGCCAGGAAGTCTACTGCACCGATCTTTTTCGCTTCTTCTTCGAAGACACGGATGAATTCCTCACCAATAATTTTTCGTTTCTGTTCTGGTTCGGTTACACCTGCCAGCTTGTTATAATATCTTTCCTGCGCATTGACACGGATAAAGTTCAGATCGAACTGTCCCTGCGGTCCAAAGACAGCTTCTACTTCGTCTCCTTCGTTCTTTCTTAAAAGGCCGTGATCTACGAATACGCAGGTAAGCTGTTTTCCAATAGCTCTGGACAGGAGCCCTGCTGCCACAGAGGAATCCACACCACCGGATAATGCCAGAAGTACTTTTCCGTCTCCGACCTTTTCACGGATAGCTTTTACAGAACTCTCTACGAAAGAATCCATTCTCCAGTCTCCTGCACATCCACAGACTCCACGTACGAAGTTGTACAGCATCTTAGTTCCTTCCTGTGTATGAAGTACTTCCGGATGGAACTGGATCGCATAGAGGTGTTTCTCTTCATTTTCTGCTGCTGCTACCGGACAGTCTGCTGTGTGAGCTGTGATCTTAAATCCTGGTGCAATTTTAGAAATATAGTCAAAATGACTCATCCAGCAGATGGTAGATGGAGATACGTCTCCAAACAGGCGGGATGTGGTGTCTACAAAGACTTCGGTCTTTCCATATTCACGTACCTCGGCACGTTCTACCTTTCCGCCAAGGATATGCTGCATCAGCTGTGCGCCGTAGCACAGTCCCAATACCGGGATGCCCAGTTCAAACAATTCTTTTGTGTAAGTTGGTGAATCCGGTTCATAGCAGCTGTTCGGGCCACCGGTCAGGATAATTCCCTTCGGATTCATGGCTTTGATTTTTTCAATATCTGTCTTGTAAGAATAAATCTCACAATACACGTTGCATTCACGTACTCGTCTGGCAACCAGCTGATTATACTGTCCGCCAAAGTCTAATACAATGACATTTTCTCTCTGCAAGATATTCCCTCCTGTTCTCTCAAATCTTTTTTTATTATAAGATAGCATACCGTTTTTTACAATGCCTATTTTTTGTGATTTCTCACACTGCCATCTGTTCCCATTTTCCCCTTCGATACCGGAGCACATAACAGAGCGCCCGGAATGCCCAGTCGATGGTCATAGCTACCCAGATACCGAATACTCCCATATGCAGCCATTCTCCTAACACATAGCTGAATGCAATGCGGAAGATCCACATAGAAGCAATGGCAATCCACATAGTGGCTTTCACGTCATTCGCTGCACGCAGAGTATTCGGTATGGAGAAGGATAATGGCCAGATCAGTATTGCACAAAGGTCGTGATAAATAATGATCTGTCTGGTCATCTCAGAAGTTACATCTGACAGATTGTAAACTTTTAATATCATTGGCAGTAAACAATACAACGCAATACTTACTCCTATCATACAGGTATATACCAGTTTTAAAAGCTTCACCGTATAGTAGCGTACCTGATCATATCGTTTTGCCCCCACACACTGGGCTGCCACCGTCAAAATGGCAAAGTTGATGGCCATTCCAGGAAGGATCTGAAACATCGCAATGGTATTGGATACTGCATTGGCCGCAATGGATGCCGTGCCAAAGGTCGATACCAGGCTGAGTACCAGAATTTTTCCCAGCTGGAACATCCCATTTTCCAGTCCATTTGGAACGCCCACATGAAGAATCTTTCGAATCAGTGGTCCGTCAAAATGCCACTGGATCTTCTTGGACATATGTACCGGCTGATTCTGCCTGCGCAGCAACAGGATCATGATCAGCGCTGCAATCATTCTGGAAACCAGAGTTGGAATTGCTGCACCCGCTACTCCCATTTTCAGGCCATAGATCAGAATCCCATTTCCAGTGATATTTATGGCATTCATAATGAGAGAAGTAATCATGGCAATCTTGGAATTGCCCGTTGCACGGAAAATAGCTGCTCCTCCATTATACAATGCGATAAATGGAATCGATGCAGACACGATCAGCAGATAGGTTCTGGCATTTGCCATAACATCTGGTTCGATTTTTCCAAATACCTTGCCAAGGATCAGGTTCTGACACAGATAAACACATCCCATAATGACAAGGGATGACACCAGTATGAACAAAACCAGCTGATCAGCTGCCTTGCTTGCTTTTTCTTCATTCTTCTGACCGATATAATGTCCTGCCGCAACCGCACCTCCGGTCGCCAGTGCTGCAAAAATATTGATCAACAGTACCATTACCGTATCTACCAATGATACCCCCGACACTGCTGCCTCTCCTACACTGGCTACCATTAGACTGTCCGCCATGCCAACCATGACCGTTAGAAGCTGTTCGATTACCAGTGGAAAAATCAGCTTCTTTAACTGTTGATTTGAAAACAACAATTCCGTTTCCGGAATGTTCTTTTTTTCACTCTTCTTTCCCCCCCCCATTTCTTTCCTTATTATCATATTTTCACATATTTTCTGTAATTGCAAGAGCTAATTCAAAAAGCCATGAACATCCCGTTGATATTCATGACTTTCTCTTATTCATCTTCTATATTTTATAAAGTATCTCCCGTATCTGCCTCCATTCTTCCGCCAGTCGATCCATTTGCCAGGCCGCATTTGCCGGACTGGTAGATGGCAGCTTAATCATTTTTCGCTGTATCTGTGGATAAGCGTACTTCTGATATAGTTCATAGGCCTTGCCGCCATTTCCATAGATCTGCTGAATCGGTGCATGCTCCAGAATCTGATTCAGGTCTGCCGGCACCACATTTTTGATCGAACTGTCACTGGAACCAATGATATCACACTCTGCAATTACGTCCCAGACTGCGATATGATGAGCCAGCAAAAACGCTTTCTTTTCTTCTATGGTATCCGGCACTTTTTTGCTCTCGCAGATCCGTGCAAGCAGCTTCCAGAACCGGTTCTGTGGATGTCCATAATAAAAGTTCTGTTCACGGGATTTCACAGATGGCAAGGTTCCCAGAATGAGTATCCGGGATGTACTGTCAAATACCGGATTAAATTCATGTCTCACATGTGTATACTGTTCTTTCTCCATGTTTCCTTTTTCCTTTTCCACTATCATCGGTTCTTCATACAGCCTGCCTCTGCAAAACTACTTACATCAGTCCCTGAATCACCAGAATCAATATCAACACCGGCAATATAAACTGGAAATATGGTTTTAAGAACTTGCCAAACTTCAGTCCTTCCCCATCGTTGCATTCTTTCATGTAATTATCAAATCCCCATCCGTATTTTGTCACACAGAATAACAGATAGATCAGCGAGCCGATCGGCAGCAGCAGATTACTTACAATAAAGTCTTCGGAATCCAGCACATCTCTGCCTCCGATCAGATGCAGATCACTCCAGATATTATAACCGAATACACATGGCAGACTGGCAATCAGGATAATCACTCCATTGATCAGTACCGCTTTCTTTCTCTCCATGCCGAACATATCTACCCAGAAAGAAATAATATTTTCAAATACCGCCATAACGGTTGAAAAACTTGCAAAGGTCATAAACAGGAAGAATAAGGTTCCCCAGATTCTTCCACCTGCCATGTTAACAAATACATTCGGCAGAGTCACAAAGATCAGGGATGGACCTGCATCCGGCTGCACTCCAAAGGAGAAACATGCCGGAAAGATAATCAGTCCTGCCATAATTGCTACAAAAGTATCCAGCAAACTGATCCGTACTGCTTCGCCTGGAAGAGAGCGCTCTTTTCCCATATAACTCCCAAAGATCTCCATCGCTGCTATACCAAGGCTTAAGGTAAAGAAGGATTGATTCATAGCCGCCGTAATGACTTTGCCAAATCCTACTTCTCTGACTTTATCCAGGCTTGGTATCAGATAAAAACTGATTCCCTCTTTTGCTCCTGGAAGCATACCGCTGTGTACCGCCAGTACCAGAATTAATACCAAAAGTACCATCATCATGATCTTACTGATCTTTTCAATACCATTCTGAAGCCCCTGACTGCAGACTACAAATCCAAGGATCACTGTCACAGCCATCCAGCCTGCCATCTCCATCGGGGAAGCCAGCAGATTGCTAAATACGCCGCCTACTGCATCTGCACTCATGCCTGCCGGGAACACACCTGCTGCAAATTTGAAGAAATAGCTGAGCATCCATCCGGATACCGTTGTGTAATACATCATCAGTATATAACAGCCCAACATACAGAACCATCCATGGATATGCCATTTGCTTCCCTGTTTTTCCAGTGTCTTATAGGCCAGTACAGCGCTCTTGCGACTGCCTCGTCCAACAGCCAGTTCCATGGTCAGTACCGGCACACCCATAATAAACAGAAAGAGCAGATACAACAGTACGAATAATCCTCCTCCATTTTGTCCGACTACATATGGAAAACGCCATACATTTCCAATTCCAATCGCACATCCTGCACTGACCAGTATAAATCCCAGTCTTGACTTAAATCCTTCTCTTTTCATCTTTTTCCTCTCTTTTTCTGTTCAAAATCCTTTAGTGCCTGAAGCGCTTCTTTTGACAGCGGATAAAGTGCCATCAGATTAAATATGGTCATCATGCCGATTCCCACATCTCCCAGATCCCATACAATCGTATATGCCTGAAGCCCACCGATAAATAACATTACCAGCGCCAGCACCTTATACCCGGTCTGCCAGCACCACTTATCTCCGAATAAATAAGAAACATTGGATCTGGCATAGAATAAAATGCCAATAAATGTGGAAAAGCTGAATAATGCCAGGGTAATGGCGATGAAAATCACGCCAAAGCTTCCCAGATGATAGTTCATGGCACATTGCAGCAGATCCATTCCCTGCAAACCTGCCGATACATTCTCCGGAACCAGCAGCATCAGCATAGCCGTGCAGCTACAGATCACAATGGTATCAATAAACACACCCAGAGCCTGCACCAGACCTATCTTAACCGGATCGGAAGATTCCGCTGCTGCTGCTGCGCATGGTGCAGAGCCAGAACCTGCTTCATTGGAAAACAGTCCTCTCTTGACTCCATTCATCAGAACCGTTCCAAATCCACCAGCTACAGCCTGTCGTACACCAAAAGCTTCCTGAAAGATATGCTTGAACACCGTTGGCAACTCTGTGATATTCAGGCAGATGATCACAAGTGTAATCACAAAATAACACACTGCCATTACCGGAACCATGATATCCAGTACCTTCACCGTTGCATTTTTTCGAAGTACAATCATCGCTGCCAGCACTACCAGCGCCACTGTAGTGACAATGGTCGGTATCTGAAATGCATTATAAAATGCAGAGCTGACAGAATTACTGATTACCTGGCTGATACCGAACCAGCAGATCAGACCAGACAGGGCAAACAGTACCGCCATCACAGAATAGCGCATTTTTTTCTTATGAATGCGTTCTGACAAGCTATGGATATAATAGGCCGGACCGCCCCTATATCCTCCGTATAATGGATCCTTCTCCTTGTACATCTGTGCCAGCGTAGCTCCACAAATGCAGTAGACGAGCCCAGAATTGCGGTCACCCACATCCAGAATACCGCACCTGCACCTCCGGCTGAAATAGCCGCTACTACCCCAACCAGATTTCCCATACCCACTCTGGTGGCTGTAGACACAACCAGAGTCTGCCAGGATGACAGACTCCCTTTTGTCTTATTCTTCTCCCCCAGTGCCTGAATCATATCCGGGAATAACCGGATCGGCAGACATCTGGTTCGGATCGTAAAATAAATCCCCGCCGGAATCAACAAAATGACCAGCAGTGAAATTCCTATAGTACCCCCGCCAATGGGAATATGCAGAAGATCTCCCCATAAAAAGGAGTAGACTCCTTCGATTAATTTAACCATTCACTTCCTCCATCTTACAGTTCATCGTAATCATCCGGAATACTGATGCCCAGTTTTTCACACCGCTCCGGCACGTAGCATTTCTTTACCTGTTCCGCCTGACGAACCGCCATCTGCGAAACATCTGCTCCATTTTCCAATATGTCTACAGCCATCTCACCGGTAATCTGACCAAGTTCATAATAGTCAATGGTGAGTGTAGCGATTCCGCATCCTTCACAGACACCTTTTTCTCCACAAATGACCGGTACTTCTGCCGGTTCACAGATGTTATTGATCAGCTCAGCATTACTTGCTGCCGTATTATCAGTCGGAATGTAGATCACATCACAGTTTTCTGCTGCTGTCGTAGTAACGGATGCAATATCATCCGTTCCGGTAAAAGTGTACTCCTTCACTTCCGCCGTACAACCAAGTTCTTCCAGACTGGACTCAATTATATCTGTCTGATATCTGGAATTCGGCTCTGCGGAACAATACAAAATGCCGATCTCTTTTGCATCCGGAATCAGCTCCATGACCATCTCCGCCTGCTGCTGAAGCGGTGCACAGTCTGAGGTACCGGACACATTCGACCCGGTCACCCCGGTCCAGTTGTCCAGATCCAGTGCAGCCGGATAGTCTGTCACCGATGTTCCAAGAACTGGTATACTATCCGTTGCAGATGCCGCTGCCTGCAGTACCGGTGTAGAATTCGCCAGTATCAGATCCACATCTTCGGAAACAAATGCATTGATTACCGTCACACAATTCGACAATTCTCCGGATGCATTCTGCACATCAAAAGTCACCTGATCTCCCAGCTTCTCTGAGACATAGTCCTGAAAGCCTTTCGTTGCCTCTTCCAGTGCCTCATGCTGTGTCAGCTGGCAGATTCCGATCTTGTAAGATCCCTCTGCAGAAACTGCAGAAGCCATCATTCCGGTTGCCGCCAGCCCCATCAGAGCCATCATTTTCCACTTTTTATTCATATTACACTCTCCCCTCTTTGTATTATTTTTAATTGTGCCACACATCGTACGTCCTCAATGGCAATATCGATAAAAGTATACCACATTTTTTCTATCTGTGATAGAAATAGAAGTAAGTTTTCGTATTATTAAGTAAGAAGCAATAATTTTATAAATATTTCATTTTACTATCATCTTCTTCTGGTTTAAAATGGCTATATTGTGAAACAATAAAAAAACAGCCATTGGGGACGGAGAAATGTGGCTTTTTTCCTGTCCCTTCTGGTTCAGAATCGTTTTATCTGACAATATTTACAGGAGATGATGATTATGTGTACAGCAGCAACTTATCAGACCAGAGGCTTTTACATGGGGCGCACCCTGGATTATGAATTTTCTTACGGCGATGAGATCACCATAACACCGAGAAACTATCCGTTTCATTTTCGCCATATGGCGATGTGATCTCACATTATGCCATGATCGGAACGGCACATGTGGCAGGAGACTATCCGCTCTACTACGATGCAATGAATGAAAAAGGTCTGTGCATGGCCGGACTGAATTTTGTCGGCAATGCAGTTTTTCAGGAATTGTCCGACTCCCGTGATAATGTAGCCCAGTTTGAATTTATCCCATGGATCTTATCTCAGGCAGCTTCTCTTGCTGAAGCCCGTGAGCTTTTAACCCGTATGAGCCTGACCGGCACTTCATTCAGTCCTGAGCTCCCTACCGCTCAGCTCCACTGGATGATTGCAGATAAAACAGGTGCTCTGACCGTAGAATGCATGGCTGATGGGATGCATATCTATGAGAACCCTGTAGGAGTTCTGACAAATAATCCACCGTTTGATAAACAACTGTTTCACTTGAATGATTTTATGCATTTGTCAGCAAAGCAGCCGGAAAATCACTTTTCGCCGGATCTGAATCTACAGACTTACAGCCGTGGAATGGGTGCACTGGGTCTTCCGGGAGATCTTTCCTCTGCTTCCCGTTTTGTTCGTGTAGCATTTACAAAAATGAATTCCCGTTCCGGAGATTCTGAAAGTGAAAGTGTCAGCCAGTTCTTCCACATTTTAGGATCTGTAGATCAGCAGCGTGGCTGCTGCGAAGTAGCCGAAGGTAACTATGAAATTACCCTCTATACTTCCTGCTGTAGCGCGGACACAGGAATCTACTATTATACCACATACGAAAATCATCAGATCTCCGGTGTGGACATGTATCGTGAAAATCTGGACAGTGATACACTGATCCGTTATCCGATGCTCAGTAACGAACAGATTCATATGCAAAATTAAACAGTGGGGCAGGCTGTCCGATAACATCGGATAGCCTGCCTCCACTCCTGCCTTCACACCAGGAAAACCCTGACCTTTTTACAGAAATATTTTTTTCAGTTCTTCCACCGTCTCTGCAATTTGCCCGGCTCCGGCTGCTTCCAGCTCTGCTCTGCTGCCATACCCATAGAGCACACCAATCGAATCCAGTCCGTTTTCTTTTGCTCCCAGAATATCATATTCCCTGTCACCGACCATCACGACATTTGTCACATCTGTAATACCGGCCTTTTCTAACGCATAACGGATAACATCTGCTTTTTCGACTCGCTTCTCGTCCATACTGGCACCGGCGATCAGATCAAAATACTGATCTAACTGAAAATGTTCCATAATGCGTCTGGTAAATGGTTCCGGCTTAGAAGTAGCCAGTACCACTTTTCTTCCGGTTTCTTTTAAGTATTTCAAAAGTTCCGGAATTCCCGGATAGACTTCATTTTCAAAAAGCCCTTTGTCCTGATAATATTCTCGGTAATATTTCACGGCCTTATCACATTCTTCTGGTGTAAATCCATAATACCTCATAAAAGAATCCTTCAGCGGCGGTCCTACAAACACATTCAGTTCTGAATGGTCCTTTACCTGTATTCCAAATTTATCTAACGCATATGCCACTGCATTGGTGATACCCAGTCCTGAATCTGTCAGTGTTCCATCTAAATCAAATAGTACAATCTGATACATCTTTCTTCCTCCACGTTTTTTCACGAATGGAGTCATTTTATCATACTTTCTCAGATCTGTCGATGCAGATACTTCTCTCTGGTAGCCAGTCCCCCACGAATATGCCGCTCTGACTTATTCACATCCAGCACCTTTCTCGCACAAAGTGCAAGCGCATGGTTGACCTGTGGAAGTCGTTCTGTTATATCTTTATGTTTGGTCATCACAATTTAGAGCGGTTTCATTTTCTTCAATTAATACAGACTCATCTAACCCAAGATCACCAAGCAAGCGTAAATAAATATCTACATTTCCCTCCTTATCTACTTCTATCTTCTGAATCAATCGTTTTAACTGCTGATTGGTCATCTGGTGTACATCTGTGATGTCCTCAATCTCCCTAAATGTATTATTTAAAATGTTCTCTAACTGTTCTCCCTTGGTTAAATGATAAGATACCATCTTGAGTTCATTTTCTATCCGCTCCATCTCCTGACGAGAACCGCCAATCTTCTCATTTAACTCTTCACGGGAGATTAGATCATCCGTGTACATATCCATATATTTTTGTCTTGTCTTTTGTAATTTAGCAAGTTCTGCATTTAATTCTTTTTCGTACTCTACATTTTCGTCTTTGGCTTTATATACACGCTGAAATTCATTTACCACATGAGCAATCACTTTTTTCTTTTGTTTCAATACATTTGTAAAATACTCCTGCAAAACTTCAATAAGTTCTTCCTCGTCCACAACCGTTTTATTTGGGCAACTATCTGCTCCCCGGCCGTTTCGCCAGAGCATACCCAACGTACATACGTGTTCTTATAAGTACGAACTGTTCTACGGAAGGACCAGCCACATTCTTTACATTTGATCAATGTCGAAAACAGATGCTTATTACTCTGCCGTTCGTAACTAAGATTAAATGCATCATGTCTGCCTCTTAAAATCTCCTGTGCTTTTTCAAATGTCTCATCTTCTATGATTCGAAGTTCCGGCCGCTCCACAACCATCCATTCAGTCTCGTCCTTGTCTCTTCTCTGACCTGTCAGAAAATCACTGACTTCTTGCTTGCCATTGATGATTTTTCCGGTATATATTTCATTTGTTAAAATACGGCACGTTGCATTCTGACTCCATTTGCAATTTCGTTTTGTCTTATATCCTTTTTCATTTAACATATTTGCAATCTTGGCAGCACCGTATCCTTCTTCTGTGTACCACCTATAGATTTGCTGTACAACTTTAGATTCTTCTTTATTGATTGCAAGATTAAAATAATCTCCGATTGTTTTGTCGTATCCATATACAATATTCGGAACTCGTCCTTTTTCTGCGTTCATCTTCTTTCCAAATTTTACACGCTTGGAAGTATTGGCACTTTCTTCCTGTGCCAGAGCTCCAAAGATGGTTAGTACGAACTCGCTGTTTCCCATGCTGGTCATATTCGCTGTAAGGAACTGTGTTTCAATCCCCAATGATTTCAGCTTACGGACATTTTGCAAAAGATCTACTGTATTTCTTGCAAAACGAGAGATGTCTTTTACAACAACCATATCAAATAATCCATGCTCTGCATCAGTCATCATGTGAAGAAATTCTTTTCGATTTTTAATTTTAGTTCCGGAAATGCCTTCATCTGCATATAATCTTACTAAAGTGTCCCCTGTGCGTTTTGTGTATTCTGAGAAGAATTCCTTTTGAGCTTCCAGACTGTTGAGCTGATCAGCTTTATCGGTGGAGACTCGGCAATAGGCTGCTATGTTCATAGTGCTACCTCTCTGTTATAGTTGTATCGTTCTGTTACATCTTTTATTATATCATAAAAAAGACAATAATAAACCTTATTTTTACACAGTTTATTATTGTCTAAATTTTTTACACTATTTATCAAAATCTATAAATATTTTCTTCCAGATTTCCATATCTTCATCTTTTATCTCTTGCATTATTTTTTTATTTTTCAACATCTGTTTCATATTTCTTGCCACTTCAACTTTCCACCCCTTTTCTAATGCTACATTATTCTTTGAAGCGAACTCTTCTATTCGCGGTACTATCGCACTCTTCTCTTCATATTCATCCTCAAAATACATATCTTCCAAGTCATGAAATATCCGATTAATTCCTCTTTCTATTAATCTAAAAGGAATTAAATCTTCAACCTCTGCATTCTCTATATCCTTATATTTTTTTATTTCTAATATGCGATCAGGACACTCTTTATATAAACCAGACTGTAATTTCTTCTTTGCATCATTACCACTCTTATCCGAATCTAAAATAACAAAAGGTAACTTCTCTGTTTTTCCACACAATATACTAACAATTCCCGGAACTCCTCTTACACCTCCGGATGGAATAAATACAAGCTCATATTTTGGTGCAATTAACTTTTTCTGAATTAAAATATTCTTAATTGCATTAAAATATATTTGATCCGATGGTCCTTCTACAATAATTGGCTGACAGCCTTGCAATAATATATCCGACACACTCAATCCCATGGCTGCATGCACAGCATAAATCGACTTTTCGTTTAATGTATCCGCACCTTGTCTTAAATCGCTTGAACAAACCGTAAATCCTCCTTTATCAACATAAACCACTCTACATCTATCAATATTACTTGTATCAATAATAAATGGTGAGTGGGTTGTATTAATAATTTGATTATTTTCCGATAATCCCACAAAAAATTGAGCTAAATCTTTTTGCGCCAATGGATGCAAAGTTAAGCCAGCCTCATCTAATAATAAAATTGCGTCTTTATGATTTTCCTGGCTTTCAACCAAAAAAATAAGATAAAAGCTCAAAAACCATTGAAGACCTGTACTTCTTAATTCAAGTCCAACCTCATCTTTCCGTACTTCATCTGATACCCAAATTCTAAAATAATCACCATCAGCTTCAAATCTAAACCTATATTCTCCCTGCTTCCACCAGTCTGCAAACTTTGTTGTTAGATTCCTTGATGCTGATTGTAACAAAATACTTCTTTCTTCTTTATCATTTTCAGCCTTTTCTATTTCTTTCAAAGTTGGATTTGAGCTTATACTATTATTCCTTTTTATTGCAGTCATTTTTGGATCTTGCCCTAATTCTAATATCTCCTCTGGATTTAAGTTTACAAATTCGAAAAGGACTTTTAAAGTTCTTACTTGCTCCTCATTGATTTCTATTCCTTGTATTTGCTGACCATTAAGCCACTTTATAACATTTGGCAAATAAATCTTGGAAGATAAGTTTCCATAATTTGAATAGTATACAAACTTAGGAATTTTTTCTAAAATCAAATCCATAAGTTCTTGATTATTTTCTTCATTTTCTAATTCCTCTTTTGATTCTATTTCTTCTATCTTTTGTTCCGTCTCCTTTTCAGCACATATCATCACCTCAGGATCCCCATCTGGAAAATCAATTTCATATCTTCCATCATAAAAGCGAGACACTATCACCCTCATTCCTTCTTCGCATTTATACCCTGTATTTTTTGATATTACTTCAGCACAATCCTTTTCCATTTCAAATTCTGCACTTATAAACTTTACTTCATTTTTTCTGTTTCTTAGTGTGCTTAATTCTGAAACAGGCATATCATGCAAAATGTCTATCTCTCCACCTCTGGCAGGATTGAGTTTCCACAAAGCTAATAACAAATTTGATTTTCCAGACTCATTTACACCAACTAAAGTTGTAACATCATCGCAATCTATCCAACCACTATCTTTCACAGATCTAAAATTCATCACACAATATCTTACCAACTTCATAATTCTTCCTCCGTATATATTATTACATAAAACATTTTTTCTGTTCCTCCGGCAAATACTTCACCAGTTCCTCCACTAACTCATACACCTTCGTTCCTGGTGCTATCTCCGCAGGTGTTTTCCCTTTTCCATTGTTAATAATCCGTCTTGCATATCGAATTGCCAACTTCGGATTTCCACCATTCATCAGCGTCTCAAATATGTCATCCATATTCTTCTCATACTTCCCAATTCCCAGTTCCTGAAATTTCTCATTCAAAAACTTTTTATACTCAGATCTGTGATTATTTGCCGTATAATATGCAAAATGTAACATGAACCAGAATTCGATACACTCGTTACTCCACGCCGCATGATACTGAATATCCGGATTCTTTTGATTTAATACTTCTGCCCGCTGGACTACTCCATTGACATCACTGGATGGGAAACTGTCTTTATCATAGACACACCATATCTGCCTTTCGTAATCTTATTCTCACGCACATACTCTTCAGCCTTTCCGATTACCCGCATCGTCTCAGCCTGGCAGCCTTCAATTTCAATCAAAACCATATCTCGATAAATGGGATTATCTTCAATATACCGTTTGAATCCTTGAAAATATTTAGGTTCCGTTGCTTGTCCCTCGCAGAAAATGTAGTAGCGGAATTCTTTCTTCTCCAGATATTCCTGCCGACGTTTCTTCTTCCAGTTGTCTTTCTCTTTTCTGCCTCTTTTAGCCATTCACCGTCCCCCAATCTATAATCTTTCTGAGGTATGGATCTGCACCATATTTCCCTTCCAGATACTGTTTATCGAACTTGGCATCCTTTCGTACAGATTCACCTTTCTTATTTTTAAATTCTACAAGAGAATATAATTTTGAGTTCTGACGGTTTCCTTTTGCTACAAACCAGATTTCATCTCTTCTGAATACTTCACTGTTCATAGTAGACAGATCATGTGATGTAAAAATCAACTGTGCACCCTTTTTATTTTTTTCCATATTACTGAAAGTCATAATAAGGTATTTAAGTAATACCGGATGTATCTTTGCATCCAATTCATCAATCACAAGTGTCGTTCCTCTCAATAAACTTTTTGCAATAAATGGGAGCAATCCAAATAATTTCTTTGTTCCACTGGATTCATCAAATAAATTCAATTCTGCTTCATATTCATCTACTACGTGTTTTGTAAATACTTCGATCCGGTCATTCTCCTTTTCTTCTACACGGAAATCTACAATATCCAAATCCATCTCCTGAATCATCTGAAGCATCAGTCTTTTTACATCCTCTGACTTAGAAACAGCCATTCGTAATTCCTGCATAGGATTTCCATAATTCAGGAAATCAATCTCTTCATCAAACCAGTCAAGCACATCCTGTACCACTTCATTTTTGCTGTAAGTAATTCCAAGATACGATAACAACGGCAATGTATCGGATAATTCATCACTGGTTTTCAATCTTGCAAATGCACCTTTCAAAGTAATTACATCTTCATCTCGTTCAAAAAGTGCTGATTTCCGCCCTGTTTCTAATTTTATACGATCCAACCTTTCGTATTCGATTACTTCTTTTTTTACGGTTAATTCATAGCGATACTCTGCCATTGCCGTTCTAAAAAACAGTTCAAATTCTGTTGGCTCATTTCTTGTTTCTTCATCAAAAGCAAACGGCTCTATCACAAGCTTTTTCATTTTTATTGCAATCTCTTCGTTATTACTTGTAGCATATAATGGTCTCAACACCTTCGTAACCAGACTGTGTAACGCTTCAAGAACATTAGATTTGCCTCCACCATTTGGTCCGTATACAGCAGATACCGGTAAATATAATTCCTCATCTTTATCTTTTATAATTCTGTCTTCATGCTCAGAAATGGCGGCAGCTGCATGTCAAATGTTACCTCATCCCGTATACTCTTAAAATTTTTCACTGTAAATTGGCATAACATCTTATTTACCTCCATTAGTCCAAACTTCTTGCCTATATCCTTATTATATTCCATTTTTTTATTTTAGCAATAGTTTTATGAGATGAAATCTCATATTTTATATTATAATTTACATTTCGGCAATTTTCGGCAAAATTATACACCTTAGACTTCATGTTAATGACTTTCAATCCATTCCTCATCTATCCGCTTTATCCCAGTTCACATTCATTTACTTCCATCTGCACCATATTCTCCTGCAATATTTTCTCCACCTTCTCAGTATTCGCTTCTATCATCACTTTCAATATGTAATCGGCGGTCACTTCCACCGGATTTGGATTATGAAATCGATAGTTCAGTTTTCTTTTCGTCACGGTGAAATTCCCACCTCCTCCCTGCTCACTCTTTGTCCATTACTATGAAAATTCCTTCTGAAATAGTCCTAGATTTTTAGAATGTTTTTCATAGTCTGCATATTGTCATTTGCCATGGCTTCTCGTCTGCTGACTCCATCAATTTTTACCGGAATACATCTTTCCAGAATTCTGTCATAAATTCTTTTCTTCTCAATTTTTGTCTCTTGTTTTAATTGTACTAAAGGAAGATTTGTTGTGATAATCAAAGGTTTCCCCGATCGATATCTCCAATCAATCACACTGAAAATATTTTCTAGTGCATACTCACTGCTCCGTTCTACACCAAGATCATCAATAATTAAAAGCTCATATCCATTCAATGATCTGATATATTCTGTCTCAGCTGCAAACAAATCATTTAATATGGTGTTGAAATTTGTCATTTTCACGGTAACTTCTTTTTCCAGCAATGCATTCGCAATACAAGTAGCCAGATAACTTTTTCCTGTTCCAACTGGTCCCCAGAACAAATATCCCATATGGTTTTGCTTCATTTTTTGCCAGTTTGTTACATATTCTTCTGCGATTCTTATAACGCCACTATCTCTTTCTACATTTTGAAATGTAAATCCCTCCATTTCTTTTTCCTCAAAGCAGATTTTCTTATTTCTTGCGATTAGCTCCCGATGCTCTTTTTCTTTATAATATTGTGCCTCTTCTGCATATGCCTTCCTTTCACACGCACACTGCCTGTGATGCTTTCTCATTTCAAGCAAAGAACCTTTTGGATAAAATGCTTCTACGGGTTCTTTACAAACAGTACAATGCATCAATCCATCTGCGCCTAAATATGTTTGTATCTCATACATCACAGGCTTTCTCCCTCCCCACACTCATAATTCATCTTTTTGATTCTTTATACTGTAACTACTTACTCCATACTTATTACTTGAGTTATTTTTCTCTATTACTTTATTAGATGCCGTATTTATATCCTTCGTAGAGTTATCATTCTGACCATATGAAAGCTCATTTTTAAACTCTCTATCGGCTTTCTTTATATCTGTCTGTAATTGTACCTTTCCAGAAACCTCTACTTTGTCTGGTATCATTACATACATATGTCTTGGTTTTGAAAATCCACCAAATTTCCGAATTAGCAGTCCTGCATCATCTAGTTCTTTCAAAGCCTTTTTAACAGAAGATTTGCACTTCCCGGTTTTCTGTGATAGTTCTTCAATTGGAAATATTGCATATACTCTTCCATCCTCATCTGTCCAATTATTCTTTCGTGATATTCTCGCCCGGTCATACAACAGCATATAAATACTTCTTGCATTCTGACTTAGCTGTAATTCCAGCAAGAATTTTGGAAATTGATAATACTGTATCTGCCGCTCCTGCTCATTCATGTACAAATATTTCATTTGTTTCTTCCTCACCTTCTCAATATTTGAGGAAATATATTTTTGAATTTTATATCCACAAAAATTTATCCCTCTATATATACAAAGGGAGAGGGCATAAAATACAGCCCCCTCATCAGAATTTTTTTTAATTTTTTTCATAATTTCATTACTGTGCATTCCAAAATTTCACATAATCTTAAAGATAAGCAGAGAACCAATTAAGGTACTGTAATCCCTAGTGAATCTCGCTCATTGTTATTTCTTTCTTCTTTTTAATCTGAATTTTTATACAAGAGCAAGATTCACCTGTGTTTAACAAGTTTATTTTTGATGAATCTTTTATTTTCATCCTCTTGATTCAATTTCATCTTCATCTAATTAGCTTCCATCAAAGATTTCCGCACTATTTACATGATATTTTCTTTCAAAAATTTCAAAAAAAGTACCTGGCTTCTGCCAGATGCTCTGTAAAAAAATTTCAATTTTTACCTGCTTACATTTTCAATGTAGCCAATATAATATTCCTATTTTCTAAATATTATTTTCAATTATTACGATACGGTATTACCCGGGTGGATCTTGCTCTTCTCTTTCAATATCAATATAATTCTATTTTTCGATAATCTATGACAGTGTTGCAGTTAAATGATATACTAATTCTAGTTTATAAATTCGGAGGTATATTATGTCGAACATTCAGATAACAGAAAATGGGTCAGGAAAATATTCTCCTGAATGGTTTTATAGCGAATCTCAGACTCCAGAATGGATTTCATTTGCTCACAAAGCTGATGAGCTACGAGAAAATTTTATAAATCTTTTTGGAATAGAACGCTTAAAATCACTTTCGGGAAAAGATTTGTTAACTTCTTTATTTTATAATGACGAAGGAACTAAAACCAATCTCTGCTATAGACTTGAAATGGACAAAGATATTCGCGAAGTATTTGGAAGTATTTCCGGCGGAGCAGCATATAAATTTGGATTATTCTATCATAAGAAAAATCAAAGTTGGACCTGTGGATCTCCATTAAAACCTATACGTCTTACTGAGGATGAAGCAATACAAAAAGCAGAAGAAATGCGAAATGATCTAGTTGAAGGTGCTGAAATAATATCTTCTTTTGGTCCTTTAGATTCTGAAGAAGATTACGAGCAACTCTATAAACAGCTGGAACATATCCCGGGAATCAATATGGTATGGCGCATGAAATATTATCAAATGCTCTTTCCAACATTATTCGCTCCATTTTATGGACAGGATATTCAGCTGAGAGTATTGCATTTTCTAAATCAAAAACCAAGTGATATTCCTTTCATTCGCATGGGACAAATTTCATTATATGCAAGAAAATGCAATGTTCCCGGGGTTGTCTTTGCTCATATTTATGGGAAAAATGTAGGATATACTAATGAGACTAATGATTCTGACACAAATACGCTTTCCGATAAAAAACATAAAACGCACTACTGGATGTATACCGTCTTTGATGATAAAAGTTGGAATGAATGCCAACAAAAAGGAATCATGGTTTTAGGTATGGACGATATTGGTGATTATTCCCAATTTGCTTCCAAGGAAGCTCTCCGTCAAGAACTGATAGATGTGTACGACAGTAGTACTTCACGAAAAAATCAGGCTTTGATGGCATGGAATTTTGCAAATACCGTATCAGTTAACGATGTGATTTTTGCGAAACGTAGCAACACTCTTCTTGGTAAAGGTATTGTCACTGGAAATTATGTCTTTGACGATCTTCGTCAGGAATATAAAAATGTCCGTGCTATAAAATGGCTTCAAGTTGGCGAATGGGAACATCCTGGTAATGCAGTAGCAAAACGCTTAACTGATATCACTCCATACACTGATTATATTGAAAAGCTTACTTCCATCTTTGCTCCAGATGAATTAGATGATGTAGATACACAACCAGAAATAGACTATCCAGCTTACTCTTCTGCAGATTTTCTCTCAGATGTGTATATGAATGGACAAAATTATAAAACACTGGTAAATGTTTTAAAAATGAAGAAAAATATTATTTTACAAGGCGCACCTGGAGTTGGAAAAACTTTTACTGCCAAACGACTTGCTTATTCCATTATCGGCGCAAAAAATCCTGACCGTGTTCAAATGATCCAATTCCACCAGAGTTATTCCTACGAGGATTTTATTGAAGGATACCGACCAACGGAAAATGGATTCACAATTAAAAAGGGTTCTTTTTACAAATTCTGCAAAATGGCCGAGGATGATGATGAAAATGATTATTTCTTTATTATTGATGAAATCAATCGTGGTAATTTAAGTAAAATATTCGGTGAATTATTTATGCTGATTGAAAAAGATAAGCGGGGAATTGAACTGCAATTGTTATATATTCTGATGAGAATTTCTCTGTACCTGCAAATGTATATATTATTGGTATGATGAATACTGCTGATCATAGTCTTGCTATGTTAGATTATGCTTTAAGACGACGTTTTTCATTTTTTACTATGAAACCGGGTTTTAATACGCCTGGTTTTCAAGCTTACCAAGACTCTCTAAAAAGTGATGCCTTTAACAAATTAATTGCTTGTGTGAAACAACTCAATTCCAAGATAGCAGAAGATATATCACTAGGTGAAGGATTCTGTATTGGTCACAGTTATTTTTGTGGTTTAACACCAGAGACAGCCAACACACAAACTTTGTCATCCATTGTAGAATACGAATTGATTCCACTTTTAAAAGAATATTGGTTTGATGAGCCCGCAAAAATCGTAGATTGGTCTGATCGACTAAGGAGTGCTGTTAAATGATTCCTGTACAAAATATTTATTATATGCTGTCCTACGCTTTTCAGGCATTACAAGCACAAAATTACAAAGATCTGGCCACAGAAAATTTTCATAATACCGCTGAATTATGTGCAGCCATTCTTGATAAGGGCATTAGCATACAGTTAAAACGAGGCTTAGGAAGAGATTATGTGCCAAAATCAGAATCTCTTTCTACACTACAGGGAAAGCTTAATATTTCTGAATCCATTAAAACTCAGACTCTGCTGAAGAAACAAATGATTTGTACATACGATGAATTTTCAACTAATACACAATTTAACCAAATTATTAAATCTACAATGTTATTGCTTCTTAAAGCCAATATCACAAATACGCGAAAAAAGAGTCTACGAAATCTGTTATTGTTTTTTTCTGATGTTAATGAAATTGATTTACGTTTTGTAAATTGGAACCAACATTATAATCGTTCCAATCAAAGTTATCAAATGTTAATTGGAATCTGTTATCTGATTTATAACGGACTTCTACAGACACAGAACGACGGTACCACAAAAATAATGGATTTTTTTGACGAACAACGTATGTGCCGTTTATATGAAAAATTTTTGCTTGAATACTATCGTAAAGAACATCCAGAACTATCTGCCAATGCCTCACAGATCGCATGGCAACTTGATGATTCTGAGAACCAATTGCTTCCCAAAATGCAAACTGATATTATGTTGTCTCAGGGAAACAATATACTTATTATCGATGCAAAATATTATTCACATATGACTCAGCAGCAATATGGAACAAACACTTTGCATTCCAATAACCTCTATCAGATTTTTACATATGTGAAAAATAAAGAATTTGAATTAAGAAAGCTGGAACATACCGTTTCCGGAATGCTCCTCTATGCTCAGACTGATGAAAATGTTATTCCCAATAATACATACCAAATGAGCGGAAATCAGATTTCTGTGCGTGCATTGAATTTAAATCAGGATTTTTCCGGAATTGCTCACACATTAGATGATATTATCCAAAATTCTTTCAACAACTAAAAATGGGCTGTTGCAAAATCATTGATGTCTATTTTGCAACAGCCTCTTTTTCAAAAATACACACTTGCTATGACTACTATTCCCCGAATTTTTAATAAAATATCTTCTCTGTTTTTGTCCAAACAATATTTCACAAATTTTTTATAATACTTTGAATTTGGTACTATTATTTCACATTGTGAATACTCAAAGCAAAGTTCTCCCGGAACTCTCCATTCTCGCTCATGTGTCCAATCTATAATATGCTCTTTATTCGACAAATCCAATTTTACAATTCGCCACCATTCATTCTCGGGCAAATACTCTTTCGCCCGATTTGTTTCGTCATATATAACTGGTCTTCCGTTTTTCTTGTAAATAAAGTTTTTTTGGAATCTTATTCCAAATCCTAAATACCTTACCTTATGATTTTCTTCTTTTCTTAATTTTTCTTCATATTGCAAGTTTTCAGCAATGGCTGTTAACGGAGCCTCTTGTAAACAAACTGCTGGAGTTTTTCCGCAAATAAAACCACTACTTGTTTTACTTCCTCTAATTCGTCTTTCTTCAAGAATATTTATCAAATTACGAAATGCTTCTTCAGCAGTCTCTCCCTTTGTTAAATGAGTGACTCTCGATGATAAATCAACACGATATTTGAATCGCTTTCTCCAATTCTTCTCATCCATGCTTTTCATACCCTCTCTAAAATATCGTTTCTTCAATCTGACTTTTTAAATCCACCAAATATTTATATAATATATTTTTGCAAGAAAAATAATCCATATTAAACGCTTTTTCTGTTAATCCTTTTTAAAACGTCTTTCTCATTAATTTCTATTTC
>QUMM01000031.1 GCA_003435055.1 Lachnospiraceae bacterium OF09-6
ATGCGAAAGCAATAAGACCCCTTGAAGACGACGAGGTAGATAGGGCAGAGGTGGAAGTGCAGTAATGTATGGAGCTGACTGTCACTAATAGGTCGAAGGCTTGACCTGAGTGCTTAGTGATTGGCGAGTCGGAAGACGAAGCCAGAACTTAGCAGGAAGGTCGTTCTGGGAGCAAAGCGAACAGAACTTCCTAAATAGTCTGGGAAACACGGATGGAAAAAGTATTTACCGTATGCGGTTTTGAAGGTACAACGATTATTATAGAGATTCAGAGAAGATTCGATTCAGAGATGTTTCTGGATCTTTTTTTCGTTATAAACGGATAAAAATGTGGAAATGTCAGAGTTTCCCAATTCTGCTTCTTGAAGTAGAAAGAAATCTCTGGTATATTAAAATATGAGTATTCATGAATAAAATTGGGAGAAACGGATATGGTAAGCAGAATAATTGAAATCACAAACAAATCTGGATTACATGTACGCCCTGCAGCTCGTCTGTCCAAAGCAGCAGAGCATTGTTCCTCAAAAATAGAGATTGTATATGAAGGCACCGTGATTAATGCAAAGAGCCTTTTAAATATTGTATCAAAGGCAATTGCCAAAGGAACAGAAGTGGAACTTCGTTGTACTGGCACGAATGAAGAAGAAGATTTGGAATATATGGCAGAAGCATTCCAGAATCTGGAATAAGGATATAGGGTATGACAACAGAAAAACTGGCATTAGAAGTTGTAAAACGACTGGAAAAAGAATATCCAGATGCAGGATGTACACTGGATTATAACGAAGCATGGAAACTACTGGTCAGTGTTCGGCTGGCAGCCCAGTGTACTGATGCAAGAGTGAATGTAGTAGTAAAAGGTTTATTTGAAAAATATCCGAGTGTGGCAGCACTGGCAGATGCTGATGTGTCAGATATAGAGGCAATCGTGAAGCCATGTGGACTGGGAAAAAGTAAAGCAAGAGATATCAGTGCCTGTATGAAGATGCTTCATGATAAGTATCAGGATCAGGTGCCAGATCAGTTTGAGCAGTTACTGGAGCTTCCAGGGGTGGGCAGAAAAAGTGCGAATCTGATCATGGGAGATGTATTTCAGAAGCCTGCGATCGTAACGGATACGCATTGTATCAGACTGTGCAATCGTATTGGTCTGGTAGATCATATCAAAGAACCGAAGAAAGTGGAGATGGCTTTATGGAAGATCATCCCACCGGAAAAGGGCAGTGACTTCTGCCACAGACTGGTGATCCACGGCAGAGAAGTCTGTACTGCAAGGACAAAGCCGTATTGTGACCGTTGCTGTCTGGCAGATATCTGTAAAAAGAAATTTGACATTAAAGCTGCTGGTCACGGAGTGAACAGTAACTATTATTGGACTGAAAAGGAACAACAGACAGAACTTGATAATGGCACATTAACGTGTTAAAATCTGAAAACGGAAAAGTGTTTTTCATTCATAATGAACCACTGACTTATGCAAATACAGCGGTTATAAAACTGGTACAGTGAAAAGAAAAAACAGCGATTCCATGATTATTTCATGAAATCGCTGTATCGGGGAGTGCCCAGGAAGGCCACTCCTTATTTTTTATTCTTTTCTACCTCCATAAGCTTCATAGCACGAACCTTTAATGGAAGACCAAACAGTGTGATAAATCCGCTTGCATCGTTGTGGTCATACATATCACCAGTTGTGAAAGAAGCAAGAGATTCATTGTACAGGCTGTATGGAGAAGTTGTACCTGCTTTAATAATATTACCTTTATAAAGCTTGAATTTGACTTCACCGGTTACATACTTCTGAGTACTCTTTACGAAAGCCTGAAGAGCTTCGCTCAGTGGAGTAAACCATTTTCCTTCATAAACTACCTGAGCCAGCTGGCTGCCAAGTTTTTTCTTAGTCTCCATGGTCTCACGGTCAAGGCAAAGTTCTTCCAGCTGATCATGAGCTTCCATCAGGATAGTTCCGCCTGGAGTTTCATAAACACCACGGGACTTCATACCAACAACACGGTTCTCTACGATATCTACGATACCAATACCATGTTTGCCGCCAAGAGCGTTCAGTTCACGAATAATATCAGAAACTTTCATCTCTTTGCCATTAATTGTCTTTGGAACTCCCTTTTCGAATGTCATAGTTACATATTCGCCTTCATCAGGAGCTTTTTCAGGAGTCACACCAAGAACCAGCATATGATCATAGTTTGGTGCATTGGAAGGATCTTCCAGTTCCAGACCTTCGTGGCTGATATGCCATAAGTTACGGTCACGGCTGTAGCTGTGGCTCATATCAAATGGAAGGTCAATGCCGTGTTTCTTGCAGAATTCAATCTCATCTTCACGGGACTGCATTGTCCAAACATCAGTCATTCTCCATGGAGCAATAACCTTCAGATCAGGAGCCAGTGCCTTGATAGCCAGTTCGAAACGGATCTGGTCATTACCTTTACCGGTTGCACCGTGGCAGATAGTAGTAGCCCCTTCTTTTCTGGCAATTTCCACTAGACGTTTTGCAATGACAGGTCTTGCCATGGAAGTACCAAGCAGATACTTGTGTTCATATACAGCACCAGCCTGTACACATGGAACAATGACATCATCACAGAATTCATCGGTTACATCTTCAATGTATAATTTTGCAGCTCCGGACAATTTTGCTCTTTCATCCAGACCGTCCAGTTCGTTACCCTGTCCGCAATTTACGCAGCAACAGATAACATCGTAATCAAAATTTTCTTTTAACCATGGAATCATGGCTGTGGTATCCAGACCACCAGAATAAGCCAGAATAACTTTTTCTTTCATATTATTAATCCTCCTGTTTGCCACAAACCTGTTATTGTTTGCTCAGCTAGACTTTACTATACATCATTTAAGAAGTGTTTGCAATATTAAATTTGCCAATAATACATATTTATACAGAAGAAAATGGGAACAAATGTATAAATATAAATTTATACTTGCATATTATGCAATTAGAATGTATAATTATGCAATGACAAAACAGGCTTATTACAGATGTCTATTGAAATCTGTAAAAAATCAAGGTATGATAAAGAATCAGTAACGCTGACAGAGATCCTTTGGAAGAAAAGGGAGATTTGGAAAGCAACAGATAGCAGGAAGGAAGAAATGTGATGATAAAAGCAGGTATTATAGGTGCAACTGGTTATGCGGGGGCAGAAATTGTAAGATTACTGATGGGGCATCCGGAAGTAGAGATCAAATGGCTGGGTTCCAGAAGCTACATTGATCAGAGATATGCAGATATTTATCGTAATATGTTTCAGATTGTAGAAGATATATGTAAGGATGACAATCTGGATAAGCTGGCGGAAGAGGTAGATGTGATTTTCACAGCAACACCTCAGGGTTTCTGCGCATCTGTGATCAATGAAGAGATTTTAGCTAAAGTAAAAGTGATTGATTTAAGTGCAGATTTCCGTATCAAAGATGTGGCGATTTACGAAAAATGGTATGGTATTGAGCATAAGTCACCGGAATATATCAAAGAAGCAGTTTACGGACTTTGCGAAATCAACAGAGAAGATATCAAAAAAGCAAGGCTGGTAGCCAATCCTGGATGTTATACGACATGCAGCATTTTATCCCTGTATCCACTGGTAAAAGAAGGCTTGATTGATCCGTCTACCATTATCATTGATGCCAAATCCGGTACTTCAGGAGCTGGTCGTGGTGCAAAAGTAGATAACCTGTTCTGTGAAGTGAATGAGAATATGAAAGCATATGGTGTTGCAACGCACAGACATACACCGGAGATTGAAGAACAACTGGGCTATGCGGCAGGTCAGGAAATCGTACTGAACTTTACACCACATCTGGTTCCGATGAACAGAGGTATTCTGGTTACGGCTTATGCCAGCTTGAAAGAAAAAGTATCTTATGAGACAGTAAAAGCAGCCTATGATAAATATTACGAAAAAGAAAAGTTTGTACGTGTGCTGGAGAAGGATGTCTGCCCTCAGACCAAATGGGTGGAAGGCAGCAATTATGTAGATGTGAATTTTAAAATTGATGAACGTACCGGCAGAGTGATTGTCATGGGAGCACTGGACAATCTGGTAAAAGGTGCAGCAGGACAGGCAGTTCAGAATATGAATCTGGTCTTTGGACTGGATGAGAGTACGGGACTGGATCTGGTTCCAATGTTCCCATAGGAAAGCAGAGGTAATATGACAGAAGAGATAAAGATTCGTGCAATGAAAATAGAGGATTTTGATCAGGTTCATTCCCTTTGGATGAAGATCAGCGGTTTTGGTATTCGCAGTATCGATGATTCAAGAGAAGGAGTGGAACGGTTCCTGAAGCGAAATCCAAAGTGCAGTGTAGTAGCAGAAAAGGATGGCCAGATTATAGGAAGCATTTTATGTGGACACGATGGAAGACGGGGATGTCTGTATCATGTCTGTGTACATCCGGACTATCGGAAACAGGGCATTGGAAAATCTATGGTAGTGTTTGCCATGCAGGCATTGAAGAAAGATCAGATCAACAAGGTGTGTCTGATTGCATTTACCCAGAATGATATAGGAAATGCATTCTGGAAAGAGATCGGGTGGACCAGAAGAGAAGATCTGAATTATTATGATTTTACACTGAATGAGGAAAATATCACGGCATTCAATCAGTAATTGACCGGAGATGAAAAGAAAGGAATCAGGAAAATGGAAACACTGGAAAACTGGCAGGAGAAAGCGGAGGTCTTAATAGAGGCACTCCCATATATACAGAGATTTCGTGGAAAGATTATTGTAGTAAAATATGGCGGAAGTGCATGGTAGATCATGAACTGAAGAAGAGCGTGATTCGTGACGTGGCATTGCTGAAGCTGGTAGGCTTCCGGCCGATTATTGTGCATGGCGGTGGAAAGGAAATCACAAAATGGGTGAACAAAGCGGGACTGGAGACAAACTTTGTCAACGGACTGCGTGTGACAGATAAAGATACCATGGAGATTGCAGAGATGGTATTGAACAAGATCAATAAGGGGCTGGTATCCATGATGGAAAAGGTAGGAATCCATGCAGTAGGAATCAGCGGAAAAGACGGCACCACATTGAAAGTGGATAAAAAGCTGTCCAAAGGACAGGATATTGGATTTGTGGGCGAGATCAAGGAAGTAAATACCAGACTGCTGGAGGAACTGCTGGACAATGATCTGGTGCCGGTGATCTGCCCGATCGGATCAGACGATGAATTCCATTCTTATAATATCAATGCAGATGATGCAGCCTGTGCTATTGCATCCGCTATGGGAGCTGCCAAGCTGGCATTTCTGACCGATATTGAAGGAGTCTATGAGGATCCATTAAAGAAAGAGACGCTGATCTCCAGAATGACGGTAAGTGAGACAGAGCAGTTCCTTGCCAGCGGAAATGTAGGAGGAGGAATGCTTCCAAAGTTACAGAACTGTGTAGATGCGATTAAGGCAGGCGTCTCCAGAGTGCATATTTTGGATGGAAGAATTGAACATTGTCTGTTACTGGAATTCTTTACCGATAAAGGTATTGGTACTGCAATTATTGCAGATGATGAAGAAGAATAGGAAAAGAGGAAGAACAGATGAATACATATATGGAACAGACGGAACAGTATGTGCTGCATACCTATAATCGTTTTCCTGTAGTTCTGGAATCTGGAAATGGTGTGTATTTGAAGGATACAGATGGAAAGGAATATCTGGACTTTGCCGCAGGGATTGCAGTCTATGCCCTTGGTTATCATTATCCAGGATATGATGAGGCACTGAAAAGCCAGATTGATAAAGTCATGCATACGTCCAATCTGTATTATAATGTGCCGATGGGAGAAGCAGCAGAAAAACTGGTAAAAGCCAGTGATATGAGCAAAGTGTTTTTTACCAACAGTGGTGCAGAGGCGATCGAAGGGGCGATTAAAGCAGCCAGAAAATATGCATGGTTAAAGGATGGACAGGCAGATCATGAGATTATTGCCATGAATCATTCTTTTCACGGACGCAGTGTGGGAGCACTTTCTGTAACAGGTAATTTTCATTATCAGGAAGCTTTTCGTCCGCTGATGGGAGGAGTAAAGTTTGCTGACTTTAATGACATTGACAGTGTGAAAGCTCAGATAACGGATAAGACCTGTGCAATTATTATGGAAACCGTACAGGGAGAAGGGGGAATTTATCCGGCCGATCCTGCATTTTTGAAGGCGGTACGCCAGATCTGTGATGAAAAAGATATTCTGCTGATTCTGGATGAAATTCAATGCGGTATGGGAAGAACCGGATCTCTGTATGCCTGGCAGCAGTATGGCGTAGCACCGGATATAATGACAACGGCCAAAGCTCTTGGATGTGGTGTCCCGGTAGGTGCTTTTGTATTAAACGAAAAGACGGCAGCAGCTTCACTGGTACCTGGAGATCATGGCACCACTTATGGTGGCAATCCATTTGCCTGTGCAGCAGTATCCAAAGTATTTGATCTGTTTGAATCGGAAAAAATTGTGGATCATGTCAATGAAATTGCACCGTACTTTGAAGAAAAACTGGAAGAACTTATGAAGAAATATGACTGCATTACAGCCAGAAGAGGAAAAGGACTGATGCAGGGACTGGTAATCGGAAATGGTGTGAAGGTGGGAGATATTACAAAAGAAGCTCTGAACCATGGACTGATTGTGATATCAGCTGGCAGTGATGTACTCCGTATGGTGCCACCACTGATTATTGAAAAACAGCATATAGACGAATTGTACAGAAACTTTCTGAGACCATTGATGTACTGACAAAATAGAATAAAAAGGTAACACATAAAAAGAACTCCTGTTGATTATACTAAAATCAAAAAGGAGTTCTTTTTATGTATGGAGTGATGATTGCACTGGCATCAGGTGCACTTATGAGTATTCAGGGAGTATTCAATACGGATGTAACAAAACAGACCAGTCTGTGGGTATCAGCAGCATTTGTACAGTTTACAGCACTTCTGGTGTGCCTGGCGGCCTGGCTTCTTTATGACAGAACCAGTTTTTGGAGCCTGTGGGAGATCCAGGATAAATATGTTCTTCTGGGAGGCGCGATCGGAGCATTGATTACCGCTACTGTTATTCGCAGTATGAACGCTCTGGGACCGGCCAAAGCCGCAATGCTGATTGTCATTGCACAGCTGGCGGTGGCGTGGATGATTGAACTGCTGGGGGTCTTTGGTGTGGAAAAACAGGAATTTTCCATGCGAAAGCTTTTGGGACTTCTGATTGCCGTGGCTGGAGTTATTACATTTGAATTATAATTTTGTTACAAAAAATAAAAATACTATTGTAATTTATGGAAAAGTCCGATAGAATATCAATGATTGCATAATTCTGCAATCTTGTTCAGGGAAGCTCCGCTGTATCAGAATCAGAGGAGCATACATATGAAGAATCAGAAAAAAAAGTCAGGAATCATCAGTATTTTGCTGATACTGTCTCTTTGCTTCACTGGGTGTGATACAGTCGGAAAAGAGATTGTATGGAAGAACCGGGAGGCAGAGTCTGCTGCAGTGGATGAGCAGGTGCTGTCAGTGGAAAATATTACGGAGATGTGTACGGAAGCAGAGTCCGGTGTGGATTCCGTTTCTTTCGACAGGACAGAAGAAGTGCAGACCGAACAGAGCATGGTACTCTACGCAGATATTTGTGGAGCTGTGCAGGAACCGGGAGTTTATAAGCTCGAGGAAGGTGCACGTATTTTTCAGCTGATTAAACAGGCGGGCGGGCTGCGGGAAGACGCAGATCTGACCAGTGTGAATCAGGCAGAAAAAGTGACAGATGGGATGAAGATTCGTATCTATACGAAAGAGGAAGCTGCCTCGCTGCCGCAGCAGATATGGGAAAGTACAGCTGAATCGGAGCAGACAGCCCCGGTATCGGCAAAGATTAATATCAACAGTGCAGATATTGCGCAGCTGACACAGCTGACAGGCATTGGAGAAGCCAGAGCAGCGGATATCATCGCATACCGGACGGAGCATGGAAGATTTCTGACGATTGAAGAGATTATGAATGTCAGTGGAATCAAAGAATCGACATTCCAGAAAATAAAAGATCAAATTGTAGTGGAGTGAGGAGAAGTCAGATGGCAAAAAAGGTATTAGTGGTCGATGATGAGAAGAATATTGTAAAAGGAATCCGTTTCAGCCTGGAACAGGACGGAATGGAAGTAGACTGTGCATATGACGGAGAAGAAGCATTGAATATGGTACATGCCAGAGAATATGATGTGGTGTTGCTGGATCTGATGCTTCCGAAGGTAGATGGCTTGTCTGTCTGCCAGCAGATTCGCGAGTTTTCCAATGTTCCGGTTGTGATGCTGACTGCTAAGGGAGATGACATGGATAAGATCATGGGACTGGAGTACGGAGCGGATGATTATATTACCAAACCATTCAATATTCTGGAAGTAAAGGCACGAATCAAAGCCATCATGAGAAGAACCGGAAAGGCCGCTGCAGCAGAGACGAAGAGCAAGACCATTGAGGTTGGAGATCTGATGCTGGATTGTGAAGGACGAAGAGTGAGCATTGCAGGAAAAGAGATCAACCTGACAGCGAAGGAATTTGATGTACTGGAGCTTCTGGTATTTAATCCGAATAAAGTATACAGCAGAGAGAATCTGCTGGATATCGTCTGGGGATATGAGTACCCGGGAGATGTGAGAACCGTAGATGTGCATATTCGCAGACTTCGGGAGAAGATTGAAGCCAATCCAAGCGAACCAAAATATGTACATACAAATGGGGTGTGGGATACTATTTCCAGCACTGAGGCAAAAAGGGGCTGAGTGATCAGCCCTTTTCGATTCTACATGTTATGCCAGAATATAACGGGGGAGACGGATGAAAAAGTTACAGAAATTAATCGAACGAATCGGACTGAAGCGTTATCTGAAAAGCCTGCAGTTCCGGATTTTTATTATTCTTTGTGTGGTAGGAATCGTGCCGATTTTGCTTATGAAGATGAGTATCCTGAAAAACTATCAGGAACAGTCACTGATTCAGAGGGGAAATATGCTGCAGAATCAGTGTGAAAACTTTGCTGACCGAATTGGAGATGCTCTGCAGGGTGACAATCTCCAATTGGACGGGTATGAAACAGAGATGGAACAGCTTGCAACGTTGTATAATGGCCGTATGGTAGTTGTGGATGATGAATTCCGGGTAATAAAAGATACCTTCAATCTTGATCTTGGGAAAACACTGGTATCCAAAGAGGTAGTGCTATGCTTTCAGAACGAAAGCAGCCTGACTCACGATGAAGATTATAAGTTCATTGAACTGGCGATTCCAATTCGGGAGTCGGTGAATAAGCAGGTGGTGGGAGCGTTGATCATCAGTTCCGAGACTGCCGATATTGTAGAAAACAGAGAAGAGCTTAGCAGAAAAGTATTTATGCTGCAGATGGGGCTGATCATCATCGTGTTGATTACTGCATTTTATATGTCGGGATATTTGGTTCGACCGTTTGCCAGAGTGACAAAGTCTCTGGAAAAAGTAAGCGGTGGTTTTCTGGATGGTGATCTGATGATCCTGGATTATACAGAGACCAGAGAGATGTCAGAAGCCTATAACCAGATGCTGGCAAGAATGAAGACATTAGATGATTCCAGGCAGGAATTTGTGTCGAATGTCTCTCATGAATTGAAGACCCCGATTACTTCGATGAAAGTACTGGCAGATTCTCTGCTGATGCAGGAGGATGTACCGGCGGAATTATATCGTGAATTTATGGGGGATATTGCGGAAGAGATTGAGCGGGAGAATAAGATTATCAATGATCTGCTGTCTCTGGTGAAGATGGACAAGAAGGCGTCCGATGTGAATATTCAGTCCACCAATATCAATGAGTTGATTGAACTGATCATGAAACGGCTTCGTCCGATTGCCCAGAAACGGAATATTGAACTGACGCTGGACAGTTATAAGCCAGTCATTGCAGAAGTGGATGAGACCAAGCTGACACTGGCTCTTTCCAATCTGATGGAGAATGCGGTAAAATATAATAAAGAAGGTGGCTGGGTACGAATCTCGATTAATACTGATCACAAGTATTTTTATGTGAAAGTAGAGGATAACGGAATCGGAATTCCCAAGGAAGATCAGGAACACATTTTTGAACGATTTTATCGAGTGGATAAGTCACACTCCAGAGAAATCGGAGGCACCGGGCTGGGTCTTGCTATTGCCAGAAGTGGTATTCTGATGCATCATGGCATTATTAAGGTATACAGTGAAGAAGGGGAAGGAACCACTTTTACGGTACGCGTACCGTTAACTTATTCGGAGTAGGCAGGAAAGAGAATATGAAGAAAACGACATTATGGATTGCAGTAGCAGTGTTGATTTTGCTGACAGGATGTGGACAGAAAAAGGCTGATACATCCGGATATCAGGTATTTTATGTGAATGAGGAAGGAAATACACTGATTTCCGCAGACTATCCGTTAAAAGGGGAGAACACACTGGACTGCATTCAGGAGATGTGGAAAAAGATGAAAGAGAGTGTGGCTGGAAGTGGTCAGAACAGTCTGGTACCGGAAGGACTGGACATTCAGGCACTGGATCTGACCGGCGGCCAGCTGACGATCACGTTTAACAGTGAGTATAACAAGATGAATAAGGTGCAGGAGGTATTGCTGAGGGCAGGCCTGGTAGAAGGAGTTACTCAGTTTGCGGATGTGAAGACTGTGGTATTCCATGTGGGAGAAGATGTGCTGAGAGACCATAACGGGGAACCGATAGGAGCAATGACACGCAGCAACTTTATCAACAATCCGGTTGGCATCAATTCTTACCAGTATGCTTCACTGGTTCTGTATTTTTCCAGTCTTTCAGGAGACAAGATTGTGAAAGAAATGAGGAATGTACACTATTCTACGAATACGACTTTGGAAAAAGTTATTCTGGAACAGCTGGCAGCAGGACCGATGAACAGCAAGCTTAGTGGTGTCCTTTCAGAGGAGGTGCGGGTTCTGGATGTAAAAGTCAGCGAGAAGACCTGTACACTGAATCTGAATCAGGCATTTCTGGATACAGTGGCTGGAACAGCAACACCAGAAGTAGTGATTTATGCCATGGTAGACAGTCTGTGCGATAACCTTGGAGTAGATAAAGTACAGTTCCAGGTAGAAGGATCGTCAGATGTTGTCTACGGAGACAGCCTGAGTCTGGCCGGACCATTTCATCGAAACAGTGATATCATAGAGATTCAGGAGATACAGGAACAGGTGACTGAGGCGGCAGAAAGTGAAAGTCAGGAGCTGGGAGAGCCACAGATCGGTTTGTAACAGCCAAAAGAAAGGGTTGTATTTTGAAAAAACGCAAATTGTGTGTGCTCTGTCTTCCGATTTTGCTGTGGTTTCTAGTGACTGCTATCTGGGAGCAGCGAGAGCCCGAAAGGGCTCCCTGGCCATGGCAGGAGGGAACACGGCTGGAAGTGACAGGCACAGTAGATCAGATACATACCAAAGAGAAAAATCAGACAATTATTCTAAAAAACATTTCTATTTCTACAAATGATGTGAGTGATACAGATGAGGATCATTTCACAAATTCAATGTCAGCGGATTCAGCTGATACAATATCCGGAATAAAAATACAGATGCAGCATCAGGAAACGGTGCAGATCGGGAATCGGATTTGTGTGTCTGGCTATTGCCAGTATTTTACAGGGGCGCAAAATGAAGGAGAATTTGATGCAGAACAGTATTATACTTTGCAAAAGATCTCGTTTTGTCTCAAAAAAGGTATCATCTTAAAAAATAATGGAACTGTGGACATTATAAAAGAAACCTGTCGTATGCTAAGAGAACATGCCAAAATGGTTCTGGAGAAACTGATGGAAAAAGAAGAAGCAGGGGTCATGGAAGCAGTGCTGCTGGGAGAAAAAAGCAATCTGGACCCGGAAATACGCAGTTTATATCAGAAGAATGGTATCATTCATGTGCTGGCGATTTCAGGGTTACATATTTCCATGATTGGTATGTCTTTGTTTCATTTCCTGAGAAAAAGAAGATTGGGTTTTGGAAGTGCAGCTTTCATTTCAGGTATTCTGATCTGGTTTTACGGGATGCTGACCGGATTCCCGGTATCAGCAATCAGAGCTGTGATGATGTTTTTCCTGTTTCTTGGAGCTCAGGTACTGGGAAGAACCTATGATATTCCAATAGCCATGACGGTATCTGGAGTGAGCATGTTGTTTTTTCAGCCAGAGCTGTTAACACAGAGTGGATTCCTGTTATCTTACAGTGCAGTGGCAGGGGTGGCTGCGGCGAGTGCACTGCCGGAAACACGTCCGTCTTTGGAAGCACTGAAAGTCAGTGTAGTCTCCTGGCTGATGACAGCACCGATTGTGGCCTGGTTTTATTATCAGCTTCCCATCTATGGAATTTTACTGAACCTTCTGGTGATTCCATCCATGTCTGTCATTGTATTGATGGGAATATTGGGATTATTGACAGGAATCTTCAGCGCCGCAGCGGGAACCTTTCTGCTGGCACCGGTACATTATCTTTTGCAAATTACATTTGCGTTGTGCAGACAATGCGGCAGAATCCCCGGGGCACAGTGGGTAACCGGTCATCCTGCGCTCTGGAAGATTGGCATTTATTATCTGATTCTCGTACTGTTGTTCGAATTTTTGATAAAAATCGGAAAAATAGATTTGATAAAGACTGCATTTGGAATTATACTAGGAGTAGGTATTTTAGGTTACCGGGGATCATGGGACTGGACGATGACGTTTCTGAATGTGGGGCAGGGAGATGGAATCTGCATTCAGACAGAAAAAGGCAATATCTGGATGATGGATGGAGGAAGCAGTACCAGAGATCGTCTGGCACAGTATTGTCTGGAGCCATATCTGAAGTATCAGGGAGTTAGGCAGGTGGAATGCTGGATGATATCTCATTTTGATCAGGACCATATCAGTGGACTGATGGAGATCCTGGAAAACTATGAGCTGGGACCTACTGGTAAAAATGTAAATGGCATCACAGTCAAGCAGATTCTGATACCAGATCTTACGCTGGAGGATGAAAAAGAGAAAAGACATATGCTGGAACTGGCTGCGCATTGCCAGATACCAGTATATCAGTGTGCAAAAGGAACAGAGCTGGAGCAGGATGGAATGTACATTCGGGTATTAAATCCTGTTGTACAGAAGCATTATGAAAGTCCGAATGCAGGATCCATGACTCTTTTGGTTTCTTTCCAGGATTTTTCAGCACTGCTGACTGGAGATCTGGAAGGAAGCGGAGAACAGCAGGTTGCAGAGGCACTGGAAGAAAACGTGGATGTACTGAAGGTGGCACACCACGGATCCAGAAACAGCAGCAGTGAGGATTTTTTAGAAAAAGCAGGAGGAGCCAGTGCTGTGATATCCTGCGGAGCGGGAAATTCCTATGGACATCCGCATTCGGAGCTCCTGGACAGATTAAAGAGAGCAGGATATAAGATCCTGCGGACAGACCAGGATGGGATGATTCGTTTTAAAGTAAAAAAGTAATGACAGATAGTCAGGAGAAAGGCAGGGAGCAGGATGGAAGCTGACAGAACTGCATTAACGGAAACGATTCGGGAAAAGGCAGAAGCAAGAGAGAAGGATCTGCTCAGCCTTATGCAGCTTTAAGTGTGGAATCAAGAGGCAGAGACCGTAAGGAAGAACCTTGTGATATCAGGACAGCGTATCAGAGAGACCGGGATCGGATATTGCACTGCAAGGCTTTTCGTCGGCTGAAGCATAAGACGCAGGTATTTCTGTGTCCACAGGGAGACCATTACCGGGATCGGCTGACTCATACCCTGGAGGTTTCACAGATTGCCAGAACCATCAGCTGTGCGTTGTCATTGAATGAGAATCTGACGGAAGCAATCGCCCTGGGACATGATCTGGGGCATACACCATTTGGTCATTCTGGAGAACATGTATTGAATCGACTATGTCCGGATGGATTTATTCATTGTGAGCAGAGCGTCCGTGTGGTGGAAATCCTGGAAAAAAAAGGACAGGGACTGAATCTTACCTGGGAGGTGCGGGATGGCATACGGAACCACCGCACCAGTGGGCATCCGGCTACGCTGGAGGGCAGATGCGTCCAGCTGGCAGATAAGATCGCCTATATCAATCATGATATTGATGATGCGGAGCGTGCCGGTATTTTAAAAGAATCTGATATTCCGACACCTTATCGAAGAATTCTGGGGAGTACCACAAAGGAACGGTTGAATACTATGATTCATGATATTGTGGAAAACAGTCAGGGAAAGCCGGAGATATTACCTACGGCAGACATTGAATGGGCAATGCAGAACCTGCGGGCCTTTATGTTTCGTAACGTCTATACCGGAAGTGTGGCAAAGGCGGAAGAAGGAAAAGCGGAACATATGATACGCGCATTGTATGAGTATTATACAGAGCATCTGGAAAGCCTTCCAGAGGAATATCTGGTTATGATTTATCACCGGGGGGAAGGCGTAGAACGGGTAGTATGCGATTATATTTCCGGTATGACAGATCAATATGCCATGGCAAAATATACAGAACTATTTATACCGAAACTATGGCAGTTTTAAGATTACTTATGTTCCGCGAAGCGTGTTGCTGTGAGCAAAGTGAACTGGAACGTTTTAAGGAGTGTTTATGTTTTATTCAGAAAATCTGATCGAAGAAGTCAGGATGAAAAATGATATTGTGGATGTGATTTCCAGTTATGTTAAACTACAGAAAAAGGGAAGTTCATATTTTGGACTCTGTCCGTTTCATAATGAAAAATCACCTTCCTTTTCAGTTTCACCGTCCAAGCAGATGTATTATTGTTTCGGATGCGGAGCAGGAGGAAATGTGCTGACCTTTATTATGGAATATGAGAATTATCCTTTCCGGAAGCATTGAAGTATCTGGCAGACCGGGTTGGTGTAGAACTTCCACAGCAGGAGATGAACGAAGAGATGAAGAGGCAGCAGGATCTGAGAAGCAGGATCCTGGAGCTCAATAAAATGGCTGCAAAGTATTATTATTATCAGCTGAGAACAGAGAATGGTGCCCATGCCATGGAATACCTAAAGAGCAGAAAACTCAGTGATGAGACCATTCACAAGTTTGGACTTGGTTATTCCAATAAGTATGGAAATGACCTTTACAAATATCTGAAGAGTAAGGGAATCAGCGATGAATTGCTGGCGCAGTCGGGACTGATGAATGTGGATGAAAAAAGGGGAATGTATGATAAGTTCTGGAATCGTGTGATATTCCCGATTATGGATGTTAATGGAAGAGTGATTGGATTTGGCGGCCGTGTGATGGGAGATGGAAAGCCGAAGTACCTGAATTCACCGGAGACAAGGGTATTCGATAAGAGCCGAAACCTGTATGGACTGCATATCGCCCGGACATCCAGAAAAAAGTATATGCTGGTATGTGAAGGCTATATGGATGTGATTTCCATGCATCAGGCCGGATTTACCAATGCAGTAGCTTCGCTGGGAACGGCGCTGACTTCCCAGCATGCCAGTCTGCTGAAGCGGTATACGGATGAAGTAATACTGACCTATGACAGTGATGAGGCAGGAGTCAAAGCAGCTCTGCGTGCGATTCCGCTGTTAAAAGAAGCAGGGGTAGCAACCAGGGTACTGTCTATGCTGCCATATAAGGATCCAGATGAATTTATTAAAGCACTGGGAGCCGAAGAGTTTCAGAAGCGGATTGACCAGGCTCAGAACAGTTTTTTATTCGAAATTGATGTATTACAGAGAAATTACGATATGCAGGATCCTCAGAGTAAAACAGCCTTTTACGAAGAAACTGCAAAAAAATTGATGACCTTTGATCAGGAGCTGGAGCGGGAGAATTATATTGAGGCAGTAGCATCCAGATATGGTGTGGGATTTGACGCTTTACGTAAGCTGGTGAATCGAATGGCTATGAAGAATGTATCGATTCCGAAGACTACGGTGAAGATCAAAAGCGCCAGACCAGAGAAGGATGAAGGCGTGGTAAAGTCCCAGAAACTGATGCTGACCTGGCTGATTGAGTACCCATCTCTGTATCTTTTGGTCAGACAATATCTCAAAAAAGAAGATTTTTCCACAGAACTCTATGAAACTGTGGCAGGTCTTTTGTTTGAACAGTATGAATCCGGAGAGCGTAATCCGGCAAAGATTATCAATCATTTTACAGAACCGGAGGAGCAGAGAGAAGCAGCATCCCTGTTTAATACGGCCATTCAGGTGGAGACAAATGCAGACAGGGAGAAGGCATTTAAAGAGACACTGGGCAAGATTCTGACATACAGTCTGGAGCAGCGCACAGCGAATCTGGATCCGACTGATATGAAAGGACTTCAGCAGATTATTGCTGACCGGAAAAAACTGACACAGATACAGAAAATAAGAGTGGATTTTGGGGAACAGTAATTCCACGGAAGATGGAGAAACTATGCAGTTATCAAAAAGATTAGAAGCAGTGGTGAGGCTGGCCGGAACCTGCCAGTGTATTGCAGACATCGGAACCGATCACGGATATATTCCAATCTATATGGTGGAGCAGCATCTGGCGGAAAGAGCGATTGCCATGGACGTAAATAAAGGACCACTGGAGCGGGCACAAAAGAATATCCAGGCCTATAGGATGGAAGATAAGATTGTAACCAGACTGTCGGATGGAACGGCAGCACTAAAGAGTGGCGAGGCAGATGGCGTGATCATTGCCGGAATGGGAGGTCTTCTGACCATACGTATTCTGGAGGCAGGCGAAAAAAATCTGAAAACAGTGCAGACGCTGGTACTTCAGCCTCAATCGGAACTGGAGCAGGTAAGAAAGTTCCTGGCAGGACATGGTTATCGGATCACGGCAGAGAATATGGTACTGGATGAAGGAAAGTATTATCCGATGATGCGGGTGGAACATGGAACACAGGAGAACTGGGAAGAACAGGAATATGCATTTGGAAAATATCTGATTGCAGCAAGGAATCCTGTATTACTGGAGTTCCTGAAGAAAGAGGAAAAGCTTTGCGGGGAAATCCTGAGTTCTCTGGAAGGGAAAAGTGGAGAACATATTGAAAGAAGACGGGCGGAAGTACAGGAAAAGAAAGAGAAAATCCGTCTGGCAAAGGAGCAGATGAGATGACCATGAAAGAACTGACACAGAAACTGGAAGAACGGTATCCACTGGAAAAAGCAGAAAGCTGGGATAACAGTGGATTGCAGGTGGGACGGAAAAATAAAGCAGTACGAAAAGTATTTTTGGCACTGGATGCGACAGATGCAGTAATAAAAGAAGCAGCAGAATGGAAGGCTGATATGCTGCTGACACACCATCCACTGACATTGGATGGAATCCGTCAGGTACAGGCAGAATCTTTGACCGGACATAAAATTTTTACATTGATTCGGAACGATATCTGTCACTATGCCATGCATACCAATTATGATGTAGTGGAAATGGGAGAAGCAGCAGGTGAGATGATGAAACTCCAGCATCCGGAAATATTGGAGATAACAGGAATAAATGAAAAAAATGGTATGCCGGAGGGAATCGGCCGAGTGGGAGCTCTGGTACGTCCGGTGACTGTGGAAGAGTGCGCGCAGATTGTGAAACGTATTTTTGGGCTGGATACGGTAAAAATATTTGGTGATATGGATCAGGTGATCGAACGGGTGGCGATCTGCCCTGGATCCGGAAAAAGTATGATTGGAACTGCCATCAGAAAGAAGGCGCAGGTGATGATCACCGGCGATATCGGACATCATGATGGAATTGATGCGGTGGATCGGGGAATCGCTGTGATTGATGCAGGACACTATGGACTGGAGCATATCTTCATCAGCCGCATGGAACAGTACCTGAAATCGCAGTTTCCAAATCTGGAGATAAAAAAGACAGAGTGTGGCAATCCATTTCAAGTGATGTAGAACTGAAAAAAGGAGAGACTTAAGATGCAGGAAAAAATGTTACAGGTAAAAATTGACGGAAAAGAAAAGACATACCGGGAAGGTACCCGCTATCTGGATGCTGCACAGGAGTTTCAGAAATATGCAGACAGCAGAATTGTGCTGGCATCGGTAAATGGCAGATTAAAAGAGCTTACTAAGAAAATGAAAGATGGGGAAGAGATTTGTCTGCTGACGTTGAAAGATAAAAATGGATTTATGACCTATCGTAGAAGCATGATTTTACTGATGCTGAAAGCTGTTTATACGGTAGGCGGGTTTGAACTGGTGGATCGTGTGGGCGTTCATTATTCCGTAGGAAGTGGATTCTATGTGACCATTTCCGGCGAGAAAAAAACAGAACTCACATTTTTGAAACAGGTGGAGCAGACGATGCGGGAGATGGTGAATAAGAAGCTGCCGATTACCAAGACATCCATTTCCACAGATGAAGCCATAGAGCTGTTTCGCAGACTTGGCATGGAAGATAAGGAAAAACTGTTCCATTACCGGATTGCCTCTAAGGTGAATATTTACGATCTGGCAGGATTTAAGGATTACTTTTATGGCTATATGGTACCGGATACCAGTTATCTGGATCAGTTTACTCTGATACCTTTTGATGAAGGATTCGTGCTTCAGATGCCAAAGAGATCAGAACCGGATAAAGTGCCGGAGTTTCGGGCGGATGCCAAGCTGTTCCAGGTACAGAAGGAATCTCTGAAATGGGGAGAGATGATGAAGATTCGTACGGTAGGAGACCTAAATGAACGGATTGTGTCAGAAAGTGTGCATGACCTGATGCTGGTACAGGAGCTCTGCAGGAGAAGAAGATCAGCGAAATTGCTCGATGATCACAGCGCAGCCGGAAAAGAAGCTGATTATGATTGCAGGCCCTTCTTCCTCGGGAAAGACTACATTTTCCCACCGGCTATCCACACAGCTGGCAGCGAATGGCATGAAACCGCACCCGATTCCGATGGATAATTATTTTGTGGAACGGGAAGATACACCGAGAGATGAAGATGGAAATCCAGATTATGAATGTCTGGAAGCAATTGATATCGATTTGTTTAACCGGAATATGACGGATCTTCTCGCCGGAAAGGCAGTGGATATGCCGATATTTAACTTTAAGACCGGAAAAAAAGAATATAAAGGGAATGTTCTTCAACTGGGACCGGATGATGTACTGGTAATAGAAGGGATCCATGGATTGGATGACAGGCTGTCTCATTCACTTCCGAAGGAAAGTAAATTTAAGATCTATATCAGTGCGCTGACCCAGTTAAACATCGATGAACATAACCGGATTCCGACTACAGATGGCAGGTTGCTGCGAAGAATCGTCAGGGATGCAAGAACAAGAGGAACGCTGGCCAGGGATACGATAGCTATGTGGCCATCTGTCAGAAGAGGAGAAGAAGCGCATATTTTCCCATATCAGGAAGAAGCAGATGTAATGTTTAACTCCGCCCTGATCTATGAACTGGCTGTCCTGAAAGTGTATGCGCAGCCACTTTTGCTGGGGATCAGGAGAGAAGAACCGGAATATCAGGAAGCAAAGCGACTTCTGAAGTTTCTGGATTATTTTGTGAGCATTCCGAGTGAGAATATCCCGTTAAATTCACTTTTAAGAGAATTTGTGGGCGGAAGCTGTTATCAGGTATAGCGTTTTATCAAATATTATTTGACAAAAATGCGAGGATCAGTTATAGTATCATCTTGTGAGTAAGGTAAATGATCGCGGCTGGCAGGCCGAAAGGTGCCAGACGAGGAAAGTCCGGGCTTCACAGGGCAGGATGCCGGATAACGTCCGGTGGAGGCGACTCCAAGGATAGTGCAACAGAAATGTACCGCCTCTTTTGAGGTAAGGGTGGAAGGGCAGTGTAAGAGACTACCGCCTGGCTGGTAACAGACAGGGCATATGTAAACCCCATTCGAAGCAAGACCGAATAAAAGCATATGGCGGCCCGTCAGCTTTAGGTAGGTCGCTTGAGCCTGGTGGCAACATCAGGCCTGGATAGATGATCATTCACGACATAACCCGGCTTATCGCTTTGCTCACAGATATGCCATGACAACAAAAAAGGTGCCTTGAAACCGTTAAGTTTCAAGGCACCTTTTTATCACAGCTATTTATTGTCCGCTGCCGTATTTCTGTTCACAGTATTTGCAACGGTATACTTCTTTTTCCGGATCGGTCAGAGTAAAGATCTGATCCAGTCCCTGTTCAATAGAAGTGATACATCTCGGATTCTTGCATTTCAGGATATTGACAATCTTTTTCGGAAGAGTCAGTTCCCTTTTAGCAACAATCGCCCCATCTTTGATAATATTTACCGTAATATTGTGGTCAATGAATCCCAGAATATCGATATTTAGCATATCGATCGGACATTCCACCTTGATGATGTCTTTTCTGCCCATTTTGTTGCTGGTGGCATTTTTGATAATCGCAACAGTACAGTCCAGTTCATCCAGCTTCAGATAATGATAAATGGTCATACTTTTGCCGGCTTCGATATGATCCAGAACAAATCCTTCGTTTAACTGTCCTACATTTAACATAAGTTTCACACTCCTTTTTCGAATTACTGGTCGCGCCATTTCAACAGTGTCAGAATCAGGGCCATTCTTGCATAGACGCCGTACTGGACCTGTTTGAAGTAGGCTGCTCGTGGGTCATCATCAACTTCTACAGAAATCTCGTTTACACGAGGAAGTGGATGGAGAACCAGCATATCAGGTCCGGCCAGTTTCATCTTTTCTTTATCCAGGATATAGAAATCCTTCATACGTACATAATCCTCTTCATTGAAGAAACGTTCCTTCTGCACACGGGTCATGTAGAGCAGATCCAGTTCCGGAAGGGCGTCTTCCAGACGAACGACTTCTTTATAAGGAATATTGTTTTTAGCCAGAACATCTTCACGGATATAGCTTGGTACACGAAGCTCCTCCGGAGAGATCAGGACAAAGCGTACATTTGGATAACGGATCATGGCATGGATCAGAGAATGAACCGTACGTCCGAATTTCAGGTCTCCACAGAAACCAATGGTCAGGTTATCCAGGTGTCCTTTCAGGGAACGGATAGTCAGCAGATCGGTAAGCGTCTGGGTAGGATGCTGATGTCCGCCGTCGCCTGCGTTGATGACAGGAATGGATGATTTGGTGGAAGCTACATAGGCAGCACCTTCCTTTGGATGACGGATCGCACAGATGTCTGCGTAGCAGGAAATCATGCGGATCGTATCGGCAACGCTTTCTCCTTTGGCAGCAGAGCTGCTGGCGGCCGAAGAAAAACCAAGTACCTGACCACCCAGATTGATCATAGCAGCTTCAAAACTGAGTCGTGTGCGTGTACTTGGTTCATAAAATAAAGTAGCAATTTTAAGGCCATCACATTTATGTGAATACTTGGAAGGGTTCGCTTCAATGTCATTCGCAAGATCAAGAATACCGTCGATTTCTTCTACGGTAAGATCTAAAGGGTTCATCAAATGTCTCATCTAATTATCTCCTTTTCGTATACTCTGTAAACAGTATACACGAAAAGTTTAAAATAGCAAGCAGAAAAATCAGTGTTTTACAACTTTTTCAAACAGAAGTCCTGTGAGAAACCAGACAGGGGCATAGTCCAGACGGATGACACCATGAAAATTCAGAGGAGCATTGCTGTAATCCCAGGGACAGAGATTATGTTTTTTTAAAAGGGTACCGGTCAGATACTCCATGGTAAAGATGCCATTCATGTAGAGCATACCACGAAGAGCGATATTTTGGTTTTTCAGTTTTTCGGACAGCGGTCCTATGATGGCAGCCATGCCATAGATCGGGAACATCCAAACGGAAGAATGACCGATCATCTTATAATCCTGGCGGGACAGGGAATGCAGGCTGGTCCAGAGAAGTTCCAGACACCAGCCACAGATACCGCATTTCATAAAGTTCTTCATAGAGTCAGTATGTCCAGAAAGCGAAAAAGTATGCTACTTGAAAAAAAGATGAGGTATGATATACTAAAAATAATATGCCGTGTCCATAAGAACAGAGGGCAGGCAGGAAAAGTGATGAAGTATCAAATGAGGAGAAATTATGACATACGAAGAAGCGAGAAGCTATCTGGAGGAAATGAATAAAACCGGAATTGTGCTCGGACTGGAGAGTATGGAACATCTTTTGGCAGAACTTGGGAATCCACAGGATCAGCTGAAGTTTATCCATATTGCAGGAACCAATGGAAAAGGTTCTGTGCTGGCTTATCTGTCTACTATTTTAAAAGAAGCAGGATACCGGGTGGGACGGTATATATCCCCGACATTATTTTCTTATCGGGAGCGTATTCAGGTAAATGAGGAATATATCAGCCGTGAGGCAGTGAGCTGTTATGTGGAAAAGATAAAGCAGGCTATTGAACGGATGCGGGAAAAGAATATGCCGGATCCGACGATTTTTGAAGTGGAAACGGCAATGGCCTTTTTACATTTTGTGGATCAGAACTGTGATATTGTTGTTCTGGAGACTGGTATGGGTGGTGACACGGATGCTACCAATGTGATCCGCACGACGGTGATGGAAGTCATCGTATCCATCAGCAAAGATCACACAGCATTTCTGGGAAATACACTGGCTGAGATTGCAGGACACAAGGCGGGCATTATTAAGCCGGGAACGGTGGTAGTATCTGCAAAGCAGGCACCGGAAGCCATGGCTGTGCTGGAAGAAAAAGCCAGAAGCTGCAATGCTGTATTAAAAGTAGCAGACTGGGAGCAGGCAGAAGACATCCGCTATGGTCTGGAGGAGCAGAGCTTCTCTTATGGTCATGACCGTGACATCTGCATTTATCTTGGTGGAAGTTATCAGATCAAAAATGCGGTGACTGCCTATATTGGTGTGCAGGCGCTGAGGGAACTGGGCTATTCGATCAGTGAGGAGCAGATGCGGCAGGGATTCGCAAAGACACGATGGAATGGAAGATTTACTGTGCTGCAGAAAGATCCCATGGTGATTATTGATGGGGCACATAATCCGGATGGAGCAGCAGAATTGGAAAAATCCATTTGCCAGTGCCTGAAAAATAAAGAGATCTATGCGATCTGTGGGGTTTTTCGGGATAAGGAATATGATCAGGTGTTGCATTGTATTCTGCCCCATGTAAAATCGGTGATTACTATTCAGACACCAGGCAATCCAAGGGCACTGCCTGCAAAGGAACTGGCAGAAGCTGCAAAGCAGTATTGTCCGCAGGTTCATGCGGAAAAGAATATAGAAAAAGCGGTTCGGGAGTCTGTAGAGCAGGCAAAAAGGTCGGATGGTGTAGTACTGGCATTTGGTTCCCTGTCTTTCCTTGGTGAGATCCGAAAAGCAATAAATGGAAAGGAAAACAGGAGTAATATATGATTGATTTATCAGAATTAAGAAACCAGATCGATGACATCGACCGTCAGATTGTGGATTTATATGAAAAACGTATGGCTGTCAGCGGTCAGGTGGCAGAATATAAGATTGAGACAGGGAAGAAAGTCTTTGATAAAGAACGGGAGGACTCCAAGCTGGAGACATTAAAAGGGCTCACACATAATAATTTTAACAGCCATGGAATCGAAGAACTGTTTCAACAGATTATGTCTATGAGCCGTAAGCTTCAGTATCAGCTGCTGACCCAAAAAGGTGTGGTAGGTAAGCTGCCATTTACAGAAGTGGAGCAGCTGGAGAAGAAAAATGTCCGGGTTGTATTTCAGGGTGTGGAAGGTGCCTACAGTCAGGCAGCCATGAAAGCATTCTTTGGAGATGAGATCACTTCCTTTCATGTAAAACAGTGGAGAGATGCGTTAAGCGCCATCTCAGAAGGAATGGCAGATTTTGCAGTACTTCCAATTGAAAATTCGACTGCAGGTTTTGTCAGTGAAATCTATGATCTGTTATTGAAATACGATGATTACATTGTTGGAGAGCAGATCATAAGAATTGAACATAAGCTGCTGGGATGTCCGGGGGCTAAGCTGGAGGATATCCGCAGTGTCTATTCTCATGAGCAGGCGCTGATGCAGTGCGAACAGTATCTGAATCGTCACCGCAACTGGACACAGACCGCACTGGAGAATACAGCAGGTGCGGCTAAGAAGGTGGCAGAAGACCATGATAAGACCCAGGCAGCAATTGCCAGTGCGATTGCCGGAGAGACTTTCGGACTGGAGATTCTGGATGAGAATCTCTGTGAGAATGATGTGAATTCTACCAGATTCATTATTGTATCCAATCAGCGCATTTTTGAAAAGAATGCGAAAAAGATCAGTATCTGCTTTGAACTGCCACATCACAGCGGATCATTGTACAATATTTTATCTCATTTCATTTATAATAATCTGAATATGAGCAAGATTGAATCCCGCCCGCTTCCGGGAAGAAACTGGGAGTATCGTTTTTTTGTGGATTTTGAAGGCAATCTGAATGACAGTGCTGTAAAAAATGCAATCCGTGGCATTACGGAAGAAGCGGCAAATATGAAAATACTTGGAAATTACTAAACAGGGGCAAGCTATGACAAGAACAGAAGAATTAATGATCTATCGCAATTTTGAAGATGGAAGAATCTTTGAAGATATGATCTGGATATTGGACCATTACGAAGAAAAAGAAGAAAGTAGCGTACTGAAAGAGATGTATTATGAAACTGCTCACGGGCTGATTGAGATGGCCGGGAACTTTGGCTTCGCCGGCAATCTCTGGCATAATTATCTGACCTATCTGCTGGTGAACAACGAGAACGTATTCAGTACTTCCTGTGAGATTGTAGGAAGAATAGAAGGTACGATTAATGAGCTGGTCAGACATGATTTTGAGATTTTCCGTGCACTGTATCAGTTTGATTTCGGAAAACTGGATGAAAAGCTGGGGGTTACGGGTATGCAGTATCTGAGAGCATATCAGAACAGTGGATCCGGAAAACAATTCAACCAGAGAATTCGTGACCGTATCGATACTCTGACCCGGGAACTGGAAGCTTCTGTTTCTGTGGAAGAATTTATGGAACATATGATTCATTTTTACAAAGAATTTGGTGTAGGCAAGCTGGGACTGCACAAAGCTTTTCGAATTGTGCATGACGAAGCGGGAGTGAAGATCGTGCCGATCACCAGAATCGCTCATGTGTGCCTGGAAGATCTGGTAGGATATGAAGCGGCAAAGCAGAAGCTGATTGATAATACAGAAGCATTTATTAAAGGAAAAAGAGCGAACAACTGCCTGCTTTTTGGAGATGCGGGAACCGGAAAGTCTTCCAGTATCAAAGCAATCTTAAATAAATACTATGACCAGGGACTTCGTGTGATTGAAGTATACAAGCACCAGTTCCAAGATCTGAATGATGTGATTGCCCAGGTAAAGAACCGTAATTATAAGTTCATTATTTATATGGATGATCTGTCTTTTGAAGACTTTGAGATTGAATACAAGTACCTGAAAGCAGTGATTGAAGGTGGACTGGAACGCAAGCCGGATAATATCCTGATTTATGCAACATCCAACCGCAGACATCTGGTAAGAGAGAAGTTCAGCGATAAAGAGGACAGAAGAGATGATCTTCATTCTTCTGATACGGTACAGGAAAAGCTGTCACTGGTGAATCGTTTTGGAGTGCAGATTTTCTTCTGCGCACCAAGTAAGAAAGAATTCCAGAACATTGTCAGAACGCTTGCAGAAAAGAATCATGTGGTGATGGACGAGGACGAACTGCTCCTGGAAGCAAATAAATGGGAACTGTCCCATGGCGGATTATCAGGAAGAACCGCACAGCAGTTTATCGATTACCTGCTGGGAAAGATGTAAGTATTTCAAACCAATAACAATAAAGGAGAAAAGAAGATGGCTGTCACACTATTTGCTGCGATCAATGTTGGTTCCTATGAAGTGGAAATGAAGATTTTTCAGTATGTGACACGGAAAGAGTTCAAGGAGATCGATCATGTCAGATACCGGATTGAACTGGGAAAGGATACTTATACCACAGGTAAAATCGGGGTAGACAAGATTGAGGAGTTGTGCAAAGTACTGAATGATTTTGTAAAGATCATGAATGGATATAAGGTAAAAGTCTACCGTGCCTGTGCCACCAGTGCGGTCAGAGAAGCAGAGAATCATATGTTGCTTGCTGAGTACGTGGAACATATGACAGGAATTCATATGGAGATTCTGGACAACTCTGAGCAGAGATTCCTGGATTATAAGTCAATTGCTTTTGGAGAAAAGGACTTTTACAAAATGATCCAGAAAGGTACAGCCATTGTAGAAGTAGGCGGTGGAAGTGTGCAGGTATGCTTATTTGATAATGACAAGCTTGTGACCACGCAGAATATCCGTATCGGAAATTTGCGAATTCGTGAGAAAGTAGCAGATTTTTCCAGAGAAACGCTTCATACCGAGGAAATGGTGGAAGAACTGATCAATAATGATCTGGAAAGCTTTAAGAAGATGTATCTGAAGGATCGTGATATCAAGTGCCTGATTATTACCGGAGATTACATCCTGGAACTGCTGAAAAAGCATGAGGTCACGGCAGAAGAATTTCGTGCCATGTACGATGCTATCATCTATAAGCACCCGGAAGAGATTGCCAAGGAGTATGGAATCCCTTCAGAAAGTGCCTCTCTGATTCTTCCTTCTGTTACGATCTATAAACGCATTATCGAGGAATTAGAAGCAGAGGCGATTTATCTGCCGGGCACCTCATTAAGCGATGGAATCGCTTATGACTATGCTCAGAAAATGCGTTATATTAAGCCGGAACATCAGTTCAATGATGATATCATTGCAGCTGCTCGTATCATTGCCAAACGATATCAGGGAAACAAAGGACATATTCGCAATCTGGAAAAACTGGCACTGTCCATTTTTGATAAAATGAAGAAAATCTCCGGGCTGGGAGAGCGACAGAGACTGCTTTTGCAGATCGCAGTGATTCTTCACGGCTGCGGCAAATATATTAATTTATCAGATGCAGCTCAGTGTTCTTACAGCATTATTATGGCAACAGAGATTATTGGGTTGTCCACTGCGGAAAGAAGCATTATTGCCAACGTAGTAAGATACAATACAGTAGAATTTACCATGGAAGATGTGCTGACCCAGCAATTGCGGTCAGAAGATTATCTGGTGATTGTGAAACTGGTAGCTATTTTACGTGTGGCCAATGCACTGGATCGCAGTCATAAACAGAAGTTTGAGCAGGTACGGCTGATCTTAAAGGACGCACAGCTGGAAATTGTGGTGGATACCAGTGAAGATATCACACTGGAAAAAGGATTGTTTCCACCAAAAGCGGACTATTTTGAAGAAGTATTTCATGTACGGCCAATGATCCGTAAGAAAAAGAATCTATAGGGAGGGAGCACAGGTGAATACAGAGTATTACAAACCGGACTATTACAGAAACAGGGAAGACAGCTGGATCAGTTTTGATGAGCGGGTACTCAGTGAGGCAAGAGATAAGAATATTCCTTTATTTGAACGATTAAAGTTCCTGAGTATCACAGCATCAAACCTGGATGAATTCTTTATGATTCGTGTGGCATCCCTGAAAGATATGGTACATGCAGGCTATACGAAGAAAGATATTGCCGGCATGACAGCTCAGGAACAGATTGATCTGATTCTGAAACGCGTACATGATATGGTGAATGTACAGTATTCTACTTATGAACGCAGCCTGGTACCACTTCTGAAGCAGAATGGGCTGGAGATCATTGCCACTCATGAGGAATTGTCAGAAGTTCAGAAAGAATATGTAGATCGTTATTTTGATGAGAATGTGTATCCTGTGCTGACTCCGATGGCCATGGATTCCTCCAGGCCGTTTCCTTTGATTCGTAATAAAACATTGAATATAGGAGCACTGATTTCAAAAAAAGGCAGTGAGGAAGAACCGCAGTTTGCAACGGTACAGGTGCCTTCGGTATTGACAAGGATTGTGGAGATCCCATCTGGAAAAGATGGAATGCGCAGTGTGATTCATCTGGAGCAGGTCATCGAACGGAATATTGGCAAACTGTTCCTGAACTATGATGTAGTTTGCGCACATCCATACCGGATCATGCGAAATGCGGATCTGACCATTGAAGAAGATGAAGCCGCAGATTTATTAAAAGAGATTCAGAAACAGCTGAAAAAGAGACAGTGGGGAGAAGTTATCCGCCTGGAAGTGGAAGAAGGCATGGAAAAGCCGCTCCTGAAAATTCTCAAGAAGGAATTTGATATCAAAAATGATGCGATCTTTTTAATTAATGGACCACTGGATCTGACATTCCTGATGAAGATATATGGAATGGAAGGATTTGAAAAACTGAAGGAGAAAAAATATATTCCACAGCCAGTACCGGCTCTGATGCATACAGAGGATATCTTTGAAGCTATCCGGAAGCAGGATATTTTACTCCATCATCCATACATGACCTTTGATCCGGTAGTGAATTTCGTAAAACAGGCAGCGAAAGATCCAGACGTACTGGCTATTAAACAGACCCTATATCGTGTCAGCGGTAATTCACCAATTATTGCAGCACTGGCACAGGCGGCGGAAAATGGCAAGCAGGTGTCTGTTCTGGTAGAATTAAAGGCACGTTTTGATGAGGAAAATAATATCGTCTGGGCAAAGATGCTGGAAAAAGCAGGCTGCCATGTCATCTATGGCCTGCTGGGACTGAAGACGCACAGTAAGATAACGCTTGTGGTAAGACGAGAAGCAGATGGAATTCGCAGATATGTGCATCTGGGAACCGGAAACTACAATGATTCCACGGCAAAGCTCTATACAGACTGCGGTCTGTTAACCTGTGCTGAACCGATCGGAGAAGATGCGACAGCGGTATTTAATATGTTGTCCGGCTATTCCGAACCAAAGAACTGGAATAAGCTGTCCCTGGCGCCACTTTGGCTGCGAGATCGTTTCGCAGAACTGATTCAAAGGGAAACAGAACACGCCAGAAATGGAGAAGAAGCTCATATCATTGCCAAAATGAATTCTCTGTGTGATCGTGATATTATTGCATTGCTTTATGAGGCTTCTGCGGCAGGTGTGAAGATCGAACTGATTGTAAGGGGAATCTGCTGTCTGAAGACTGGAATCCCGGGAATCAGTGAGAACATTACAGTTCATTCAATTGTGGGAAATTTCCTGGAACATGCCAGAATCTTCTATTTCCGCAACAATGGTATGGAAGAGTATTACATGGGAAGTGCGGACTGGATGCCGCGAAATCTGGATAAACGTGTAGAGATTTTATTCCCGGTGGAAGATGAGAAGCTCAAAACAGAACTGGAGCATATTTTGCAGATTCAGCTGGAAGACAATGTGAAATCTCATATTTTACAGCCAGATGGAAGTTATGTGAAGGTGAACCGGAGAGGAAAGAAGCGGCTCTGTGCACAGGAATATTTCTGTCAGGAGGCAGTAGAAAGGCTAAGCTGCCAAAGGAACCTGGAAAAGACCGGGTGTTCATTCCAGAAGAGTCTTTAACAGAATAGTTAGAAAAACAGGCGGTTCATCAATGAAAGATGAACCGCCTGTCTGGTATTTTAATAAATGTATACGGATGTGCCCACCGGGCAATGACTATAGATATAATTCAGAACACTTCGGTTTACACGTACACAGCCATGGGATTTGGCGCCTACGCGGCTGCTGTTGACGAAATTGTGGAAGGCATTTCCGTTTGGATTGCTGGATGTTCCGGTGCCTGGTGTAAAAGTAATAACCGGACCGCCATATTGACCAGAACTGTTTTTCTTCAGAATCCGGTGCATACCAGATGAAGTACGACTGTTCCAGCTTCCAACGATGCATGGATAACTGCCTACCAGTTTCCAGTTTCCTGCAGAACCCTTAAAAATATTGGTACGATAAGTATACTGGGAAATCCAGATGAAATATTTTGTTCTGCTTCCCAGTCCTTTGCTGTTAATGAATTGTTCCTTTACTTCAGTGGAGTAATCAGAACCACGACTGTCCAGTCCAGTATATTTCAGAAAGGAACGCTTCACCTGAATAGAGGAGCCATCACTGGTATAACCTTTTACTTTGGAACCGTGTTTGCTTTTTACAACAAGTTTTGTACCGGCCTTCAGAGTAATTTTGCTTCCATCGGACAGATTGCTGGCATTCACAGTTTTCTTAACTTTTACGGTATAGTAAGGAGCACGCACAGATTTTACAGTGGAAGAGAACTTGACAGCCTTTACGGTTATGACATCAGAAGGACTGCTGTAGATAACAGAACCATTCACTTTACGAAGGCTTCTGATGCGGAACTTATAGGTAGTATTTTCTGTCAGATTTTTGATGGAGGTCTCTTTTGTTTTGGAAGAACTGATAGTCTTGATTATATCATAAGAACCGGTGCTCTCATTATAAGACTCGATCACATATCCGCCTGCATTGTTAACACGACTCCATTTTAAGGTAACATAAAGGCTGCCTCTGGATTTCAGATAAAAGTTAGATGGCGTCTTAGGTGCATTTACCCGTGGTGTTACGGCAATTACAGAAGAAAAAGCGCCACTTTTACCGGACTTGTTCAGAGCACATACTTTATAATAAGAGGTAACACCGATGGTGCCCTTTACAGTGCAGGAAGTGGATGAAGTTTTCTTCACCAGTTTTTCCTGTCCGCCATTATTATCTACACGATAGACTGCATATTTTTTTGCCTTGGAAGCTTTGTTCCATTTCAATTTGATGGAAGCATCACTGGAGGTTGCTTTTAATCCAGTTACTTTCCCAGGCACAGAAGCTGCACTGGCAGTAGTATAGCACAGGCAGACCATAAGAAAGATCAGTGGAAAAAGCGTTTTCAAGTATCGTTTCATAGTTTTCCCTTTCTTTCAATAAATAATAAATTTAACAGTATATTTTATTATACTGTTAGAAAAAAGGGATGTCAAACGTAAAAAGCAACGAAAGGCGCTTACCTTGACATATATTTTTTTTTCCCATATAATTTGAATAAAAAATAAGCGAAAAAAGGAAAATTTATGATAGAAAATAAAGAATACAAAAAAAGAACAGCAGACATTGAAAAGAAAGAAAATAGCAGGATACCTCGGATGGTATACACTGTTATTTGCACTTGTCTCGGCTGGTGTTTTTGTGTGGTTCCTGGAGAATCAAAAGAGTTTTTGCTGGACCACGGATGCCTCTTCTCAGTATATACCAAAAGTTTCTTATTTTATTACATGGGTAAAGGAGACATTGCAGAATCTTTTAAATGGAGAACGGGCTTTCCGAATGTATGATTTTCATATTGGCATGGGGGATTCTGTGCCATTACATACAGAACCGTTATATTGGCTTTATCTGTTGTTCGATGAGAGTCAGTTGGAATTTGCATATGGTTTTCTGATTGTACTGAGATTTTATCTTTCCGGACTGAGTCTGACCATATTTTTGAAGTATTTTCATTATGACAGATGGCAGTGTCTGACAGGAAGCATGGTTTATGTATTTTCCGGGTATGGGCTGTTTGCAGGGATGCGTCACAGCCATTTTATTATACCAATGATGACGCTTCCGATGCTGCTGCTGGCCATGGAAGAGATCTATCGGAAAAAACGATGGTATCTGTGTACCATGTTTGTGGCAGTAAGCCTCTGGTGTGGCTATTATTTCACTTATATGAATACGCTTCTGATGGGAGTATATTTCCTGATACGATTTTTCTGCGGAGAGGAAAAGAAAAGTATCCGGGAATTCCTGCTGAGAATGCGCACCATTATTGGGTCATATCTGTTGGGAATTGGCATAGCCAATATCACTTTTTTCAATACTTTCGCAGATTACCTTACTTCTTCACGTACAGGAGTAACGGCAGAACAGAGGATTTCTTTATGGAACTATGGAAGCGGATGGATAGAAAAATTATACCAGAGTTTCCTTTCTGCTGCCATAACACCTGGCAGATGGATGTGGCTCGGATTTATTCCTCTGTCCTATATCTGTGTAGAGCTTCTGTTTTTGCGAAAAGGGAATAAAACACTGAAAGCTGCTTTTGTGACAGGAACGGTATTCTGTCTGATCCCTGCATTTGGATTGGTATTCAGCGGATTTGGAGCATTGAATAACCGTTGGTGTTATGCCATTGCCATGCTTGTGGCGGTGATTACAGCGAAGATGTCAGAAGAACTGAAAAAAATGTCAGGAAGAGATCTGTTGCTGACCTTGCTCTTTGCACTGCCCTATCTGTATCTTGGAATCGGCAGACTGTTGCTTCGTCAGGAGTATAAACCTTCTGTGGTAGTGGCTGGTATTGGATTCCTGGGAACCTGGATAATTCTGTTGATGTTGAATTACCGGAAAAAGATACCGGAATGGATGAAGCAAAGTGCGATCCCGGTGATTGTGGTCATTTCTCTGTGGGTAAGTGGTGTATATCGGTACTGCGGATATTTTGCAGGTATGGCACATGAATTTACTACAGCAGGAAAAGTAATAGAGCAGGCCACCGATACACCTTTGAAAGTATTAGATGAACTGGATGACACTGGCTTTTACCGGTCTTATTCCAGAAAAAGTGAGTCTAATGTACAGGGAGCGTCCATGATGCTGGGCTATAACGGAATCGTTATTATTCCAGTACCCTGTCAAAGTCTATGATAGATTTCTATCGGGAAATGGGCTTATCTTCCTGGAGTCTGGTCAGAGTGAAAGGATTTGATGCAAGAGGCTTTCTGGATACCCTTGCATGTGTCAAATATCAGGTTCCGGAAAGTGACTCAGACAGTGAGATTCCATATGGATATGAAAAAGTGAAAGAAGTATTACGGGATGACGTATATTATACAATCTGCGAGAATCAGAATGTACTTCCACTTGGATACTGCTATGACAAAGTACTTTCATGGGAGAATATGGAAAAACTGGATACGGCTCAAAGACAGGAGGCCATGCTGCAGGCGGCAGTTGTGGAGAATGAGACAGCACAGGATCAGAATTACATGATGGATACCAGTGAACTGACCATATCCGGACAAAAAGTGCCGATACAGAGAATAGAATGCAGCGATGGTGTTACGTTTGATGGAAAAGAGATACAGGTTAAGAAGAAGAATGCAGAGATGACGATCTGGTTCGATGGTCTGGATGATTCGGAGACTTATATCAACCTGGAATCACTGAGTATGAAGAATGCCAGTAAAGTATGGTTCTATTTTGATGCAGATGAGGGAAGCTACGATATTTCTTATTATTATCATGGCGATTATAATACCTATGCGACAGGACAGGAAGATTATCTTTTTAATCTGGGATATGCAGAGAAGGGAAAGACTTACTGTACGATCAGATTTGGTAAAAAATGTAAGATGACGGTAGATGATATTTCTGTGTATTGTCAGCCAATGGAAAAGTTGACTGAATATGTGCAGCAGAGGAAAGCCGCTTCGCTGGAGAATGTAACAGAAGAAATGAATTCCGTATCCGGAACGATAGATACAGAAAAGGATCAGCTTCTGGTCCTGAGTATTCCATACCAGAATGGATGGAGTGCTTATGTGGATGGGGAAAAAGTACCGATTCGAAAAGTGAATATTATGTATATGGGACTGGACCTCAAAGCAGGGACACATACAGTGGAACTGCACTACGAAATGCCGGGAATCCGTATAAGTATAGTGATTTCCGTGGTTTCCTTTGGAATCTTTGTAGCAGCATTGATGATAAGGAGGAAAAAAAGACATGAAGAAAAGTAAAAAAATAATTCCGACTGTTACAGGTATAGCGGCCACACTGGCCGTACCAGTGTGTGCGCAGGCTTCTCATACAGCAACCTTAAGTGTGGCAACAAATGCAGATTTCCCGCCTTATGAATATTGCGAAGATCAGGAAATTGTTGGGATTGATATGGAGATCGCAAGGATGATTGCTGAGGAACTGGGCATGAATCTGGAGATCTGTAATATGTCTTTTGATTCCATATTTGAGTCAGTGGAATCAGGAAAGACACAGATTGCCATGGGAAGAATTGTAAAACCGGAAGAGGACAGTGAGACACTGAGTTTTTCAGATGGATATATGTCTGTGAACTATGCCATTGTGACAGCACAGGAATATCCGGAGTTCCAGAAAGAAGATCTGGAAGGAAAAAAAGTCGGAGCAGCGGATGCATTACATGGCGCTTCACTGGCAGAAGAACTGAGCCCGGATCATACAGTTGTTTATGAGAAAGAAGAGGACGCTGTGGAGGCATTGGAGAAAGGTGAGGTCGATGCACTGGTTCTGGATGAAAAAGCGGCAAGATATTTTTGCAGCCAGCAGGAGCACCTGTATATTTGCGAGCGGATTTCAGATGAACAGAATTTTGTGATTGCAACAGGGGCAGAAAAAGAAGACTTGCTTACAGGTATAAATGATGCTCTGGCTACGATGAATGAGACTGGTGAACTGGATAAGATCGTAGAAAAATATCTGGGCGAAGAGAATGAAGAAACGGAAGAAGCGGTAACAGAATAAAACAGGAACTTAGATTTTATGACGAATCCTGCGAAAAGTTTTACTTGCAATCACAGAATGAAGTATATATGATAAATAGGAACCGAATGTAAGGGTTCCGAAGAACTAAGAGATTGGAAGATGAAGAAAAGATGACATATGAAGAAGCGGAAGCTTATATCAATAGTGTACCTAAGTTTACCTCAAAGAATAAACCGGAGAATACGCAGGAACTGATTTGCAGAATCGGACATCCAGAGCGGAAGATGAAGGTAGTCCATGTGGCAGGAACCAATGGAAAAGGTTCTGTCTGTGCATTCTTGTCCACGATGCTGGCAGCGGGTGGGAAAAGATGCGGGTTATTTACCTCTCCTCATCTGGTGAAGATAAATGAGAGATTCCAGATTAATAATATTCCGGTCAGTGATGAGATTTTTCTCAGAGCCTATGATAAAGTAATGAAAATCGTGAAAGAGATGCAGGATGATGGATTTTATCATCCGGCTTATTTTGAACTTCTTTTTGCGATTGGAATGGTGATTTTTGAAGAAGAAGGAGTAGAATATCTGGTTCTGGAGACCGGTCTGGGCGGAAGGCTGGATGCAACCAACATTGTAGAGCATCCGATTGTGACAGTCATTACCTCCATCAGTCTGGATCATACGGAGATCCTTGGAGATACCATAGAAGAGATTGCAGGCGAAAAAGCAGGTATTATTAAGCAGGGGGTACCAGTTGTCTACGATGGCAGAGAGAAACGGGCAGAAAAAGTAATATGCAAAAAAGCAGAAGAACAGAATGCCAGGGCAGTGCACTGTATGAAGAGACTCTTCATATACTGGGATCCACAGACCATAGTGTGGATTATACGTTTGATGCACCGTATTATTGCGGACAGAAAATTACGGTACCTTATCTGGCACCGTATCAGGTACGAAACAGTGCACTGGCACTTCTGGCCATGGAAGAGATCGACCCACAGCATGAGATTTCACTTGAGACTCGTCTGAATGCGATCCGTACTACCCGCTGGCAGGGAAGAATGGAGACGGTTCTTCCAGGAGTCATTGTAGATGGTGCACATAATGAAGATGGTGTACATGAATTTGTACGTACCCTGCGTCAGGTTGGAAAAGGCCGCAGAATTGTCATGCTGTTTTCTGCGGTGGTAGAAAAGAACTATGAGGAGATGGTACATACCATCTGCCAGACGGGCTGCATTCAGGAAGTTATTGTAACAGAGATTCACGGAAGCAGAATTGTTCCGGCAGGGGAACTGGCAGAAGTATTCCACAGATACACTGATGTACCGGTGACTCCGGTGTGCGATATAGATGATGCCTTTGCACTTGCGCTGGAAAAGAAAGGGGACGGACTGCTGTTCTGCGTGGGGTCCCTGTATCTGGTAGGAGAAGTGAAGAGAGTAATAGAGGAGAAAAAGCATGATTAACTATGAAGAAGAACTGAAAAAGTTTCATCCCAGCCTGGATGTAAATGAAGCAGAAGATGCTATATATAAAAGGGACTTTACGGATGTTACAGATATTTTAAAAGAAATGATTCAGGAAGAAAAGAACAAGAGGAGATAAGGGGGACACGCTATGAGATGTATTTATTGCGGGACACCTTTATCTGCAATTGATTATTGTACCGGATGTGGAGCAGACGTGACGCTGCAGAAGCGAATTGTCCGTATATCCAATCTGTTATACAATGAAGGACTGGAGAAGGCCAGTGTCAGGGATCTGTCTGGCGCGATTTCCTGTCTGAAGCGAAGCCTGAAGTTTAATAAAGAGAACATTGATGCCAGAAACCTGCTGGGTCTGGTGTATTATGAGACGGGAGAAGTGGTTTCCGCCTTGAGTGAATGGGTCATCAGTAAGAATACCGTGGAAGAAAATAATGCGGCAGATTTCTATATTGCAAAGCTGCAGTCCAATAAAAACAAACTGGAGACCATCAACCAGACTATAAAGAAGTATAATCAGGCGCTGCTGTACTGCAAACAGGACGATGAGGATATGGCCGTGATTCAGCTGAAAAAGGTTCTGTCTCAGAATCCCAATCTGATCAAGGCTTATCATCTGCTGGCGCTGATCTATATGAAGCAGCAGGAGTACGAAAAGGCAAGAAAGCTGTTGAAAAAAGCGGCACAGATTGATACTACGAATACAACCACACTTCGCTATCTCCATGAGGTGGAAGAGGCTACAGGAGTGGGAACCAATCTGAACAAAAGCAGCAGGAGATTTCGAAAGACGGTAGATGGGGAAGAGAAGGAACCACATCTTCTGGGACCGGTAACTTATAAGAATGGTAATGATATCATCATCCAGCCAACCACATTCCGTGACAGTTCTACGATGGCTACCTTTTTGAATATTTTCATGGGATTTGTACTGGGAGCAGCATTGATCTGGTTCCTGGGAATCCCGGCAAATACCAGAAAGATCAACCAGGAAGCAAGCAAATCTGTCACAGATGCGAATACCAAGCTGGCTTCAGAAACTGCTAAAGTCACCAGCCTGGAAAAGGAAATCGAAGATTATCAGGCTAAAGTGGATGAGGCGAATAACACGATGCAGGCTGCACAGGATAAGGCAGATGGATATGATACCCTTCTGAAAGCAGCCAATGAGTTTATTTCCGGAGATCAGAATGCAGCAGGAAATACACTGGGAAAGATCGAGGCAGACAGTATGGAAGGTGAAGCCAGGACATTATATGAAAGTCTGCTGAACAGTGTGAAAGGTGCCATGTACAGTTCACTGTACAGTCAGGGAGCAACGGCCTATTCATCAGGAGATTATAAGACAGCAGCAGAGGCGTTGAAAAAAGCAACAGAAGCAGATCCGACACAGTATGATGCCTGGTATTATCTGGCATTTTCATACTATAATCTGAATGATACGGAAAATGCAGACAAGACTCTGGCTGAAACAATCGTCCGGTTTCCTCAGTATGAGGAACTGCTTTCTCCTTATATTACAGACAGTTCCGTGCTGACAACAGCGAAGTCCAAGAGTACTGGAAACACTGCGGACACACAGAGTAGTTCTTCTGACAGCAATCAGACCACCAGCACAGAAGCAGGTCAGACTACGCAGGATGCGTATACAGCAGCGGATCAGAACAGTGTAGCACAGGATGCCGGAAATACAGATACTGGCAATGGCTATTATGATGAAAATGGTATCTGGGTACAGACGTATTAAAAAACAAATGAGGAACCTCGAAAAAAGGGGGCTGCCGCAGACAATGCGGTGGCTCTTTTCTTTTGCACAAGATAAGTAAATTCAAGTGAAATAGTGAAAGGGAGAGTATAAATGGAACAGTATTTTGAAATTTCAGGAACTGATTTACAGATCTTTCTTCCAGAAGAAGTGGATCATTTTAATGCGGAACAACTGAGAAAAGAAGCTGATCGGATTTTGCAGAGCCGGAATATCAGACGGATTGTGTTCGATTTTTCCAGAACTCAGTTTATGGACAGTTCCGGTATTGGAGTCATTATGGGACGGTATAAGAATATGCGTTTTATGGGAGGAACAGTGATTGCCGTACATGTGAATGAACGAATCAGGAGAATTCTGACACTGTCCGGTGTCTATAAAGTCCTGGATATATACGAAGGACAGGCAGTGCCATCTAATATGTTTTAAGGGGGAGAACATGAGCGAGACGAATGAAATGAAACTGGAATTTGACAGCCGTCCATGCAACGAGAGCTTTGCCAGGGTGTCAGTGGCGGCTTTTATGACACAGCTGAATCCTACACTGGAAGAGGTAGCGGATGTAAAAACGGCACTTTCTGAGGCTGTGACCAATGCCATTGTACATGGATATGAAAATAAAGTGCAGAAAATATACATAGAGTGCCGTATGGAAGATCAGGAACTTCTGGTGAAGGTTACGGATTATGGAGTGGGAATCGAAAATGTGGAACTGGCTATGCAGCCACTTTATACAACCAAACCGGATGAAGAACGTTCTGGCATGGGATTTGCATTTATGGAGGCCTTTATGGATGAATTGTCAGTGGAATCAGAACCAGGAAAGGGAACCACTGTATGTATGCGGAAAAGAATAGGAAGATTTGAAAGGAAGTAGAGATGGATCGCACCCTGTGGCTGATTGAATGTGCACACCAGGGGGATAAAAAAGCAAGAGAAGCAGCGGTAGAAGAAAATATGGGACTGGTCATGCATGTGGTGAAGCGTTATCAGGGAAAAACAACAGATATGGAGGATCTGATTCAGATCGGCTGCATTGGCTTGCTGAAAGCAGTGGACTATTTTGACCTGAACATGGATGTTCGCTTTTCAAGCTATGCTGTACCAATGATTCTTGGAGAAATCAGACGTTATCTGAGAGACGATGGGATGCTGAAGGTCAGCAGATCTCTGAAAAATATCGCATATCAGACATCAAAGACCAGGGAAATGCTGACGGTACAGCTGGGAAGAGAACCATCCATAGAGGAGATCGCAGACGCAACCGGAGTGGAAAGAGAAGAAATTATCATGGCTATGGAAGCCTCTGCGGAACTGGAATCCCTTCAAAAATCTGTATATCAGTCAGATGGAAATGAAATCTGTCTGGAAGATAAGGTGGAAGACAGGAGAGATGCCGTCAGTGAACTGATGAATCATGTTTTGCTTGAGAATATGCTGAAGGTACTAGATCCAGAGGAAAAAAGTCTGATTCATATGCGTTATTATGAGGAAATGACGCAG
>QUMM01000032.1 GCA_003435055.1 Lachnospiraceae bacterium OF09-6
ATAAATTTCCGTTATGTTATCTTTAAATAAAGAAATATTAATAGTTTTTTTGTGTATATAGTAGAAAAATTGAACTGCCGTTAACCTGGTAATTGAAAAAATGAGACTGTAATGATATGTGGTCATGAGGTATGGGGAAATGCGTCTATGAAAGGAAAAAAGATAGTTATTATTTCATTGGCGGTGTTATGTGCGACTATTTCAAAGGTAAATGCAAATGAAATTTGTAAAGATACTTGGAAAAAGAAAACGTATTATGATGCTTCTGGAAAAGCAATATCTAGGGTAGATAGAATATATGATCGAAACGGGAAAATTCAAAAAGAACACATTTATTCTTTAGAAGGTGCACCAGAAGGAAATTATACAGATTATGAAACAGACGAGCAAGGCAGAGTAACAGAAGGAATTGTATATAAAGAAAATGGAAGTCCCATGGGAATAACATTGTTGTATGAATATGACAAAAAAGGTAATCTGAGCAAAATTATCGAGTCGGCGGAAGAACTGGAACAAATTATGCTATATGAATATGATGATGAAGGAAATGTAATACATCGAAAATTTTTAGAAGATCAAAATGTGTTTTATGATGAAGAGGTGGAAAATGTATATGACCAAAATAATAGGCTGATAAAAAGTATTCGATGTATCGAAGCTGAGGGAAAAGAGACAACTTACTATCAGTATAATGAATATGGTCAGATTATAAAAGAACAATTGTTTGATATGCAGAATTCTTTACTTGGTTATTTTGAGTATGATTACAAATGATAGTTTAGAAAGTTGAGGTGAGTCCATTGCATAAAGAGATTGAAAAATAACGAAATGATTTTATATAACTGATAAGGAAAAGGAAGGTCACTATGAAGAAAAAAATATTAGCTTTATCATTAATTTCTTTAATAATTATGTTGTATGCGTCAGTCTCTATGGTTAATGCAAACAATAGTTCTGATACGAGATTTCGTTTTATGTTTTTTTCAGATATGTATAATACCGAATTGAGACCAAAAACAGATACCACATCAAGTTATATGTCATGTGAGTCAACGCCATATTCATATCGTGCCCATGTATATACATTTGATGGAGCTGGAAACACAGTTGATTGTTCTTACGGACATTATTATGTATTTAATGCTGGTACAACAAGATATTTGATCAACAATGTTAAAGAAAATGGATATAGTAGCTCAGGTATTATGGGGAAAAGATTATATTATGGAGTAGCATATAGTGCAACTGGTTTGTGGAGCCCGGACAGCGTATAATATTATGGCACAGATGAATGAATTCATTCATCTGTGCAGTTTAGGGGGATTGGATGAAGACAAAAATATTGATATTGGGGATATTAATGCTAGCTGTTTCAGGATGTGGAATGAAAGAAACAGAGAAAGTGGAAACAGAAAAATTCACGAATGCTTTAGAAAAAGAAACTGAAAAAAAAGAAACCGAGGGACAAAAAATAGAAGCCATTAATGAGAATATGAATGTCACACAGCAATCAATAGCTGAAACAAACATAAAAAATATAAATGATACAGTAGAAGTTCCTGATTATGATGGAATAGAAAAAAGTGTGACAGTTCAAAATGTGACGTTCAGTAAGAAATATACTGGAAATAAGTTCGAAAACTATCAGCGAGAGTTACTGGATACAATAGAGGCACAATACGATGAAAGTGGAAATCTATTGGACGATAATATTTATATGAATATGGAAATTAAAGTCACTAATCATGAGGGTGAAAGTGAATGGAATGCAGCTGAATATCCAATAGTGTTATTAAAAGAGGATCATACACTATTAAGTGTCGGAGATGGACCGGTTTGGATACATTGTGATGAATTGATAAAAGACTATGATCAAAAAGATTGTTTGTTTATACCATTCAAATCAGAAGAATCTAAAATTGTACATATTATATATGTCATGAAAGAAAGCACAAAGGATGCTGGATGGGGCTGGTTTGTTTCCATAACAAGTACTTGGTTTCCAGAGGAAAATTCATACTTTATAAAATTGTGATGGAGAAGTGAAGTGAAAGAACTTTTGAAAAATGAATATAAAAGACTTCTTGGCAATGAAAAGTTTATAATAGCGTTGGGCATAAATTTTGTTATTATAACGTTGCAAATAATGTCAGAATCATTCCCATATTATGGATCTGGTGTTTTTGTTTATCCGTTGACAGTTTTTGAAAAATGGATAGGGGGAGAGAATGGAAGCATATATCCGTCGATTTTTTTTCTGCTTTCGCCTCTTATCGTTGCAATACCATATAACGGGACGCTAAAGCAAGACCTAAAAAGTGGATATATTCAAAATCTTTTATGTAAAGTAAAACGCAGTGATTATTTGAAAGTAAAATACATTGTAGTTTTTTCTACGGTTTTAATATGGATATTCCCATTAATAATAAATTATTTCATTACAGCGCTGCTTTTACCAACAATTGTTCCACAGGCATGTAGTGGATTCTTTTCTTTGACAAATATTTCAGTCATGGGAAATTTATTTTATAGACATCCAGTACAATATAATATTATATGGATCATATTTGATATTGTGTATGGAGGTCTTATACAAACAGCAGGTCTATGGTTAACTTTTTTTGATAAAAATGGTTATGGAGCAATACTATTGCCTTTTGTACTAGAGATAAGTCTGTATGCGATTGCTGTGAGTACGGAAATATATGGATTGGCACCGTTTACCTTTTTGCAACCAAGCCAACCCATTCCAGCAAATCCCCAAATAATAGCAGTAGAAATGGGTGGATTGATACTTATGAGTATATTGTTTTTCTATATTGGAAGGAAACGTGAACTTTGTATTTGAAATATGATTTGGTAACAGGGACTTCCCGATCAAAATACAGGTATATAGTTAGTGGGTTAATTCTTGAGTGTATATGTGCAATTTTCATATATCATCGGTTAATTAACAAGGAATCTTTAAATTTATGGGATATCTTGTGGAATCTTTTTGCAGGTACATTGCCATATATGAAGAGTAGAAATTCTCAGTTTAAATTGCCAGTCTTAATCCTTATGTTGCAAAGTTTGCTTCTGATATTAAGCGGAAGCTATGTGAAACAAGAATTAGAAGGAATAGGTCAAGCAGCGATGCTGTTAATGGGATCTCGAAAAAAATGGTGGGATGGAAAGGTATTATGGTTGATGGAACAAGTAATATTGTATTATGGGATGCTAATGGGGTACTTTGTATAAATATCTTGTGGCTGACGAAGAATACGAATAATTTATATCTATCAAATTCATCCATTTTTTTATCTAGTACTTTAGGGAAAATAGGGTTCCTTAATATTTTATTGCTAATACCGGTGGGAACATCAATTGTCCTTTTAATAATCCAAAATATAATTAATATGAGCATGGGAAATCTATGGGGAGAGGTAGGGATTATTGTTAGCTTAATAGGTGCGTCTTATAAGATGCATCCGTTACTATTAGGAAATTATTTTATGATGTTGAGAAATGAATGTTTTGAGGCTTCTGGAATAGTAAATTCGAAAACAGCGTGTGTGGTATTGGTTATAACGGGAACGGCAGCATATATTGCTGGATATAAAGTGCTCTCCAAAAAAGATATTTTGAATCCAAATAAAGTGTAAAAGAGGTATATAAAATGCTGATTGAGGTACAGAATGTCTATAAAGAAATACATGGAAGAACTATTTTAAAGAATGTTAATTTGAAACTGCATGGTGGAAAAATTTATGGTCTTCAGGGCGAGAATGGTTCGGGAAAAACAATGTTTATGCGTAGCTTAGCTGGGTTGATTTATTTGGATGAAGGTCAGATAATCATAAATAACGAAGTGTTGCATAAAGAAATTGACTTTCCAAAATCAATAGGCGTATTACTTGAAAATCCATCTTTTCTTGATGGGTTTACTGGAATACAAAATTTAAAGATGCTCGCATCGTTAAAAGGGATAGCTTCTGAGAAGAGTTTGAAAAACATGATGCATTGCGTTGGACTTGATCCAGGAGATAGAAGAAAATATCGGAAATATTCATTAGGAATGAAACAGCGGTTAGGAATAGCAGCAGCATTAATGGAAAATGCAGAAATAATTCTTTTAGATGAACCGTTTAATGCGTTGGATGAAGCAGGAAAACAGCAGGTAGAATCACGAATATTGCAAATGAAAGATAATAACAGGATAATCGTAATTTCTTGTCATGATAGAAATCGATTGGAGAGAATAGCAGATGTAATTATATCTGTTGACCAAGGATGCTTACAGGTGATGGAATGAAAAGAAAAACAATTGTAGTGTGTGCCTTGCTGCTGTTATTGAGCTTATATGGGATACAATATCGGAGGGTTAATGAAAAATATCCGGTTCCACAAAATATAAATGTATGTTTGAATGAGACACTGCAGATAAAAGAATTGGAAATATCGCCATTAAAAGCGGAGTTATTGGATGGACAGCAAATCCAACAGATAGTGCGCAATTCAATCACAGCAGAAAAGAATGATACATATGATTACCATGATATGAAACTCTATCTTATGACAGTACTATGCAGAAATATTTCAGCACAAAAAAATAGCGTGGATTTTACACAATGGATGGTAGAATCTGGAGCTTGGGGAAATGGGATAAATGGAGAGTTCTTTAAGATCATGAATGAAAAAATTTCCATTATACAGAAATTAGATTCAAATGAAGAGATAATTGTGCGACTTCCATTTACATGGTAAAAAGTATGTTCACAAAGAAAGAATGGAAAAAATTGAATGAAAGAGATTTTTAATATTATTGTTTCTTTGTATCCGAAAAAAATCATGTTAAAAGGAAATAAAAAATGAATTTAATGACTGCCACATATTCATAAAATCGATTATTGTGATATGTGGCAGTTAATCTATGTTCCCTTTTTCTCATAAAAAGAGAAAATTCATTTTAAATTCAGACAGTATCTTAATTCTCACTTCCCTGCAATTTCTGTTTCCGAAACTGAGACGGGGAACATCCGTATTGTTTCCGGAACAGACGGCTGAAATATAAAGGATTATCATAGCCGACAAGTGGGCTATTTCAGATACGTTATTATCGGTGGTCTCCAATAGTAACCGGGCATTCGTCAGCCGGATAGAAAGAATAAACTGTGCCGGTGTGGTACCGGTATAAGCTTTAAAGTTTCGTATAAATCCGCCAATATTTATATTGTGTTCAGTGGCATATGTTTCAATGCTGATCGGTTCACTGTAATGCGTGCGGAAATATTCAACTGCATCATCCATATCACGAATAATCTGGATGCTTTTTTTATGCGGTTTTACCTGGGACATACGGTGAATCCGGATCAGGAGCTGCATAAAATAATAAGTAAGCATTTCTTCATAATCATCTTTCATAAGCTGCAGTTCCTGTATCATGGACTGGAACAGATGCTTATATTCTATGGATGTGCCGGTATAAATTACGTGGCAGTCATCCTGGATTCCGTATTTTCTTATGATATTTTTCACATTATTCCCGGTGAAATGAACCCAGTATACTTCTGGCTGGTCTGCGCCATAATAATAGCGCTGTTCCTCTTTGGGACGATAAATGACCATATTTCCGGCATTCACGATTTCTTCTTTCCCGTTAAAGTAAAAATGGGCTTTTCTGGCAGCAACGTACAGGATCTGATAGTCCAGGCGTCCCCTTGGACGGTGGGTTGGAAGCTTTGGCAGAGTATACAGACGGTACACACCACAGCTCCCAATAAAAAGGGGATGCTTTTTATCTTTGTTTTATGGCAGCCATAAGAACAAAACACTGGTGCTGCCGGATCTTGGGCATCATACCTGGTATCTGGAAAATTATTTTACCCAGTGTGGCTATACAAAGATGCGTGTGCTGCCGGAGTATAGCAGAGAGATTCTGATGAAAGGGCGTGCAGAGACGAATTCCAAGGAATATCTGCCGTTTGCAGTGCTGCTGGGACAGATCTTAACGTTGCTGGAAAAGACACCGGAAGAAGAGCAGCAGGATCTGCAGTTTTTGATTCCGTTTAATGAAGGGGCTGATGCAGACGGTCAGTATGCAAGGGCAGTGCGCACGGTACTGGACCGCAAAGGGTATGGAGAGGTCGATATCATTGCACCGGTTCTGGAGACACTTCCGATTACGGCAGAGAACCCGGATCTGCTGATGCAGGCACTTGTCTGCGGGGATATCCTCTACAGTGCAGATCCGCGCAGCCGCGAAGACCGTCATTACCGTTCGCTCCTTCCGGAAGGCAGCCTCATGAGTGGAAAGACATCCGCCGCTGGGCGAAGGAAGTCAGCACGGATGACGGATATGACAAGGCATTGGGACTGGTGGGAACCCCGATGAGCCTGACCAGTTTAAATGAAGGAATTCTGGAGCAGCTGGAATACGAAGGCATCCAGTGCCACCGGGCACCTTTGTCTGAAATGATGCTGTTCCTGTGGAAAGAAGCATCCGGAAACGGAAAAGCAGCGGAACTTTTGAAGAGCTGGGAAAAGCAGCTGTCCCTGGTGCATAACCGCCTTGGAAGCCGGAGCAGCTTCAGCGCAGACTTTGCTGCATTACAAAAGTGTGCGGATCAGTACCTGGCAGACTATTCCGGTGCGAACGGTCGTTACCGCTATGCAAAAGCTATGGAAATGGGAGAGAAGCACAGCGGCATCCTGATGATGGCACCGCGCTATGAGAACACTGCCATGGTATTAAACATGCGCGGTCTGCATGACCACTGCCAGGCACCGGTCTATGACCTGTCCCTGGATGGCGATTTTGATGAAGCCGGATGGGAAAAACTGAAATCTTTCCTGTATTATTGTGAAGTATAAAAGAAATGGGATAAATTTGGGGGAGCGAACATGAACAGTAAATCTATGATGAGTGAGGAAGACTATTTAAGAACCATACAAAAGCTGAATGAAAAAATGGTTATGCAAGAAATGTTGATGTAGCAAAGGAACTGAACTATGCAGCATCTTCGGTATCTGTTGCCATGAACAAAAATTCTTGCTATATTATGTTAAAACTCAGGGGCTGTGAAATAACACTCTCTACGGAAAAAGAGGACTTTTCGTTCAAAATGAACGAAAGGTCCTCTTTTATGTTAAAATTAACTTGCGATGAAAATTTCAACTATAAATTATAATAACCCAAAACAAGGATATTTACCACTGTTTCTTTCAGATTGTTTGGATCTGCTGGATCCTGTTTTAACATTTGACAGATTGATGGGAGGAATCAATTTAAATAAGTATCTGACAGATATTCCGGAGTACACAACTGGACGACTCAGATATAATCCGGTCAACATGTTAAAAACAGTACTTTTCGGATTTATGACCAGTGGCTACTGCTCCCTGAGAGAACTGGAAGACAACTGCAAAGTCAATATTAGATTCATGTATCTCATGGATCACCAGACTCCATCATACCGAACCTTTGGATATTTCATCAACGAAGTACTTCAGGATAAGATTGAAAACATTTTTAACGACATCAATCAAGCTATCTTCAACGAGGAGCATGTGGATTTGCAACATATCTACATCGATGGTTCCAAGTTTGAAGCAAACGCCAACAAATATACCTGGGTTTGGAAGAAGGCTACCGAAAAGTTCCGTTACAAGCTTTATAAAAAAATCACTGTGGAGATTGAGGAAATCAACAAAGAAATCGCATGGAGTGAAGTACAGATTTCAACTAATTCTGAGTATGTACCAGATTATCTGAATGAAATCATTGATCAGCTAATGCTTTTATGGGATCTAGATATCAGTACATTTGTTTACGGAAGCGGAAAGAGAAAATCCAAAGAGCAGCGTCATTATGAACATTTGACTGGTTTCTGTCAGAAACTTCAGGAATATATAGAAAAGATTGACATTTGTGGTCCTGATCGTAACAGCTATTCTAAAACAGATAAATCAGCTACCTTTATGCGCATCAAAACGGATTACATGGGCAATGATCAGCTTCTGCCGGCATACAATGTACAGATTGGTGTAACAGATGAATATATCGCAGTTGTTGACGTGAACCATTATCGTTCAGATATGGACTGTTTCATTCCTTTGATGAAGCACTTCAAACAAACGTATGGCTTCTATCCCAAGTATCCTGTGGCAGATGCTGGCTACGGATCATATAACAACTATATTTTTTGCGAACAGAACGGAATTGAAAAGTATATGAAGTTCCAATGTTTAAAAAGGAAACCAAGGATCGAAAGTACCATGAAGATCCATTTCGTGCAGTTAATTTTAGAATTGATGAACAAGGTGTCATGAGATGTCCTAACGATAAAGCATTTCATCTTTTATACAGAAGAAGTGTGAGGGGAAATCAATACGGATGCAAGGAAGAACTGTATGAATGTGAAGATTGCAGTGGATGTCCATATGCAGAGAAATGTAAGAAAACAGCTAAAAATCGAACTGTTCGGATCAATCAGGAACTCACTGCAATGCATCAGGAAGTAATCGAAAACTTAGAAAGTATTCATGGTGCGCTATTACGAATGAACCGTTCCATACAAGCAGAAGGCACTTTCGGAATCATGAAAAATGACCGTTGGTACAAGAGAATTGTCCGAAGAGGTATTAATTCGGTTAAACTAGAAGTTTTACTTGTGGCAATAGGACATAATCTATACAAATATCAGAACAAAAAGATGAGAAATAGAACTGCCGCATAGATTCAAAAAGAGAATCTTTATGGGGTAGGGGAAGTACGCCTTTTCAGCGTAGGATTCCAGCAATTTATGCACAATAAAAGCAAAAAGAGGGATGTGAAAAACTCAATCGAGTTTTTTCACATCCTCATTTTTTGATGTTGACAGAAGCTGCCGGCATTCTTATTACTGCAGAATAAAAACTGTTGATTTTTATATGGATGTCTTGTATGATGATAGTTGTGAAACAGGAGGTAGATGATGCAGGAAAAAATTAAGGTGGCAGTTGATGCAATGGGCGGAGACAATGCCCCTGTAGAGCCTATTAAAGCAGCAGTAGAAGCTGTGAATGAGAATCCGGATATCAGAGTTGTTCTGGTTGGAAAAGAGGAAGTTATTCAGGGCGAGTTGAAAAAATATACTTATGACCCACAACGTATTGAGATTACAAATGCATCAGAAGTAATCGAGACGGGTGAGCCTCCGGTGAATGCGATCCGTAAGAAGAAGGATTCATCCATTGTAGTTGGAATGAATATGGTAAAGCATGGGGAAGCCGATGCGATCATATCCTCGGGAAGTACCGGAGCTGTCTTGGTTGGAGGACAGCTGATCGTTGGAAGAATCAGAGGAATTGAGAGACCGCCACTGGCACCGCTGATTCCGACAGAAAAGGGAGTAGCTCTTCTGATTGACTGTGGAGCTAATGTAGATGCCAGATCTTCTCATCTGGTACAGTTTGCAAAGATGGGATCCATTTACATGGAGAATGTAGTTGGCATTAAGAACCCGAGAGTCGGGCTGGTGAATATCGGAGCAGAAGAAGAGAAGGGAAATGCGCTGGTAAAAGAGACTTACCCATTATTGAAGGAATGTAAGGATATTAATTTTATTGGGAATGTGGAAGCAAGAGACATTCCGGCCGGTGTCTGTGATGTGATTGTCTGTGAAGCATTTGTGGGAAATGTCATTCTTAAATTATATGAAGCACGTCATCCGCATTAGTACGCCAGATAAAAAAGGGCATGATGAGTACCCTTCGTTCCAAGATCGGAGCACTTCTGGTGAAGCCGGCATTAAAGAATACATTGAAGACATTTGATGCATCCCAGTATGGTGGGGCACCGATGCTTGGATTAAAGGGACTGGTCGTAAAGACTCATGGAAGTGCAACAAGCAAAGAAATCAAACATGCAATTTTCCAGTGTACGCAATTCAGCAAAGAGCGTATTAACGAGAAAATAAAAGAACATATTCTTGAAGAGACAAATTAGGAGGTACAATTATGGAACTTGAAAAACTTCAGAAAATCATTGCAGAGGTTATGAATGTGGACGAGGAAGAGATCACAATGGATACCACGTTTGTGGATGATCTGGGTGCTGACTCTCTGGATGTATATCAGATCATCATGGGTATTGAAGAAGAGTTTGATATTGAGATCCCGAATGAAGAAGCTGAAAAGATCGTTTCTGTAGGAGATGCGGTAGAAGCTATCAAGAACGCAATTGATGCGTAAATTTGATCTTTGAGGGTGCCGTTTTTGTGCACCCTCTTTTTATGATATCAGGGTTAAAAGGTCTGAATCCACGTGAGCTTGCTCATAAGTGGATGAAAGACCTTGGAACCCACCCAATATGAGCATAAAAGTGGGATTTTGATCCCACGATATGCGAATAGTGGGGAGGATTGTGGGAGTGCGAAGCACGAAGCAATCCGTAGCTATCATACAAGATAAATTATGAGGTGAAACATGAACAGAGATTTAAAAGAACTGGAAGGAAAGATTGGCTATACTTTTCAGAATAAGGAACTGATGGAAAATGCGATGCGACACAGTTCCTATGCCAATGAAACCAGAAAAAAATTAAAAGATAATGAACGTCTGGAGTTCCTGGGAGATGCAGTGCTGGAACTGTCCAGCAGCGAATTTATTTTTGAAAATTATCCGGCTATGCCAGAAGGGGACATGACCAAGCTACGCGCCAGTATTGTGTGTGAACCGACCCTGGCTCAGTGTGCGGCAGTGATTGAACTGGGATCTTTCCTGCGTCTCGGAAAGGGAGAAGAACTGACCGGCGGACGATTCCGTGATTCCATTGTTTCTGATGCCATGGAGGCATTGATCGGTGCCATTTATTTGGATGGTGGTTTTGCTAGTGCAAAAGAATTTGTATATGAATTTATTTTAAATGATATAGAGAATAAAAAACTCTTTTATGATAGCAAAACTATCCTGCAGGAGATTGTACAGAGTTCCTTTAAAGGACAGCCGATGTCATATCATCTGGTGAGAGAGGAAGGCCCGGATCACGATAAAACATTTGTCATGCAGTTATTTATCGGAGACAGGGGCTTTGAAGAAGGAAGTGGCAGGACGAAAAAAAGCGCAGAGCAGCAGGCAGCTTATCGAACGATCATCACCCTGAAAGGACAAGCAAAATAGATGTATTTAAAAAGCATAGAAGTGCATGGATTCAAATCCTTTGCGAATAAGCTGAAGTTCCAGTTTCATAATGGAATTACCGGTATTGTAGGACCAAATGGAAGTGGAAAGAGCAATGTGGGTGATGCTGTCAGATGGGTGCTTGGTGAACAGAGCGTGAAGCAGCTGCGTGGTTCCAACATGCAGGATGTTATTTTTTCCGGTACAGAGAATCGAAAGCCGCTGGGATTCGCCATGGTATCCATTACGCTGGATAATTCAGATCATCAGCTTCCGGTAGATTATAACGAGGTTACAGTAACCAGAAGGCTGTATCGTTCCGGTGAAAGCGAATATCTGATCAATGGTACAGCATGCCGTCTTCGTGACGTGAAAGAACTTTTTTATGATACTGGTATCGGTAAGGAAGGATATTCCATTATCGGTCAGGGACAGATCGATAAGATCTTAAACGGTAAACCGGAAGAGAGACGAGAGCTGTTTGATGAGGCAGCCGGAATCGTGAAGTTCAAACGGCGCAAGCTGTCTGCTCAGAAAAAACTGGAAGATGAGAATAACAATCTTACCCGTATCAATGATATTTTGTCGGAACTTACCCGTCAGGTGGGACCTCTGGAGCGTCAGGCGGAAAAGGCAAAAATCTACCTGAAAAAAAGAGATGAATTAAAACAGCTGGACATTAATATGTTTTTACTGGAAAAGGAACGAATGTCTGGCCAGCTGAAGGATGTAGAGAATAAAATTCTGATTTCCGATCACGATATGGAGACGGTGAAGAACAAGCTGGAACAGATCCGTGCCGAGTACGAGAAGATTGAACAGGAACTGGAAACTCTGGATCAGACGATTGAAGAAAAGAAAAATGAGCTGAATCAGGGGCGTATGGTGAAACAGCAGCTGGAGAATCAGATTGAGCTGTTGAAGGAACAGATTCGGTCTGCGTCCATGAATGATGAGCATTTTCAGAGCCGTATGGCTGGAATTGAAGAATCTTTGAAAAGTTGTCAGCAGGAACTGACAACGGAAGAAAAGAACAATGAAGGCCTGAAAAAAGAACTGGAAGAAGCGGCGGAAAAAGAACAGAGATGCACAAAGCAGCTTCAGGAAATCACAGAACAGGCAGAGCAGTTGGAGAAACAGATTGCTGCGGGGCGAAACAAGCTGATTACGTTACTGAATGAACGGTCTAATACAAAGGCCAGAATGCAGCGTTTTGAGACCATGAAAGAACAGATCCAGATCCGGAATTCCCAGCTGACCCAGCGGATGCTGTCGGCAAAGACAGAGCAGAATCAGCGTGAGACAGTACGAGCCGGCTATCAGAAAGAATATGAAGCTATCACAGCGAAGATCCATGAACTGACGGAAGAGAATACCCGTATTGAAGAGGGCATCAATGAGATACAAAAAGAACTGATTGCCAGTTCCAGAGAACTGGAAGCAACCAAAGAAGACTATAGCAGAAATGTATCCCGTCTGGAAGCGCTGCGGAACATGACGGAACGCTATGACGGTTATGGCAACAGTATCCGCCGTGTTATGGAGAAAAAGGACAGTGTATCCGGTATCTATGGAGTGGTTGCAGATCTGGTCAAGACAGAAAAGAAGTATGAGGCGGCTATAGAAACTGCTCTTGGCGGCAGTATTCAGAATATTGTTACAGATAATGAGAATACAGCCAAGGCTATGATCGAATATCTGAAGAAAAATAAGTTTGGACGTGCAACATTCCTTCCGTTAAGTGCAATTCGAAAAAAAGGCGGTCTTGGCAATGATCAGGCATTATATGAACCGGGAGCCATTGGTGTGGCCAGTACGCTGGTGGATACCGACGACCGGTATGAAACCCTTGTGGAATATCTGCTGGGTAAGACTCTGATCGTGGATCACATCGATCATGCGATTGCGATTGCCAGAAAGTATCGCCAGTCTCTGCGCATTGTTACGCTGGAGGGTGATCTGTTAAGCCCGGGTGGTTCCATGTCTGGTGGTGCCTTTAAGAATTCCAGTAATTTGCTGGGCCGAAGAAGAGAAATGGAAGACTTGGAGGAGAAAGTCCGGTCATCAAAAGAGCGTGTTTTGCAGCTTCAGAAACAGATTGAAGAGATCCGGCAGAAGCGTACCAGGGAACGGGAAGAACTGGTGAAGCGGACGGAGCAGATGCAGGCAGAGTATCTGAATCAGAATACATTGAAACTGAAGCTGCAGGAGATCCAGACACAGAATGCCAAAATGCTCTCGGATCATAAGTCTCTGCAGAATGAGGTGAATGAGATTCAGCAGCAGATGGCAGAGATTGAAGAAGAACATGTGCAGATTGAAAAGGAAATGGATCTTTCCAGAGAACAGGAAGCACATCTGGAGACACAGATCAAAACATGGCAGTCCAAACTGGAGGAGAAAAAGGCAGATCAGGAAGAACAGAACCGGGTTTGCAATGAAGTACATACACAGACCATGGCTCTTCACCAAAAGGAAGAGTTCATTTGTCAGAATCTGCAGCGTATTCACAGCGAAGAAGGGCATTTGCTGGAAGAAAAGAAAAGTCTTCAGGAGAATCTGTCCGGTTCCAGAGAAGATATAGAAAAAAAAGAAGCGCAGATTCAGGAAATTCAGGAATCCATTCTTCATGCAGAGCAGGCAGAAACAGATACGGAAAAAGTGCTGAGTCAGTTTACGGAAGAACGAAATGAAAAGAATCGTTCCCATAAAGAATTTTTCCAGGTGAGAGAAGACTTGAGTAATCAGCTCAGCGATCTGGATAAAGAACATTTCCGACTGGATAACCAGAAAGAACGACTCAGTGATTATCTGGAGCGTCAGATTAACTACATGTGGGAAGAATATGAACTGACAGCCAGTGAGGCAGAAAAATTCCGGGATGAAGAACTGGAGCATTCCCCGCAGCTGAAGAAGATGATTTCACAGTTAAAGGGAGAAATTAAGGCACTTGGTCCCGTCAATGTCAATGCCATTGAAGAATATAAAGAACTTCATGAACGGCATGAATTCCTGTCGGCACAGCATGCAGATCTGGTGAAGGCCGGTGAAGACCTGAAGAAGATCATTACCGAGTTGGATGAGGGAATGCGCCGCCAGTTTAAAGAAAAATTTGCTATTATGCAGCAGGAATTTGAAAAGGCGTTCAAAGAATTGTTTGGCGGCGGAAAAGGAAGCCTGGAACTGGTTGAGGATGAAGATATCCTGGAGGCAGGAATTCGCATTATTGCACAGCCACCGGGAAAGAAACTGGTGAACATGATGCAGATGTCAGGTGGGGAAAAGGCGCTGACCGCGATCGCACTTTTATTTGCAATCCAGAATATGAAGCCATCTCCGTTCTGTCTGCTTGACGAGATCGAGGCTGCACTGGATGAAAACAATGTATCCCGATATGCAAATTACCTTCACAAGTTGACAAAAAACACGCAGTTTATTATTATAACACATAGACGTGGAACAATGGCTGTTGCAGACAGACTGTATGGTATCACCATGCAGGAGAAGGGGGTTTCCACCCAGGTTTCCGTCAATATGGTGGAAGACGAATTAGATCAGTAGGGAGGAATCTTTCATGGAAGAAAAAAAAGGCTTTTTTAAGCGGCTGGCAGAGGGCCTGACAAAAACGAGAGACAATATTGTGGCCGGAATTGATAATATATTCAGTGGTTTTTCCAGTATTGATGATGATTTTTACGATGAGATCGAAGAGACTCTGGTGATGGGAGATCTTGGTATCAATGCCACCACAGCAATTATTGAAAAATTAAAAGAGGCAGTCAAAGAGAATAATATCAAAGAGCCGGAGGAGTGCAAGCGGTATCTGATCGAAAGTATCAAGGAACAGATGGACGTGGGCGAGACAGCTTATGAATTTGAAAACCGGAAGTCTGTTGTGCTGGTGATCGGTGTCAACGGCGTGGGAAAGACCACCAGCGTTGGCAAGCTGGCCGGCAAGTTGAAGGATCAGGGGAAAAAGGTAATTCTCGCAGCGGCAGATACGTTCCGTGCGGCAGCGGGAGAACAGTTGACAGAATGGGCGAATCGTGCAGGTGTGGAGATTATCAGTGGACAGGAAGGATCAGATCCGGCGGCTGTTGTCTATGATGCGGTTGCGGCGGCCAAGGCCAGAAATGCGGATGTACTGCTTTGCGATACTGCTGGAAGGCTACATAACAAAAAGAATCTGATGAGCGAGCTGGCCAAGATCAACCGAATTCTGGAAAAAGAATATCCGGAAGCCTATCGTGAGACTCTGGTGGTACTGGACGGCACAACCGGACAGAACGCGCTGGTACAGGCGAGGGAATTCTCAGAAGCAGCCAATATCACCGGTATTATCCTGACAAAGCTGGATGGTACTGCCAAAGGTGGTATTGCCATTGCCATTCATTCAGAACTGGGTATCCCGGTTAAATATATTGGTGTAGGAGAAAGCATCGATGATCTGCAGAAGTTTGATGCAGATGAATTTGTAAACGCATTGTTTTTAAATGAAAAGGACGCAGAATAGAGATGGAATTTACAGAATTAACATTAGAGAATTTTGAAGAAGCGGCGGAAGTCGTCAAAAGAGTCACACAGGAGACCAAGCTGGTATACAGCAAGTATTTCAGTGAACAGACCGGGAATAAAGTCTATCTGAAGCCAGAGAATATGCAGGTCACAGGAGCGTACAAGATCCGTGGCGCTTATTATCGCATATCTAAGCTGGCAAAAGAGGATCAGGAAAAAGGTTTGATTACAGCCTCTGCCGGAAACCATGCACAGGGCGTGGCTTATGCGGCAAAGGAACTGGGAGTAAAGGCGGTTGTCGTTATGCCAACTACGACTCCATTGATGAAAGTGAATCGTACCAAGAGCTATGGCGCAGAAGTAGTGCTTCATGGCAATGTCTATGACGAAGCGTGTGAACATGCTTATAAGCTGGCAGAAGAAAATGGATATACCTTTATTCATCCATTTGACGATCTGGGCGTGGCAACCGGACAGGGAACCATTGCCATGGAGATTGTGAAGGAACTTCCTCTGGTAGATTATATTCTGGTACCAGTAGGAGGAGGAGGACTGGCTACCGGTGTTTCTACTCTGGCGAAGATGCTGAACCCAAATATTAAAGTAATCGGTGTAGAACCGGCAGGTGCCAACTGTCTTCAGGAATCACTGAAGAATGGGGAAGTGACAACACTGCCATCTATTAATACGATTGCAGATGGTACTGCTGTTAAGACTCCTGGAAGTAAAATATTCCCATATCTTCAGAAAAACTTGGATGATGTGATTACTGTCACAGATGATGAACTGATCGTTGCATTCCTGGATATGGTAGAAAATCACAAAATGATCGTAGAAAATTCAGGATTACTTACAGTAGCAGCACTGAAACATCTGGATGTGAAAAATAAGAAGATTGTATCGGTACTTAGCGGTGGCAACATGGATGTCATTACCATGTCTTCTGTGGTACAGTTTGGTCTGATTCAGCGAGACCGTATTTTTACAGTATCTGTACTGCTGCCAGATTCTCCTGGTGAACTGACAAAAGTATCTGCGGTCATTGCAAAGATGCAGGGAAATGTCATCAAGCTGGAACATAATCAGTTTATCAGTACCAACCGTTCCAAAGCAGTGGAACTGAAGATTACCATGGAAGCATTTGGAACAGAACATAAGAATCAGATCGTGAAAGCTCTGGAAGAAGCAGGGTACAAGCCACGCCTGATCAGAGCCAATCCATAAGAAAATAAAATTGTCAAGAAAAAATACTTGACATTGCGAAGCAATTAGTTTATGATGTCAAAGGTGATAGAAATGGAACGATTTGTGGAGCAGACTTTATTATATGATTTTTATGGTGAGTTGCTGACAGAGCATCAGCGCCAGGTATATGAAGATGTGGTATTGAATGATTATTCCTGCACAGAAGTTGCAAGGGAGTACGACATCAGCAGACAGGGCGTACATGATTTAATCAAGCGCTGCAACAAGATATTAGCTCATTATGAAGAACAGTTGCATCTGGTTGAGAAGTTTCTTTCTATTAAAGAAAAAGTAGCACAGATTCATGAACTGGCTAAGGGTCAGCAGGACATTGAGCAAATATGCAGTGAGATACTGGAGGAATTATAATAATGGCATTTGAAAGCCTTTCCGACAAACTACAAAATGTGTTTAAGAACCTGCGAAGCAAAGGTAAGTTGACAGAGAGCGATGTCAAGACTGCATTGAAGGAAGTCAAGATGGCACTTCTGGAAGCAGACGTCAGCTTCAAAGTAGTAAAGCAGTTTATGAAATCCGTTCAGGAGCGTGCTGTTGGCGCAGAGGTTATGAATGGGCTGAATCCTGGACAGATGGTGATCAAGATTGTCAACGAAGAACTGGTTTCCCTGATGGGATCCGAGACAAAGGAGATTGCCTTAAAGCCTGGTAATGAGATTACCGTCATCATGATGGCTGGTCTTCAGGGTGCAGGTAAGACAACGACCACGGCTAAGCTTGCAGCGAAGCTGAAGTCAAAGGGACGTGTGCCACTTCTGGCAGCCTGCGATGTATATCGTCCGGCAGCGATCCAGCAGTTACAGATCAATGGTGAGAAGGTCGGCGTGGAAGTATTCTCCATGGGAGATAAGCAGAACCCGGTGAACATTGCGAAAGCAGCCATTGAGCATGCAAAGTCCCATAATATGAATGTGGTATTTTTGGATACTGCAGGACGTCTTCATGTGGATGAAGATATGATGAACGAACTGGTACAGATCAAAGAAGCCGTTCATGTAGATCAGACTCTTCTGGTTGTAGATGCTATGACCGGACAGGATGCAGTGAATGTATCCCAGATGTTCAATGACAAGATTGGCATTGACGGAGTGATTTTGACAAAGCTGGATGGTGACACCAGAGGCGGTGCGGCACTTTCTATTAAGGCCACCTGTGGCAAGCCGATTTTGTATGCAGGTATGGGTGAAAAATTATCTGATCTGGAACAGTTTTATCCAGATCGTATGGCATCACGAATCCTTGGTATGGGTGATGTGATGACTCTGATTGAGAAAGCACAGGCGAATCTCGATGAGAGCAAAGCCAGAGAGATGGAACAGAAGCTGAAAAAAGCAAGCTCGGTTTTGATGATTATCTGGAAAGTATGAACCAGATGAAGAATATGGGAGGAATTTCCAGTGTCCTGAGTATGATGCCTGGATTTGGCGGCAGTAAGATGAAGGATATCGAGGGAATGATTGATGAGTCAGCGCTTGCTAAGACGGAAGCTATCATTCTTTCCATGACACCGAAGGAACGTTCCAATCCAGATCTTCTGAATCCATCCCGGAAGAAGCGAATTGCAGCCGGTGCAGGTGTGGATATCAGCGAAGTAAACCGTCTGGTGAAGCAGTTCGAACAGTCCAGAAAGATGATGAAACAGCTCCCTGGAATGATGGGAGGTAAAATGGGTAAAAGAGGCAAGTTTAAACTTCCCTTTTAACATATAAATAATCCGGCAGTTGTATATACAATGCTGGTCACAATTTCCTGAAAAACAGGTTCAAAAAAATACGGAGGTAAAATAAAATGGCAGTAAAAATCAGATTAAGAAGAATGGGACAGAAGAAAGCACCTTTCTACAGAATCGTAGTTGCTGATTCCAGATCCCCTAGAGATGGAAGATGTATCGAAGAAATCGGTACTTACAATCCAAATACTGATCCAAGCGAGTTCCATGTAAATGAAGAACTGGCTAAAAAATGGCTTGCTAATGGCGCTCAGCCTACAGAAGTTGTTGGAAAACTGTTCAAGTTAGCTGGCATCGAAAAATAAGAATTGAGGTGCGGTGATGAAAGAGTTAGTGGAAGTAATTGCCAAGTCTCTTGTGGAATATCCGGAAGAGGTTATCGTGACCGAGAAAGAAAGCGGGAAATCCACAGTCATTGAGTTGAAAGTTGCTCAATCAGATATGGGCAAAGTGATTGGTAAGCAGGGAAGAATTGCAAAAGCAATCCGTTCCGTAGTAAAAGCTGCTGCATCCAAGAGCGACAAAAAAGTCATTGTAGATATTGTACAATAATAATAAGCTGTCTCATTTTGAGGCGGCTTATCTTTTATTCTATTATAAATCGGAGGGAACATGGAACAGTTTTTACAGGTAGGGGTGATTACTTCTCCTCATGGTGTGAGAGGTGAAGTGAAAGTATTCCCGACAACAGATGATGTTACAAGATTCAAGAAATTAAAAGAAGTAATTCTGGAAGAGAAACGGGGACAGCGTACTCTGGCAATCGAACAAGTAAAGTTTTTTAAGAACATGGTGATCCTGAAATTAAAGGGTGTGGACTCCATGAACGATGCAGAACTTTTGAGAAATGTACCGCTTTTGGTGTCCAGGGAAAATGCGGTGAAATTAAAACCAGGTGAATATTTCATCTGTGATCTGATCGGACTTCAGGTATCAGATGAAGATGGAAATTTTCTCGGTACACTGACAGAAGTGATTCAGACCGGTGCCAATGATGTGTATGTAGTAAAGATGAAAAATGAAAAAGAAGTCTTGATACCAAATATAAAAGAATGTATTATAAAGGTATCATTGGAAGAAAATTCCATGACAGTTCATTTACTGGAGGGCCTGCTTTGAGATTTCATGTTTTGACATTATTCCCTGAGATGATTGAACAGGGGTTTCATACCAGCATTACAGGACGGGCAATGGAAAAAGGCTGCTGTCTCTGAATGCGGTGAATATCAGAGATTTTGCCGGAAACAAGCATATGAAAGTGGATGATTATCCATACGGTGGAGGCGCCGGGATGGTGATGCAGGCAGAACCGGTATATGCAGCGCATCAGTCACTGGAAGACCAGGCAGGACGAAAATTGCGCACCATATATCTTACTCCACAGGGACATACCTTTAACCAGAAGATGGCAGAGGAATTCGCACAGGAAGAGGAGCTGATTTTCCTCTGTGGTCACTATGAGGGGATTGATGAGCGTGTCCTGGAAGAAGTAGTAACGGACTACGTGTCCATCGGAGATTATGTGCTGACAGGCGGAGAACTTCCGGCTCTGGTCATGATGGATACCATATCCAGACTGGTTCCGGGAGTGCTGAATAATGATGTATCAGCGGAGACAGAATCTTTTCAGGATTCTCTTCTGGAATATCCGCAGTACAGCCGGCCGGAAGAATGGCGTGGGAAAAAAGTACCGCCGGTACTGTTATCCGGTCATCATGCCAATGTGGAAAAATGGCGCAGAGAGCAGTCCATTATCCGGACTGCGAAGTGGCGTCCGGATTTACTGGAAAAAGCGCAGCTTACAAAAAAAGAACAGGAATTTCTGAAAGGGGAAATGAAAGATGTTTGAAGATTTTGGTAAAAAATTATCCGTTTTTGGTCAGCAGATGGTAAAGAAGACAGGGGAAGTGGCGGAGATCGCATCTTTAAAGACCAAGACCCTGGCAAAGAAGAAAAAGATTCAGGATGAGCTGCTGGCCCTTGGAAAAGCATATTACGAAGAACACAAGGATGAGATCACAGAATATGAGGATAAGATCACAGCGATCAATACCATATATACAGAGCTGGAATGTCTGGAAGAAGAGATGAAAGCGTTAAAAGAAAAGCTTCCGGAAGGTATGGACGCTGAAGAAGATATCTTTGAAGATGAAGAAGGTACTGTTGCGGAAGAGACAGTTCCAGAAGAAAGCAGTGAAGAAGCAGCACCTGCAGAAGAAGCGGTTTCAGAAGAAAGCAGTGAAGAAGCAGCACCTGCAGAAGAAGCGGTTTCAGAAGAGAGCAGTGAAAAAACAGCACCTGCAGAAGAGGCAGCTACAGAAGAAAGCAACGAAGAATAAAAAATTTTCCTTGCATTTTCTTTCCTTGCATGATATCATGATATACGTTGTGAGAAAGAGATGGTCCTCTGTTACAGATTCGTATTATGAACATCCAAAAATATAAGGAGGAACAACAAATGCAGGAAATTATCAAAAATATCGAAGCAGCTCAGTTAAAAGAGAATGTGCCACAGTTCAACGTAGGTGATACGGTAAGAGTTTACGGAAAGATCAAAGAAGGAAACCGCGAACGTATCCAGGTTTTCGAAGGAACTGTTCTTAAGAAACAGGGTGGAAGCACTCGTGCTACATTCACTGTAAGAAAGAATTCCAACGGAATCGGTGTTGAAAAGACATGGCCATTACACTCCCCGAACGTTGAAAAAGTAGAAGTAATCAGAAGAGGTAAAGTAAGACGTGCGAAACTGAATTACTTAAGAGAACGTAGCGGAAAGAGCGCAAAGGTAAAAGAACTTGTAAAATAAGAATTGTAAAAGGGCTGTCTTCGGACAGCCTTTTTGTCACTTAAGGGAAAAGCTCCTAAGTGACAAAAACGCTCCGCGGGGGCGCACATTGTCCAGTGGACAATGGTTATGCGCTGACCGAAACGAAGAGAAGACGCACTCGCGCAAAGAGAAAGATGTCGCAAGCGACTGCGCTTGGCGCGAGAATGTGCCGAGGCACAGTCTATAAGCAGGAGGGTATGATGAGAAGAGAGAAGCGTGCCACAAGAAAACGACAAAAAGAAAAAAAATCTATGCTGGAACAGGTGAAAGGAATTCTGATCTGGATCTTTGAGATTGCAGTGGTAGTGTTGATTGCTTTTGTACTGGTGTTATTTTTCGGACAAATGAGGACGAATACCGGTCAGTCCATGGAGACCACTCTTTCAGATGGAGATCATGTGCTGATAGATACTTTTTCTTATCGTATAGGGACACCGAAGAGAAATGATATCATTGCCTTTAAACCGAATGGAAGCAGTACTTCTCATTCGTATATTAAGAGAGTGATTGGCTTACCTGGAGAGACTGTACAGATCAAAGATGGTATGATTTATATTAACGGAAAGGTATATCTGGAAAAAACAGATTATCCGGCGATTACCAATCCGGGACTGGCAGCCGAGGAGATTACCCTTGGTGTAACAGAATATTTTGTTCTGGGAGATAACAGAAATAACAGTGAAGACAGCCGATATGCAGATATCGGACTGGTAGATGCGGATTATATAGAAGGCCGTGTATGGCTGCGCATTCTGCCGTCAGATAGCTTCGGCCTTATTAAATAGGGGGAATATATGAATTATCAGTGGTATCCTGGTCATATGACAAAAGCAAGACGTATGATGCAGGAAGATATAAAGTTAATTGATCTGGTAATAGAGCTGGTAGATGCCCGTGTGCCATTATCCAGTCGTAATCCAGATATTGATGAACTGGGAAAAAATAAATCCAGACTGATTCTGCTGAACAAAGCAGATCTGGCAGATAAGTCTGCCAACAAAAAATGGACAGAATTTTTTCAACAAAAGGGATATTATGTACAGGAAGTGGATTCCAGAAGCGGAGCAGGTATGAAAGCAATCTCTGCGATCATTCAGGAAGCATGTAAGGAAAAAATCGAGAGAGACCGGAAGCGGGGAATAAAGAATCGCCCGGTGCGTGCTATGGTAGTAGGAATCCCGAATGTTGGAAAATCAACTTTTATCAATACTTATGCTGGAAAAGCCTGTGCTAAGACAGGAAATAAGCCAGGCGTGACGAAAGGAAAACAGTGGATTCGCCTGAACAAGAATGTGGAACTGCTGGATACACCGGGAATCTTGTGGCCTAAATTCGAAGATCAGGCGGTTGGTATGCGACTGGCTATGATTGGATCTATCAATGATGAGATCCTGAATATCGATGAACTGGCATTGGAATTGATTCAATATTTGCGAAATGCATATCCTGGAACTCTGGAAAAACGATATCAGTGCGAAGAGGCAGCTGAAAAAGAGGCGCTGCAGATTCTGGAAGAGGTAGCGAAGCTGAGAGGATGCCTGATAAAAGGCGGAGAACTGGATTATGGAAAAGCTTCCAGACTGCTGATGGATGATTTCAGAAGTGGAAAACTGGGCAGAATCACACTGGAGATGCCAGAGGAGGCATAAGATGGGAAAATCGATTTCTGAGATCAAAAAAGAACTGGAACAGATACCGTTAGAGGAACTCTCTGCCTGCATGGTACAGTATGAAAGTGATGAGAGAAAGGGAGTACAGGCGATACTGGCTTCCTGTCAGAAAAAGCTGGAGAAAGAAGAAAAAGAACAGCTCCGGCTGGATACAATGCTAAAGTATGAAAGATCCTATGCTGCCTATCAGCATATCTGTGGAATAGATGAAGCCGGACGGGGACCGCTGGCGGGACCCGTTGTAGCAGGTGCTGTGATTCTTCCTGTGGACTGTAAAATCCGTTATCTGAATGACTCTAAAAAGCTTTCAGCTGCCAGAAGGGAAGAGTTGTTTGATGAGATCATGGATAAGGCAGTAGCAGCTGCTGTGGGCATTGTATCTCCGGCACGCATTGATGAGATTAATATTTTACAGGCGACTTATGAAGCTATGAGACAGGCTATTGGCAAGCTGTCTGTGACACCGGATCTTTTGCTGAATGATGCTGTGACAATTCCACAGGTGGATATTTCACAGGTGCCGATTATAAAGGGAGATGCCAAAAGTATGTCTATTGCAGCGGCCAGCATTCTGGCGAAGGTAACCAGGGATCGACTGATGGTAGAATATGATAAGGTTATGCCGGAGTATGGTTTTGCCGGACACAAAGGATATGGATCGGCAGCGCATATTGAAGCTCTGAAAAAATACGGTCCGTCACCGATTCACAGAAAGACATTTATCGGTCATTTTGTAGAGGTATAAAAGATAATAATATTCAGAAGAGGCAGAAGTTGAATCGAAGAGAAACGGGAACCCAATATGAAGAAAGAGCAGCAGAGTATCTGATTGCTCAGAATTATCAGATACTGGAACGCAATTATCGGATTCGGTCTGGTGAGATTGATATCATTGCCAGAGATGGAACTGTTCTGGTATTTATAGAGGTTAAGTATCGGAAAAATGATGAAAGCGGGAATCCTCTGGAAGCGGTAGATATTCGAAAGCAAAGGAAAATAATAAAAGTGGCACGTTATTATCTGTATCAGAAGAAATACGGAGATGTGCCCTGTCGATTTGATGTGATCGGTATCTGCGGCAGTCATATTGAGCATATAAAAGATGCATTTTGGGCCTGAGAGATTGCTGCGGCTGCCAATATCGGAAGCAGGAGAAAAAATGGAATATATACAGGATCAGAATCAGAAAATCAGCATAAAGAGAGTTGGAGAAGATCCGGTTCTTGGCGTACATCAGAAGGGAGGAGTGTATTGGCTTTCTTTTCCCCAGCTGGATGCCAGACAAGAGTTTTTGCATGGCTTTTCTACCCGTCTTGGCGGTGTGAGTAAGGAACATCTTTACAGTATGAACCTTAGCTTCAGCCGTGGCGATTCAGAAGAAAATGTAAGAGAAAACTTCAGACGTATGGGAGCAGCCATAGGATTTGGACCGGAAAAGATGGTATTTTCGCATCAGACACATACCACAAATATTCGGAAAGTAACCCGGGAAGACTGCGGAAAAGGATTTTCCAGAGAACGGGACTATCAGGATATTGACGGATTGATTACCAATGAACCGGGAGTGGTCCTGACTACTTTTTATGCGGACTGTGTGCCGATTTTTCTGGTTGATCCGGTGAAAAAAGCGATTGGCTTGTCTCATTCCGGATGGAGAGGCACCGTAGGGAAGATCAGCCAGGAAACGATTCACTGTATGCAGGAATCATATGGCAGCCGGCCGGAAGACTTGCTGGCTGCAGTAGGTCCATCTATTTGCCAGGACTGCTATGAGGTCAGCAAAGATGTGATAGACCGTTTTAAAGATGGTTTTGCACGTAAGTATGGCCAGAATTATTTTATGAGAAATCAAATGGAAAATATCAGCTGAACTTATGGAAGGCGAATGAAATCCTGCTTTGTGAGGCTGGAATACCAAAAGATCAGATATCGGTAACCGATCTCTGTACCTGCTGCAATCCACGGCTGTTATATTCTCACAGAGCTTCACAGGGACGGCGTGGAAATCTGGCAGCATTTCTGATGATTCGATGAAAATTGATATAGATGATAGAAAAGACTGGCTGTGATAAGCCAGTCTTTTTGATGTTTATATTATTTTTGAATCTTTTTCAGAAGCTTCTGAATCTTTCCGGTTGGGCTGATAATCGGTTCAATGGAGATATCATGATTCAGACTATCCATGATACTTGCTGTGAATTTTGTCATATCAGCTTCTACATAATATGGCTTTGTGAGAAGCTCCGGATCACGATAATTCAGATTCGTGGTAATTACCTTATAGATGTATTCTTTCTCATAGAATTCATCGAATTTCTCAAATCCATCGGTGAAGAGACCGAATGTCGTGCAGACAAATACTCGTCTGGCCTTGCGATCCTTCAGCTGTTTGGCAACATCCAGCATACTTTCTCCGGAAGAAATCATATCGTCAACAATTACTACGTCTTTGCCTTCTACAGAGGAGCCAAGGAATTCATGAGCTACAATCGGATTCTTTCCATTGACGATGACAGAATAGTCACGTCGTTTGTAGAACATTCCCATATCGACACCCAGAATTGTTGAGAAGTAAACAGCACGTCCCATTGCACCTTCATCCGGGCTGATAATCATCAGATGGTCGCTGTCAATACGAAAGTCTGGTGTGGTGTCAATGATGGCTTTCAGGAACTGATAAGTCGGCATAAAAGTATCAAATCCAATCAGTGGAATGGCATTCTGAACACGAGGGTCATGGGCATCAAAGGTAATGATGTTGCTGACACCCAGATCAGCCAGTTCCTGAAGAGCAAGAGCACAATCCAGAGACTCACGGCCGGAACGTTTGTGCTGACGGCCTTCATAAAGAAATGGCATAATAACATTCAGTCGTTTGGCTTTTCCGTCTGTGGCAGAAATAATACGCTTCAGATCCTGAAAATGATTGTCTGGAGACATATGGTTTTCCTGTCCAAATAATTTATAGGTCAGACTATAGTTGGTCACGTCTGCGAAGATATATAAGTCACTTCCACGAACAGAAGTATTAATCATACCCTTTCCTTCTCCGGTTCCGAATCTCGGGCAGATACTGTCTACCATATAGGAATCTTCGGAATAGCCTCTGTAGTGTATATTCTGAAGGTCCTGAGTTGGATTGGTGTGACGGTACTCAACAAGATGTTCGTTCACCTTAGTGGCAAAGTCCTTACAGCCTTCCAAAGTTGCAATTTTTATTGGCGCAATCGGTAATGCGTTTCGTAATGTATCAAACTGATCAGTCATACATGCCTCCACAATCTTATAGTAATCTAATTCACTTGACAGTATAGTGGTTCTTTAGAATTCCGTCAAGAAAATTGTCGCAATTTGGTTTAAAAAATATAAGATTGCAATTTAGAACCAATTTTAGTATGATATGAGTGGACATTTTTGATCAGCATTAAAATGTCAGAATAAATCAATGTAATTAAGATAACAGGAGCAGTTTCCATAATGAAAAAACAAAAAAAACATATTGTCGGCCGTGTGCTCAGCGGCAGCATTGCAGAAGAGATGGAGATTGAGCCGGGAGATGAGCTGATATCCATCAATGATCAGCCGGTTGGAGATATACTGGACTACCACTATCTTTGCAATGAAGAATATCTGACTGTTGTGATTCGGAAGCCAGATGGAGAAGAGTGGGAGCTGGAGATAGAAAAGGAATTTGAGGAAGACCTGGGAATGGAATTTGAGAATGGTATGATGGATGAATATCATTCCTGCCATAACAAGTGTATTTTCTGTTTTATTGATCAGATGCCTCCAGGAATGAGAGATACACTGTATTTTAAGGATGATGATTCCCGTCTTTCCTTTTTACAGGGTAACTATATTACGCTGACCAATCTGAAGGAAGAGGATATTCAGCAGATTATCCGCTACCATCTTTCTCCCATTAATATCTCATTTCAGACGATGAATCCACAGCTGCGGTGCCAGATGCTGAATAATCGTTTTGCGGGTGAATCACTGAAAAAGGTAGATCGTTTCGTTGAAGCAGGAATTGAGCTGAATGGTCAGATCGTCCTTTGCAAAGGCGTAAATGACGGGGCAGAACTGGAATATACCATTGAACAGCTGACCCGTTATCTGCCAAATCTGGTCAGCGTCTCCGTGGTACCGGTGGGACTGACCAGGTTCCGGGACGGGCTATATCCACTGGAACCATTTGAAAAGGAAGATGCGATAGAAGTGCTGGACATCATTCATAAATGGCAGGAACGAATCATGGAAAAGCATCATACGCATATGATTCATGCATCGGATGAGTGGTATCTTCTGGCTGGACGTGAGCTTCCGGAGGAAGACAATTATGACGGCTATCCGCAGCTGGAAAATGGTGTCGGTATGATTCGTCTTTTCATGAATGAGGTGAAAGAAGAACTGGCACATCGAAAAGGAGATGACCGCTGCCATATGGTATCGATAGCAACCGGTCTTCTGGCCTGCGATTATATCCGGTGGGCGGCAGAAGAAGTGCGGACTTTGTATCCTAATGTGACGGTACGTGTTTATCCAATCAAGAACGATTTCTTTGGAGAAAAGATTACAGTAGCCGGCCTGCTTACCGGACAGGATCTGGAAGCACAGTTAAAAGGCAAAGAGCTCGGTGAGCGGCTGTTTCTAAGCAGTAATGTTCTGAGAGATGGGGAGAATGTCTTCCTGGATGATATGACAGTGGAAGATCTGGAACTGTCTCTGCAGACGAAAACAGGGATTGTAAAATCAGACGGAAAGGATTTTGTGCATGCAATTCTCCTGGAAGATATTTCTTCCGGACGGGAGAAGCAGCCATATGAGGTGAAAGATTATGAGTAAACCGATTGTAGCAATTGTTGGGCGGCCAAATGTAGGGAAATCCACCCTTTTTAATGCGCTTGCCGGAGAGAACATTTCGATTGTAAAAGATACACCGGGTGTGACCAGAGACCGTATCTACGCAGACGTAGAATGGCTGAATCATACCTTTACACTGATTGATACCGGTGGTATCGAACCGGACAGTAATGACATCATTCTGTCCCAGATGAGAGAACAGGCTCAGATCGCCATTGATACCGCAGATGTGATTCTGTTCATGGTAGATGTGAAGCAGGGCCTGGTGGATTCTGATTCCAAGGTAGCAGATATGCTGCGCCGTTCCCATAAGCCGGTGGTGCTGACAGTAAATAAAGTTGACCACCATGAGAAATTCCTGGCGGATGTATATGAATTTTATAATCTGGGAATCGGTGATCCATTCCCGATCTCTTCTGTGAATAAGCAGGGACTTGGAGATCTGCTGGATCAGGTGATTTCTCTGTTCCCGGAATCGGTGACAGAAGAGGAAGAGGATGACAGACCGAAGATCGCTGTAGTCGGAAAGCCAAATGTCGGAAAGTCTTCCATTATAAATAAGCTTCTTGGTGAAAACCGTGTGATTGTATCCAATATTGCAGGAACGACCAGAGACGCCATTGATACAGAAGTGCAGTGGGACGGAAAAGAATATGTATTTATCGATACAGCCGGACTGCGCAGAAAGAACAAAATCAAGGAAGAACTGGAACGTTACAGTATTATCCGTACAGTAACAGCGGTGGAACGTGCTGATGTGGTAGTTGTTGTCATTGATGCAACAGAAGGCGTTACGGAACAGGATGCCAAGATTGCCGGTATTGCCCATGATCGTGGAAAAGGTATTCTGGTAGTAGTAAATAAGTGGGATGCCATTGAGAAAGATGACAAGACGATCTATAAGTATACCAACAAAGTAAAAGAAGTGCTGTCTTTCATGCCATATGCAGAGATTATGTTTGTATCTGCAGAGACCGGGCAGCGTCTGCCGAAGCTGTTTGAAAAGATTGATATGATTATTGAAAATCAGACTATGCGTATTGCGACCGGTGTCCTGAATGAGATCATGTCAGAGGCTATCGCACTTCAGCAGCCGCCATCGGATAAGGGAAAACGGCTGAAGCTGTATTATATTACCCAGGTAGCGGTAAAGCCACCTACATTTGTTATTTTTGTAAACGATAAAAAGCTGATGCATTTCTCCTATACCAGATATCTGGAAAATAAGATCCGTGATACCTTTGGTTTTAAGGGAACATCATTGAAATTTATTATTCGGGAAAGAAAGGATAATGAATAACATGAGTATTCGGATTATCTGTCTGGCAATTGGCTATGTCTTCGGCCTGTTCCAGACAAGCTACATTATAGGAAAACGACATGGCATTGATATCCGCGATTATGGCAGCGGCAATGCAGGAACGACCAATATGATGCGTACTATGGGAACCAGGGCTGGCCTGATTACGTTTGCCGGTGACTGCCTGAAGTGCATTCTGGCAGTAGCACTGGTACGGGTTCTGTTCCGTGCACAGTACTCCTCTATGATGCATCTGCTGGTGCTTTATGCGGCAGCCGGCGTTATTCTGGGACACAATTTTCCATTTTATCTGAACTTCCGCGGTGGAAAGGGGATTGCAGCTACGGCAGGACTGGTTCTTTCGTTTCACCCGGTTATGGCTGTGCTTGGTATCATTACCTTTTTTGGTATTTTCTTTACCACGCATTATGTATCGCTGGGATCCCTGGCCGTTTATGCAGGGCTGATGATTGAGATGGTGATATTTGGACAGATGGGATGGTTTGACCTTTCCCAGAATCAGCTGATTGAACTGTATATACTTATGGCGTTTCTGACAGCACTGGCTTACTGGAAGCACAGAGGAAACATCAGGCGTCTGCTTGAGGGAACAGAACGTAAAACGTATCTGACAAAAAAGAGCCAGCAGTAGGCTCTGACAGGAGGTGTAAGAATGGCAAGAATAGGTATCCTGGGTGCAGGAAGCTGGGGAACAGCCCTTGCGATTCTGCTGCATGATAACGGACATGACGTGACTGTCTGGTCCATTCATGAAGAAGAAGTAGAGACATTAAATACAACCAGAAGGCATGAACGTAAGCTTCCGGGAGTAGAGATTCCGGAAGGAATTGTGTTTACCACAGATATGAAGGAGACGATGTCGGACAAAGATGTCTGCGTTCTGGCGGTGCCTTCTCCGTTTATCCGAAGCACCTGCCAGAAAATGAAGCAGTATGTCCGTGCCGGACAGATCATCGTAAATGTGGCAAAGGGAATCGAAGAAAACACACTGTATACACTGACTGATATCATAGAAGAAGAGCTGCCATATGCAGATGCCTGTGTGTTGTCCGGCCCAAGCCATGCAGAGGAGGTGAGCCGGAGACTGCCTACTACCTGTGTAGTCAGTTCAAGAACCAGAAAGACGGCTGAATATCTGCGCAGCGTATTTGTCAGTCCGGTATTTCGAGTGTACATCAGCCGGATATGCTGGGAATTGAACTGGGGGGGGCGCTGAAAAATGTCATTGCCCTGGCAGCCGGAACAGCTGACGGACTGGGCTATGGCGATAATACCAAGGCAGCGTTGATTACCCGCGGTATCGCAGAAATTGCCAGACTGGGGATCAAAATGGGTGGAAAGCCTGAGACTTTTTATGGACTGACTGGTATTGGAGACCTGATTGTGACCTGTGCCAGTATGCACAGCCGGAATCGTAAGGCCGGCTATCTGATGGGGCAGGGCTATACCATGGAAGAAGCCATGAAGGAAGTGCAGATGGTAGTAGAGGGTGTCTATTCGGCAAAGGCCGCACTGGAGCTGTCCAGAAAATATCAGGTAGAGATGCCAATCGTTGAGCAGGTAAACAAAGTCCTTTTTGAAAATAAGAACGCAGAAGAGGCTGTTAAAGAACTGATGCTTCGGGATAAAAAGATTGATCAGATGATACACAGTGGTAGAAGAAAATGCGGTTTGCTCTTGACGATTTTTTAAAATGGGTGTATATTCTTACTAACACGCATTAATCCGTTAAAGTGGAAAAGAAAATGGGAAAAGAGAGGAACGCAACAATGAAAAAAATAACAAAGAAAATGGTGGCTGCCGGTGTGGCAGCAACAATGGTAGCTTCCCTTGGAATCGCAGCAAATGCAGAAGAGGCTACTTATAAAGTAGGCGTTTGCCAGCTGATTCAGCATGAAGCTCTGGATGCAGCTACACAGGGATTTCAGGATGCATTAACAGAAAAATTGGGGGACCGTGTTACATTCGATGTACAGAATGCTTCCGGAGAATCTGTAAACTGTTCTACTATCATCAATGGGTTTGTTTCCGATCAGGTAGATCTGATTCTTGCTAATGCTACAGGAGCACTTCAGGCAGCAGTAGCCGGAACATCAGATATTCCGATTCTGGGTACAGCGGTAACGGACTATGCGACAGCACTGGATATTGATGACTGGACAGGTACCGTAGGAGGAAATGTTTCCGGTACTTCAGACTGTGCACCACTGGAAGATCAGGCGGCTATGATTCTGGAACTTGTTCCGGATGCGAAGACAGTAGGTATGCTGTATTGTTCCGCAGAGCCTAACTCTGAATATCAGGTAAATGCTGTAACAGAAGCATTGAAAAAGCTGAATCCAGATCTGGAGATTACAAATTACACATTCGCAGATTCCAATGATATTTCATCTGTGGCAACATCAGCATCCGAAAGTGATGTGATCTATATTCCTACAGATAATACGGCAGCAAATAATACAGAGGCTATCAATAACGTCCTGGAACCGGCCGGAGTACCGGTTATTACAGGTGAGGTTGGTATCTGTGAGGGATGTGGTATTGCTACCTTATCAATAAGCTATTATGATCTTGGCTACACAACTGGTGAAATGGCATATGAGATTCTGGAAGAAGGTGCAGATATCTCTACAATGGCAGTACAGTACGCACCAAATGTAACAAAACAGTATATGGCTGACAGATGTGAAAAACTTGGAATTATTGTACCGGACGATTATGAAGCAATTGAAGCAGAATAAGGTTTTTGTAAAAATCTAAAATAATAAGAGGATGAACTGTCACGGATGGGTCAATGATTATCTGTGACAGTTTCCTTTGTATATGAGGAGGGTAAGAAAGTGAACATTTCTTCACTTATAAATTCACTGCCGGGAGCTGCGCACAGGGTCTGATCTGGGGGATTATGGCGATCGGTGTTTATATTACTTATAAGATACTTGATCTTGCAGATCTGACTGTTGATGGAACCATGTGTACAGGAGGGGCAGTCTGTGTCATGATGATTATGGCCGGGTTTCCTGTTCCGGTAGCTCTGGCAGGTGCATTTGGCGCCGGAATGCTGGCAGGACTTGCGACTGGTATTTTCCACACAGTAATGGGTATTCCGGCAATTCTGGCGGGAATTCTAAGCCAGCTTGGACTGTATTCAGTAAACCTGCGTATTATGGGCAGCAAGGCGAATCAGGCAGTCAGTGTAGATAAATATGATCTTTTGGTTTCGCTCCGCTATATTAAGAATGTTGCTTTTTATAAAAATACCATTTTTGTGGCAGCAGTCTTTATTGTAGTAATTATCGCATTATTATACTGGTTCTTTGGGACTGAGCTGGGATGTTCGATCCGTGCAACCGGATCAAATCCGAATATGTCCAGAGCACAGGGAATCAATACGAATGTAAGCAAAATTATTGGCCTGATGCTTTCCAACGGAATTGTGGCTCTGTCCAGTGGTATGTATGCTCAGTATCAGGGATTTGCAGATGTAAATATGGGACGTGGAGCGATCGTAATCGGTCTGGCAGCTGTTATTATCGGAGATGTTCTGTTTGGAAAATTTGCCAGAAATTTTGCTGCGAAGCTTCTGGCTGTAGCTGCCGGAGCAATTGTGTATTATCTTGTACTTCAGATAGTACTCTGGCTGGGGCTGAATACCAATGATCTGAAGCTGTTATCAGCACTTGTGGTTGCAGTATTCCTTGCATTGCCAACTATGAAGAAACAGTATTTCCAGAAAAAAACATCAAAAGGAGGTGCCGGCCGTGCTTAAACTGGTAGATATCAGAAAAACATTTAATCCTGGTACCGTGAACGAAAAAAGAGCGTTGAATGGTCTGAATCTGGACCTGAAAGAGGGCGATTTTGTAACAGTCATTGGTGGAAACGGAGCCGGAAAGTCCACGATGCTGAATGCCATTGCGGGTGTATGGCCTGTTGATGAAGGCGAAATACTGATTGATGGCGTAAATGTAACAAAGCTTTCTGAGCATAAGAGAGCCAAATATCTGGGACGTGTATTCCAGGATCCTATGACAGGGACGGCAGCAACCATGGAAATCGAAGAAAACATGGCTCTGGCGGCAAGGCGTGGTCTGCGACGTACTTTAAAAAGTGGTATTAATGAAGCAGAACGGGAACGTTACAAAGAAAAACTGAAAATTCTTGATCTGGGACTGGAAGACCGGCTGACGGCAAAAGTAGGACTCCTTTCTGGTGGACAGCGTCAGGCACTGACTCTTCTGATGGCAACTCTGACAAAACCGAAGGTATTGCTGCTGGATGAACATACCGCAGCTCTTGACCCGAAGACAGCGGCCAAAGTTCTGGCAGCTACGGATAAGATCATTGAGCGAGATCATCTGACAGCGATTATGATTACTCATAACATGAAAGATGCCATTGCACATGGTAATCGACTGATTATGATGCATGAGGGAAGAATTATCTACGATGTACAGGGAGAAGAAAAGAAAAATCTTCATGTTTCCGACCTTCTGAATAAGTTTGAACAGGTCAGTGGCGGAGAATTTGCCAACGATAGAATGATGCTTACCTAAACCGGTATACCGTCAAAATAGACAATTTCTAAAAGAAAATGAGGCAGTATTGGAAAAATAAAATGACAGTTTTCCGATACTGCCTTTACTTTGTGCTAAAAAAAGTACAAAAGAAAGGATCGTTAATTAATTGTTTATTATGGATTCCAGGACAATAAAGTGCTATACTGAAAACGTATCAATTGTGGACGAAAAATATATGTTTCTTTTATCATTTCTATATGGTGCAGAGGATAGAAAATAGAAAAAACAGATATGCGGAAATCTGCAAATCAAACTATAAGGAAGGTGAGCAATTGGAAAACTATACTAAGTATAAGTTAAAAAGTACGGATGAACTGGCTTCCCTGCTGGCTGATAAGGACAATTTGTTCGTCATTGCTTGTAACAAGTGCTTCAAAGAATTTGCGACCGTTGACGAGCCGGATTGTGATGAATTTATCAAGTTCGCAGAAGAACAGGGTAAGCATATCACAGGTAGTGCAAAGGTTGATTTTTTATGTAACAAAACTCACACAGAAAAAGATTTACCAGATATGATTCCGGAAGGAACAGAAAATATTGTGGTAATTTCCTGTGGCCTTGGTATTCAGACAGTTGCCGGTTTAACAGGCAAATCTGTCATTGCAGCCAGCAATTCTTTAAATTACAGGGGACATCATGGTATGGCTCTTACCAAAAAGAGCTGTGATGCATGTGCTCAGTGCTATCTGAACATTACAGGTGGTGTCTGTCCGATCGTGGACTGCTCCAAGAGTCTGGTAAATGGACAGTGTGGCGGTGCCAAGAATGGAAAATGCGAAGTAGACCCGAATAAAGACTGCGCATGGGAGAAGATCTATCATAGACTGGAAAAACAGGGACGTCTGGAAGAATTTTTACATCAGCCGGTACAGCTTCGTGATTACTCCAAAGTAAACTTTAAATTTGTGAATGATTACGTAAAATCTATCCGTGAAAACAGACTGGAAGGCTACTACGGCGGCGTTCATCCATGTGAACGCAAGGAATTCACAGAACATCTTCCACTGGTAAAATTCCCGGATCCTGATACAGTAGTGATTCCATTATCTATGCATGCAGGCGCACCGGCCAATCCAGTTGTACAGGTTGGAGATACCGTAAAAGTTGGACAGGTGATTGGTGAAGCAGCAGGATTTATCAGCGCTCCGGTTCATTCCAGCGTCAGCGGAACAGTAACAGCGATTGAGAACCATAAGCATGCAACCAGAGGAGAATGCTTATCTGTAGTCATTAAATCCGATGGAAAAAATACTCTGCACGAATCTGTAAAACCGAACAAAGATCTTGACAGCCTTACTCCGGATGAGATTGTGGAAATCGTAAAGAATGCCGGTATCGTAGGTATGGGTGGAGCAGGATTCCCGACATCTGTAAAGCTGAAACCACCTAAGCCGATTGACACCATTCTGTTAAATGGATGCGAATGCGAGCCATTGCTGACAGCGGACCACAGAGTACTCCTTGAGTACGCAGATGATGTGATTTTTGGCCTGAAAGCAATGATTAAGACTGTGAATGCGGAAAAAGGTCTGATTGTAATTGAGGATAACAAGCCAGATGCCATTGAACTGATGCAGTCTAAAGTGGCTGACATTGATAATATCGATGTAGTAGTAGCGAAAACAAAATATCCACAGGGCGCAGAAAAAATGCTGATCAAACGTGTCATGAAGAGACAGGTTCCAAGCGGCGGACTTCCTGCTGATGTGGGATGTGTAGTTGGCAACATCAGTACGACAAAGGCTATTTCTGATGCGATTCAGAAAGGTATGCCATTAATCGAACGTGTGGTAACGGTTACCGGAGAAAAACTGAAAAAACCGGGTAACTATATTGTAAAGATTGGTACCAATACCAAAGACCTGATTGACTACTGCGGCGGCGTAACTGACTCAGATGTGATGTTCAAAGCCGGTGGTCCTATGATGGGATTTGTTCTTCCAGATACGAATGTACCAATTATGAAGGGCTCCAATGGTATTATTGCGATTGAACCGGATCAGACAGAGGCGGTATCCTGTATCAAGTGCGGACGCTGTGTAGATGTCTGCCCAATGGAACTTTCTCCGCTGTATTTTGCAAAATACGCGGATGAAGAAAACTGGCAGGGCATGAAAGACAAACATGTCATGGACTGTGTAGAATGCCGTTGCTGTGAATATATCTGTTCCTCCAAGATTCCGATTGTATCTAAGATCAAAGCCGGTAAAGCGGTAGTAAGGGGGATGAAGTAAGATGTTAATTACAGAATTAAAATCGAAAGAAACACTCGCATCTCTGACAGCAGGAAAGAAAGTATTTGTAATCAACTGCCATGGATGCAAGGAAGTACATTTCCCTGAAAAAGAAGCAACTGAATTCCAGAAAGAGCTGACAGAAGCTGGAAATGTAACAGGTATTATGACAAAAGACTATATCTGCAATCCAGAAAATCTGAAGCTGCGCCTGGAAAAACATATGGATGAAATCAAGGCAGCAGATGTTGTTCTGGTATGCTCCTGTGGTATCGGCGTGCAGACAGTTTCAGAATATCTGGATGGCAAGATTGTGTATGCAGGATGTGACACCTATCCACTTCCTGGATTTCAGGGTGTGACTCCACAGGAATATGACTGCAAGCAGTGCGGAGAATGCTATCTGAACCTGACTGGCGGAATTTGCCCGATTACTGCCTGCTCCAAGAGCCTGGTAAACGGACAGTGTGGCGGATCCAAGAACGGCAAGTGCGAAGTGGACAGCAATATGGAATGTGGATGGGAACGCATCTACAGACGTCTGGCACAGATTGGCCGTCTGGATGTACTGAAGTGTCCGGTACAGGTTCGCAATTATGCAACAGATGATGAAGTATCAAAATAGGAAAAACCTAAATTTATAAATGATTGGAGCAATGTAAAATGAAAATTACTGAGTTATTTAAACAAGGTGAATTTGTAGTATCTGCAGAAGTAGGACCGCCAAAGGGGATTCACATTGAAGGTTTACTGGAAGAAGCAAAAACATATTTAAGTGGTATTACAGCAGTCAATGTAACAGATAACCAGTCTTCTGTTATGCGTCTTGGTTCCCTTGCAACCTGTAAGGCATTAAAGGACGAAGGGCTGACACCTATTTTCCAGCTGACATGTCGTGACAGAAACCGTATTGCTCTGCAGTCTGATCTCTTAAGCGCAGCAATGCTTGGTATTGATAACATTTTGTGCCTGACTGGTGACCATACAAAGATGGGCGACCATCCACAGGCGAAGCCAGTCTTTGACCTGGATTCTGTATCTTTGCTTCATACAGTAAAGCAGCTGGAATCAGGCGTAGATCTTGGTGGAAACGAACTGGTAGGCGAACCGCCTAAGTTCGCTAAGGGCGCTGTTGTATCACCATGCAGCGATTCTGTAGATGCACAGCTGGCAAAGATGGAACGTAAAGTTATGGCAGGTGCTGATTATTTCCAGACGCAGGCAGTTTATGAACCAGAGAAATTCATTAAGTTCATGGAAAAAGCAAGCCAGTTTGGCAAACCGGTACAGCTTGGTATCGTAATTCCGAAGTCAGCAGGTATGGCAAAATTCATGAACAAGAATGTGGCTGGTATCCATGTTCCGGATGAAATGATTGAAGAACTTGCAAAAGACAAAGAAAAGACAAAAGCAGGTATTACAGGTGTAGAGATTGCAGCACGTATTATTAAAGAATGTAAACCATATTGTCAGGGCGTACATATTATGGCTCTTGGATGGGAATCAAAAGTGCCTGATTTATTAAAACTGGCTGAAATCTAAAAAATATTATTTTTTGAACTGTGCAAAAGGACAGGAACTTTCTATAATAAAGAAAGAACTTGTCCTTTTTGTAATATAGTTCTAAAAAAAATGTGAAAAAATGCACGGATCAATTGTAGCAAAAAATGAAATATTTTTTCGTCAAATAT
>QUMM01000033.1 GCA_003435055.1 Lachnospiraceae bacterium OF09-6
AATCCCCCATCTGATATAGCCTCCGGCAGGATTGCAGAGATGCGCAAAAGAAATATGTCATGCTTTGCATGACGCGCATCTCGCAGCAAGAATGCGAGGCATTCTTGAATTAGGTGCGTGAAGCAAAAGACCCAGGAGAATATATGAACAGAAAAATGATTTTAGCAGTGGTGCTGCTGGCAGCGACTGCCCTGACGGGCTGCAGAGCAGCGGAGGTGGTGGAAGGGGAACACGATCCGCGGATATTTGGAGCTACTTATATGACGCGAAATAATCCGTACTTTGATGTGCTCCATGAAGCCATTGAAAATGTAGTGGAAGGAAACGGAGATATTGTGATTTCACGTAATCCATGTCAGGATCAGGAAAAACAGAATGAACAGATTCTGGAAATGCTGGATGAGGGGATTAAAGTTCTCTTTTTGAATCCGGTGGACTGGGAAACAGTAGAGCCGGCGTTGAAAGCATGTCAGGAAAAAGGTGTGATTGTCATCAATATGGATACGGTGGTAAAGAATCGTGAGTATGTGGCTTCGATCGTTGAGACAGACAACTATGCGGCTGGTGTGCAGTGTGCAGAAGATATGATGAAGCGACTGGACAAAGCCAGAATCGTGGTGCTGGATAATCCGACTCAGACTTCCATCTCCAACCGTGTGCAGGGATTTATCGATACCGTGGAAGCATCTGCAGAAAGCGAAAATTATAAAGTCGTAGCCAGAAAGTGTGGTCAGGGTGAGTTTGAAGACAGTGCAGATGCCATGGCCACCATTCTGAACAGAGGCGTGGAATGTGAGGTGGTACTGGGAGGAAATGACCCATCTGCACTGGGAGCGCTGGCTACCCTGCAGCAGTATCACAAGGACAACGATGTTCTGATCTATGGAATTGACGGGTCGCCAGATTTTAAGTCTATGTTGAATCTTGGGCTGGTGACCGGAACCAGTGGACAGGATCCGCGCCAGATTGGCGAAGTGGCGGCACAGACCGCCTATGACTGTCTGGCGGGAAAAGCAGTGGAAAAATATATCAGTATTGCACCCTACATGATTACCCAGGAGAATCTGGATGATTATGAGATCAGTGGCTGGGGCAGATAGGGAAGAGGTGGAAGAAGGTGAACGAAGAAAAAGATAAAACAGTCGTGCTTCTGCAGGCATCCATGTTGGCACTGAATGTGGCAGCAGTGATACTGATTTCCACTTTTATCAACTATACAACAAAGAAGATTATTGCCCGGTACGAGGCCAGAAGCTTTCTGGATGGAGTCACGGCAATTCCTGAAAATCCAGAGCATGTGAGAAACTACTGCGTGATAGCTATGTGCCTGCTGGCAGTGTCTTTTTTGTTCCGGCAGATAGTAAAGAATTACCGGCTCATCGTATGCTCCATGCTCTTTGATCTGGTTCTGTGCTTCATGGTTATCTATACACTGAATTTTAATTATAACGGACTGTTATTGTTTCTGTTTGCAACAATGATCTCCCTGGTAAAAGGAGGGAAAATGAAGGTGGCACTGGTGGCACTGGCTATCGGAGGCTATGTGCTGGCAGATTACGAATTGCTTTCTATTTATATGCCACTGTATCATCTGAGTTCTTACATACAGTACTATCCGGCAAATACACAACAGTTGCTTTATGGAATTTTTAATATTCTGATTTCGTTTAATGTAGTGCTGTTTATTGTCTATTGCGTCTACGTGATCAATGCCCAGAGAGGTACCATTGAGCAGATCAATGAGTTGTATCATGAGATTCAGACGGCCAATGAGCAGCTGCAGGAATATGCCAGCATGACTGAAAAAATGACTCAGACCAAAGAGCGAAATCGTCTGGCCAGAGAGATTCATGATACACTGGACATACCCTGACAGGGATCGCCACCGGGCTGGATGCCTGCCTGGCACTGATCGATATCAGCCCAGAGCAGACGAAGAAACAGCTACAGCTGTTGTCGGAAGTCAGCAGAGAGGGAATCAGGGATGTGCGTCGTTCCGTAAATGAACTGCGTCCGGATGCCCTGGAACGACTTAGCCTGGATGCGGCTATACGAAAAATGATCACGGATATGAGTCAGGCCTCAGATGTGAAGATTTATTTTTCCACAGAAGAAAAGCATCTGAAGTTTGATGAAGACGAAGAAAATGCCATTTACCGTGTCATTCAGGAGAGCATCACCAATGCTGTGCGCCACGGAAAGGCAGGAAAGATTTGGATTACGCTGAGACGTCAGTATAATGAGATCACGTTGTCTATCAGAGACGACGGGATAGGCGCCAAGGAGATCAAAAGTGGATTTGGCACCAAGCATATCCGGGAGCGGATTGAGATGCTGCATGGAACAGTAGAATTTGACGGAAGTGACGGATTTACCGTGACAGCACAGATACCGATACGATGGGGGGAAAATTATGATTAAAGTATTAATAGCAGATGATCAGGAGCTGATCAGGCAGAGTCTGCAGATTGTATTAAACAGCAAGCCGGATATTACCGTATGTGATGTGGCGGAAGACGGGCAGGCGGTGATCTGCAGCGTACGGAAGGAAAAACCGGATATTATCCTGATGGATGTGCGTATGCCGAAGATGGACGGAGTACAGTGTACGAAGATCATTAAAGAAAACTATCCGGAAGTAAAGATTATCATTCTGACAACGTTCGATGATGATGAATACGTATATAATGCACTGAAGTTCGGCGCCAGTGGGTATCTGCTGAAGGGTGTTTCCATGGATGAACTGGAGAATGCCATCAAGACGGTATATAGCGGAAAAGCCATGATTAACCCGGATATTGCCACGAAGGTGCTGAGACTGTTTTCCCAGATGGCGCAGACGGATTATACGATACCGGTGGGAAGAAAAGGTGTGGAGGAACTGACCAAAACGGAATGGAAGATCATTGCTCAGGTGGGTACGGGAGCTGCCAATAAGGAGATTGCAGATACGCTGAATCTTTCAGACGGTACCGTACGGAATTATCTCAGTAATATTCTGAATAAGCTGGATCTGCGGGATCGTACTCAGCTGGCGATCTGGGCAGTGCAGACCAATGCAGGCAAGCACCTGACATAGACCGGGTAAGGTGGAAAATGAATGAAACGAAAACAGAAAATTATGACCCTGGTGGCTGCAGGGCTGTTGACAGGGATGGCGATTTATGGAATCTGTCAGCTTCAGAACAGGCAGAATCATATAACACTGGAATTTGGAATGTTTACCGGAAGCAACTGGGATGTGGCTCAGGCCAATGGATTTACGATCATTGATAAAGCAATTGCGAAATTTAAACAGACGCATCCAGGCGTGACAGTACATTATTACAGCGGAATCCGAAAGGATGATTATTCTGAATGGTTTTCCAGAAAGCTGCTGGCAGGTGAGGAACCGGATATTTTTATGGTACTGGGCACAGATTTTAATCAGTTTGCATCAATGGGCGTGATGAAAGATCTGGGAAGTTTGATGGAGACAGACACAGACTTTGACCCGGAAAAGTACTTTACCAGTGCGTTTGTCAACGGACAGTATGAATCGGTACAGTATGCGCTGCCTTATGAGACGGTACCGACACTGATGTTTGTGAACAAGACACTGCTGACCCAGGAGGGCATCGATATGCCGGGAGAAGACTGGAGCTGGGATGATCTGTATGAGATCTGTAAAAAAGTAACCAGAGATACAGACGGAGATGGAGTGCTGGATCAGTTCGGAACTTATAATTATGACTGGATGGATGCACTGTGTTCCAATGGCGGCGGTATCTTTAATAAGAAAGGAACCGAAGCGGAACTGACGGATGTGAAGGTGAGCGAGGCGGTAAAGTATGTGAGAAGTATCAATGAACTTTATAACGGAGAGAAGATCTCACAGGAAGACTTTAACGGTGGTCGGGTGGCATTTATGCCACTGACCTTTGCGGAATACCGGACTTATAAGACCTATCCCTATAAGATCCGTAAATATGCGAACTTTCAATGGGATTGTCTCACCATGCCGGCAGGATCCGGAGGGGGCAATATTTCTCAGGTGAATTCATTGCTGATGGGGATCAGTGCCAATACAAAAGAAGAAAAAATGGCGTGGGAATTTTTGAAACTGCTGACCTATGATGAAGAAACACAGATGAATATTTTTTATGATTCGCAGGGAGCTTCGGTACTGAAAAACGTAACGGAATCCAAGCAGATGGAGCAGATCGTACAGGAAGATATGGAAGAGGGAGATACGGTCATCAATGGAAAGCTTCTGGGCAGGGTAATTGAAGAAGGACATGTGGAACCACAGTTCAAAAAATATGAACAGGCTATGGCACTGACGGACAGTGAGATTAAGAAAATACTGGAAGAAGATAAAGATGTGGACAGCAATCTGAAGATTCTTCAGCGCACCATAAATGGTTATCTGATTCAGTAATTTCTGTAATCTGGTATAGACAAGCATGAAATCAGTGCGATAATGCACAAAATACATGAAAGTAATGCAAGATATCCTTTAACTAACGGCAAAAAGCTATTGACAAAAAGAAAATGACGAGGGTATTATTAATGCAATAAATACGAAGAGATTCGTAGAAGTCGATATGACAGGAGGAGAGGTATTATGAGAAAGCTAACAAAAGCAGTCAGCGTAGCAGCAGCAGTTGCTATGACAGCAACATGTTTTTCCACTACAGCATTTGCAGATGACACATTTAAGATTGGTGGAATCGGACCTATCACAGGTGGTGCTGCCGTATATGGACAGGCAGTTATGAACGCATCTCAGATGGCAGCAGATGATATCAATGCAGCAGGTGGTATCAACGGATACCAGATCGAGTTCAACTTCCAGGATGATGAGCATGATGCAGAAAAATCTGTGAATGCTTATAACACTTTAAAGGACTGGGGCATGCAGATGCTGCTTGGTACTGTAACATCTACACCTTGTACCGCAGTAGAAGGCGAAGCTTCTAATGATAATATGTTCCTGCTGACACCTTCAGGATCAGCAGTAGAGAGTATTTCAGGAGACAATGCATTCCGTGTATGCTTCTCTGACCCGAACCAGGGTACTGCTTCCGCACAGTACATTGGTGAGAACAAACTAGCTGAGAAAGTAGCAGTTATCTACAACAGCTCAGACGTATATTCCACAGGTATTTACAACAATTTTGTAACAGAGTCAGCAAATCAGCCATTTGAGGTTGTTTCAGCAGAAGCTTTCACAGAAGACAGCAAGACAGACTTCTCTGTACAGCTTCAGAAAGCAAAAGATGCCGGAGCAGATATGGTATTCCTGCCAATCTACTACACAGAAGCTTCTCTGATTCTGACACAGGCAGCTGGTATGGATTATGCACCTACTTTCTTCGGATGTGATGGCCTGGACGGACTTCTTGCAGTAGAAGGATTTGATACAAGCCTTGCAGAAGGTGTAATGCTTCTGACACCGTTCGCGGCAGATGCAGATGATGAACAGACAAAAGCATTCGTTTCCGCTTACGAAGAAAAATATGGTGAAACACCAATCCAGTTTGCAGCAGATGCTTATGATGGAATGTACATCATCAAAGCAGCAGCAGAAAAAGCTGGTATCACACCAGATATGGATGCTTCTGCAATCTGCGATGCACTGAAAGCAGCAATGACAGAGATCACATACGATGGTCTTACCGGATCAGGCATGACCTGGAGCGCAGATGGCGAACCAAACAAAGAGCCAAAAGCAGTTGTAATTAAGGATGGCGCTTACACAGCCATGTAGTGATGCAAAGCTGCGGAGCAATTCGTCTGGCATCACGTAATTTTTATAGGCAGTAACACAGGGGTTGCCTTTCAGGTGGCAACCCCTTCTTTTCTTATTTAGAGTGAGAGGTGTATTATGAGTTTTCTGAACTATCTGATCAGTGGAATCAGTCTCGGAAGTGTGTATGCGATCATAGCTCTTGGCTATACCATGGTATACGGAATCGCCAAGATGCTGAACTTCGCCCATGGCGATGTTATCATGGTGGGCGCATATGTAGTATTTTATTCCATCGCAGCAGGGATGCCGGCTATCCCGGCAGTCCTTTTATCCGTAGTGATCTGTACGGTTCTTGGTATGGTGATCGAGGCAGTGGCTTATCGACCGCTGCGCAGCGCAGCATCCCCACTGGCTGTACTGATTACAGCAATTGGTGTCAGCTATCTGTTACAGAATCTGGCACTGTTATTCTGGAGTTCCAACACCAAGTCCTTCACGTCAGTGGTGAAGATTCCTGCATTAAAAGTGGCAGGACTGAACATTAGCGGTGAGACTATGGTAACGATTCTTGCGTGTATCGTGATCGTAGTGGGACTGACTTTATTCATTAACAAGACAAAACCAGGTCAGGCTATGCTGGCTGTATCAGAAGATAAGGGGGCAGCACAACTGATGGGTATCAATGTAAATGCAACCATTGCACTGACCTTTGCCATTGGTTCAGGCCTGGCTGCGATTGCAGGCGTACTGCTTTGTTCTGCTTATCCATCCCTGACACCATACACAGGATCCATGCCTGGTATTAAGGCGTTCGTTGCAGCTGTATTCGGTGGAATCGGATCCATTCCTGGAGCGATGATCGGTGGTATCCTTCTTGGTATTATCGAGATCTTTGGAAAAGCATATATTTCTTCTCAGATGGCAGACGCGATCGTGTTCGCAGTACTGATTGTAGTGCTTCTGGTAAAACCAACCGGTCTGTTAGGCAAGCAGATTCAGGAAAAGGTATAAGGAGGCAGAGATATGAACACAATGAGAACAAAAACAGCAAAACAGAATGCGATCACTTACGGTATCGTTATCATCGGCTTTCTGATTATGCAGATCATTTCTGCTACCGGACATATGTCCAGTTCCTTATCCGGACTTTTGATTCCGTTTTGTTACTATGTAATTCTTGCAGTTTCTCTGAATCTGGTAGTAGGTATCTTAGGAGAACTGAGTCTTGGACATGCGGGCTTCATGTGCGTAGGTGCATTCAGCAGTGTGTTCTTTACAAAATGTATGGAAAATGTGATTACGAACAGTCTGGTACGTTTTATTATCGCACTGATCATAGGTGCTCTTGTGGCAGCTGTTTTCGGTATTCTGATTGGTATTCCGGTACTGCGTCTGAAGGGTGACTATCTGGCCATCGTGACACTGGCCTTTGGTGAAATCATCAAGAACCTGGTAAATGTATTATTTATCGGAAAAGACAGCCATGGACTTCATTTTTCTATGAAGGATACCCTCTCTCTGGGAATGGAACCAGATGGACAGGTTATCGTGAATGGTCCACAGGGTATTACAGGTATTCCGAAGGATTCCACTTTTGTGATCGGTGTTGTTCTGGTATTGATCACACTGTTTATTGTTCTGCGTCTGATTAATTCCAGAGATGGACGTGCGATTCAGTCCATCCGTGACAATCGTATTGCCGCAGAATCTATCGGTATCAATGTGACGAAATACAAGCTGATGGCATTTTCGGTATCAGCAGGTCTTGCCGGTATCGGTGGTGCACTGTATGCACACAACCTGTCTACCTTAAGTGCCACACCGAAGAACTTCGGTTATAATATGTCTATCATGATTCTGGTCTATGTGGTACTTGGTGGTATCGGTAATATCCGTGGATCTGTTATCGCCCCGATCGTACTGAATCTGGTGCTGGACTATTTCCTGAGAAAGCTGCAGATGCTCGGCAGCAATCCAGTGCTGCAGTTCCTGAGTGATAACCGTATGCTGGTATATGCCATCGTGCTGATCGTGATCATGCTCTTCAGCTGGAGTCCGAAGATGATCGAATGGCGGGAACGTGTATTCCACAAAAACGCAAAGGAGGAGGCGTAAAGTTATGACAATGCTGGAAGTAAAAAATCTGGGAATCTCCTTTGGCGGTCTGCGCGCCGTAAATGAATTTCATGTTACCATTGAGAAAAATCAGCTGTATGGTCTGATCGGGCCGAACGGTGCCGGTAAGACGACTGTATTTAACCTGCTGACCGGTGTATACAAGCCAGATGCAGGAAGTATCCTTCTGGATGGCAAAGATATCACAGGAGAAAGTGATATCGAGATCAGCAAGGCGGGTATTGCACGTACTTTCCAGAACATTCGACTGTTTTCTAAAATGAGTGTTCTGGATAATGTAAAAGTGGGAATGCATAATCATCATGAGTATTCTGTTCTGGCAGGTATTTTCCATACTCCTAAGTATAAAAAAGAAGAAGCGCTGATGGATGAAAAAGCCATGGAGCTTTTGAAGGTATTTGATCTGGCGGATATGGCAGAGACCAATGCTGCCAATCTTCCTTATGGTAAGCAGCGAAGACTGGAGATTGCCCGTGCCCTTGCCACAGATCCTAAGCTGTTGCTGCTGGATGAACCGGCAGCAGGTATGAACCCGAAGGAAACCGGGGAACTGATGGATATGATCCGATTTGTCAGAGATGAGTTCGATATGACTATTCTGCTGATTGAGCATGATATGAAACTGGTTTCCGGTATCTGTGAGAAATTGACCATGCTGAACTTTGGCGAAGTTCTGGCAGAAGGTACCACATCAGAGGTATTGAACGACCCACAGGTTATCACCGCATATCTTGGGGAATAGGAGGAACGAAACGATGGCAATGCTGAAAGTAAAAGACTTACAGGTATATTATGGAATGATTCATGCAATCAAGGGTGTCTCTTTCCATGTAAATGAAGGTGAAATCATTGCTCTGATCGGAGCGAATGGAGCAGGAAAGACTACCATCCTTCATACCATCACCGGGCTGCTTACCCCAAAAGGCGGTCAGGTGATGTTTGAAGGAAAAGATATCACAAAGACGCCGGCACACAAGATCGTAGAACTTGGTATGGCCCATGTACCGGAAGGACGACGTGTCTTTGCGCAGCTTTCTGTTTATCAGAATTTGAAGATGGGAGCCTATACCAGATCAGATAAGAATGAGATCGAAGAATCACTGGAGATGGTATATAAGCGTTTTCCTCGACTGGAAGAACGAAAGAACCAGATGGCAGGAACTCTGTCAGGTGGCGAACAGCAGATGCTTGCAATGGGCCGCGCCTGATGAGCAAGCCAAGAATCATCCTGATGGATGAACCATCCATGGGACTTTCGCCGATTTTGGTAAACGAGATTTTTGATATTATTCAGAGCGTCAGTGCCAGCGGCACAACCGTACTGCTGGTAGAGCAGAATGCGAAAAAAGCTCTGGCTATTGCAGACCGTGCCTATGTCCTGGAGACCGGCAAGATCTCTCTGGATGGCAATGCAAAAGATCTGTTGAATGATGATTCCATTAAGAAAGCATATCTTGGCGAATAGGCCATTGGGGACGAAGCCATTGGGGACGGAGTTTTCTGGCTTTCAACAGCCAGAAACTTACGTTCCTAATGGCCTTTTTTCTTTTTTTTATCATTATTTTGTGGTAAAATATAAGTAGATAAAACTGAAAATGAGAAGCGTGAATCAGTTCATGTTATCATAAAAACAAAGAGTCGGGGAGGGAATCCAATGAAAAATGTAGTTGTTACGATTGCAAGACAGTATGGAAGCGGCGGTAAAACAATCGCTCAGATGTATGCACAGAAACATGGCATCCCGTGTCATGAAAGAGATATTTTGAGACTGGCAGCAGATGACAGTGGTATCAACGAAGCATTATTTGGAGAAGTAGATGAACGCCTGAAAAGTGGAAGCTTGTTCGGAATCTCCAAGAAGATCTATACCATAGGAGATCTGATTCCACCATCCAGCCCGGATTTCACCTCCACTCAGAACCTGTTTAATTATCAGGCCAAGGTGATTCGTGAACTGGCAGAAGCAGGTCCGTGCGTTTTTATTGGACGTTGTGCAGACTTTGTGCTGGCTGACAAGCCAAATGTAGTCAGTGTGTTTGTTCATGCACCGAAGGATTACTGCCTGGAGCAGGCGAGAGAGCGTACAGCGAAAAATGTGGGAGATTTGTCCAAGTTCATAGCCAGAACGGATAAATTCCGGGGAGATTATTATCGTTATCATACAGGTCATGAGTGGAATGATGCAAAAAATTACGATTTGTGCCTGGACAGCAGTAAACTTGGATTCGAGGGATGCGTAGAAGCCATTGAGAAATATATAGAAGTCAGATTTAAATAAGCCATTGGGGACGAAGCCATTGGGGACGGAGTTTTCTGGCTTTCAAAAGCCACAAAACTCCGTCCCCAATGGTCTCTTAGAAAGGATATATGCAAACATGGAAACAAAGGTATTAAAAAAAGAAATGATTGAAGACCTGATTCATCAGGCATTTGAAGCTCAGACGAGAGCTTATGTACCATATTCCCAGTTCGCAGTAGGAGCTGCACTTCTTTCCAGAGGAGGCAGAATATACCAGGGATGTAATATTGAAAATGCATCCTACACGCCGACTAACTGTGCGGAACGAACCGCATTTTTTAAGGCAGTGTCTGAAGGTATCACACAATTTGATGCCATTGCCATTGTGGGAAATAAAAAGTTTGTACCAAAGGGAGAAGGGGACTATTGTCCACCATGTGGTGTATGCAGACAGGTGATGCGGGAATTCTGCAATCCGGAGACTTTTCAGATTATTCTGGCAAAGTCTGAGACCGAATATCACATATATAAGCTAAAAGAACTGCTTCCGCTGGGATTCGGCCCGGAAGATCTGATCTAGTCCATTGGACGGAGTTTTCTGGCTTTTTAGAGCCAGAAACTCCGTTTTTATGTATGAGTCGTTTTTAGGGCATTACTTATTGCTGTTCTGGATATTCCAGTCAGCCTGCTGAGCTGACGTATAGAGATACCAGAAAGCAGCAGTGAGTGGAGATATTGATTCCTGGTAGAAAGATCGAGGCATTGAAAATCAGACGGAGAATTGCAGGATGTTTTCTCTTGAATAATTTTAAGAGCTTCACTGTCGGGAAGACGAAACGAAGAATAATATTCCATGCAGTTTTGATCAGAAATAGTATGCAGATACTGAATGCAGTCAGAATGACTTGGAAATAAAGTAAGAATTTTGTCGATATCGATAAAAGAGAAATCAGAAGTGACATAATCGTGATAACTGGTCCAGGGATAAGTTCCGGGAACAGACTCCAGACCAGCATGAAGCGGATTTTGATGAATATATCGAAATACTGTCTGAAAATATCTCATATCATTTACCGGCTCGCTTTTAAAACGATCCTGAAATAAATATCCTGTGCGCTGGTATTTGCGATTATACCATCTGACAAATTTCACTTCAATTTTTTTCATGATAATCTCAAGATCCGTGGTGGTATGTTCAAGCAATAAATGAATATGATTGCTCATCAAACAATAAGCATAGATCTTAAAAGCACAGCGTTCTTTATAATGTTTTAAAATGCTGATAAACTGCAGATAATCAGATTGATCTTCAAAAATAATTTGCTGATTAACACCACGCAGAATAACATGATGAATGCAAAGACTACTTGGCTTTCTTGGCTTTCGCGGCATAAATGACTCCTTTCATGAACTGCTGAGAAATGAATTCAGAAAACAAGCGAATTGTTAAGAGCCATTATAGAAAAATCTGATATATAATGCAAGAGGAAAATGGAATTTGACCAGATGGGACAGTAAAAAAACCAGAAAACACCGTCCCCAATGGAAATACCAAAGAGACAGAAAGCGTAAAGCAGGCAGATGTACTTGTGACTTCATTTAGTAATAAAAGCGGATATGCAGTGGCTGCGATTAATAAACAGGCAGAAGAAGAACTTGGAACATTCCAATCTGGAATGTCAGTAAGATTAAAACCACATTCTGTAAATATAATTCAAATTCTTGAAAAATAATGATAGGAGGAATGAAGAATATGAAACAGGCAAAAATGATGATAGATAAAGCATTTAAAATTTCAGAAGTTGATAAAAGAATCTATGGATCTTTTATCGAACATTTGGGAAGAGCTGTATATGATGGTATTTATCAGCCGGGCAATCCACTTTCAGACGAAGATGGTTTCCGTAAAGATGTGCTGGAAATGGTCAGAGAATTGAATGTGCCGATCGTCAGATATCCAGGTGGAAATTTTGTATCTAATTTTTTCTGGGAAGACAGTGTGGGTCCGGTGGAAGAACGTCCGACTCGTCTGGAACTGGCATGGAGAAGTCTGGAAACGAACAAGATCGGTTTAAATGAATTTTCCAAATGGCTGGAAAAAGCAAATTCGGAAATGATGATGGCAGTGAATCTGGGAACCAGAGGTGTGGCGGATGCCTGCAATTTGCTCGAATATTGCAATCATCCAGGTGGAACGAAATACAGTGATATGAGAATTCGCCATGGTGTAAAAGATCCACATAATGTAAAAGTATGGTGTCTGGGAAATGAAATGGATGGTGACTGGCAGGTTGGTCATAAAAACATGCATGAATATGGTCGTCTGGCACAGGAAACGGCAAAAGCTATGAAATTGATAGATCCTTCCATTGAATTGGTTCCTGCGGAAGTTCTAATCTGGATATGCCGACGTTCCCAGAATGGGAAGCAACCACACTTGGTTATACATATGACTATGTGGATTTTGTATCTATGCATCAGTATTATGGAAATTTGAACAATGATACGGAAGACTTCCTGGCATTATCGGATGATATGGATCAGTTTATCCGTTCTGTTATTGCTACCTGCGATTTTGTAAAAGCAAAGAAGCGTGGTAAAAAAGATATTAATCTGAGTTTTGATGAATGGAATGTGTGGTTCCATACAAGAGAAGCAGATGATGAATTTATGGAAAAAGATCCGTGGCATATTGCACCGCCGCTTCTGGAAGATCAGTATAACTTTGAAGATGCTCTTCTGGTTGGTCTGATGCTGATTACATTAATGAAACATGCAGATCGTGTGAAGATGGCTTGTATGGCACAGCTGGTAAATGTAATTGCTCCGATTATGACGGAGAAAGATGGCGGAAAGGCCTGGAGACAGACTATTTTCTATCCGTTTATGCATGCATCCAGATATGGACGGGGCATGGTCCTTCAGCCAGTAATTGAAACACCGGTACATGATACAAAAGAACATGAAAATGTAACAGATCTTTCCAGCGTAGCGGTATGGAATCAGGAAAAAGAAGAGCTGACTATTTTCGCAGTAAACAGAAACACGAAAGAAGATATGGAACTGATCACAGATCTGCGCAGTCTCGAGGGATATCATTTGGAAGAACATATTGTATTGGAAAGCAATGATATGAAAATCTGCAACAGTGCAGGAGAAGAACTGGTAATGCCAAAAACTGTACAGAGAAGTACCATGGAAGATGGAAAAATGACATCCATGATGACTAAAGCATCCTGGAATGTGATTCGATTAAAAAAATAAGATATCTGGGAGGTAAAAATGAGTCAGGAATTAGAATATAACAAACCATGGATTTTACAGAGAGCAGATCCGTATGTGTATAAGCATACAGATGGCACGTATTATTTTACAGCATCCATTCCGGCTTATGATGGGATTGTACTCAGACATAGTGATACACTGGCAGGCTTAAAAGACGCAGAAAAAGGCATCTATGGACCGGGACACAATTCCTTTACAGAAGATGAGCAGGGAAATCCGATTATGGTATATCATGCCAGAACGGAAGAAAAGATTGAGGGTAATCCATTATATAATCCAAATCGTCATGCGATGCTGATGAAACTCACATGGGGAGAGGATGGAAGACCGGTCTTTAAGTATTAGAAATCACTTTTATAAACAGAAAAATTAATACAACAATGATAATGGGGCGAACGATCTTCGTCCCGTTTTTCATGACCAGATCACTGTCGATATAATGCCGCAATATTGGAAGAAAGATTGATCAGTTTGTCCAAATATTCATTTTTACAATATTGTATTGTGGTTGAAATGAAAAAAGGGTTGCTGTATACTAAAAATAAATTTTACGACAGGGGTAATTTAAGTGAAGTCATTCTACAGAAAAAGAGAAAATAAAGGATATACTTTAGCGGAGGTATTGTTGACTGTGGCGATTCTCTTAGTTCTCATGGCAATTGCAGTACCTGCGATTTTTACGATCAGAAAAAATCTGCGGCAGAAAGCATTGGATAATAAGGCAGAGATTATCTACACGGCGGTACAGAACAATCTGACCAAGCTGAAAAGCGATGGCAATAGTGAAAGCTTTGCAGCGAAGAGAGCGACTTTGGTAGATGCTACTCCGACAGATGCAGAGGATGAGAAGACCCTGTACTTTGTGACAGCAGATCAGAAAAATACTGCTGGAAGTGCAGCCAGTGTGGTGGTAACGGAGGATACAGTAGATGCAGAATTGTACGAACACTACTGGGTCGTAGAATATGATCCGGCAAGTGCCAGTGTTTATGCAGTATTTTACAGTGAGACAAGAGATGATTATTCGCCAGCTGCTTATGATCCGTTACGTTACAAAAAGAACAGATTAAAGGACGGAGCCAGGGTAGGATATTATGGAGGAGATTCTGTTGATGGAAGTAATACTTCTGCGCTGGTGCCCAAAGTGACTGTGAAAAATGATGAAAAGCTGCAGGTCATCATTAACTGCAAACGTCCAGATGACAATCCACTATCTTTCGAAATAAAGCTGACGGATGCAGAAGACCATGTGATAAATTTGAAGTACGGAACCGATGCGACAGGAAAGAACCTGGTTCATCTGGAAGATGATCTTCATCTGGCAGACACAAGTGGGTTGGATGAGAATTGTGAAAGTGGAAGTATTCGAGGAAATAATTATACATTGACGCTGACCCTTGATGCACTGCAGCCATCTGGTGCAAATAAAGATGCGGCATCCCGTTTTACAGAACTTTATGGATCTGGAAATGCTACATTGAAAAGTAAAGCTATTCAGGCATTGACTCCTGGAAGCGATCTGCTTATTCGGGTAAAAGTGCGAAGCGACAGCTCTTTGATTGACGGTTTGTCAGCATCTGCATCCACCAACAGCCTGTTTGGAAATGACAGTACGGACGAAGAGGCTGAAATCCTCTATGGCCGCCATCTTCAGAATCTGGATCAGTTTTCTGGTGTAACAGAGAAGATTACCAGTGCAGTACAGAAAAGTAATATAGATTTCCAAAAAGAAAATACATTGGAGGGGGAAGATACAGATACGACATCCTGGTATAGCTGCTATGGTGATCTTGCTTTTCACCCAATCACAAATGATTCTTTAGTAAGCTATCGAAGTATGACAGGAGATACAGCAGCATCAGAACAGGAACAGACGGCAGCACGGATCAGTCATCTGACAACAGAAGAATCAGAAAAAGCCGGACTGTTTGCCCAGACACCGGACAAGATGAAAATCAGTGGAATATATCTGGAAAGTGCCAGAATCAAAGGAACAACAGCAGGAACTGCGGAAACGTATGCCGGTGCACTGGTAGCATATAGTAAAGGTGAGATTACGTTAACGAATTGTCAGTCCTATCTGAATGCCAAAGATCTGGAGGGAAAGACAGAAAAAGATCTCTGGCTGGATGGTGCTTCTGTACAGGGCGGACTGATTGGACGGGCAGATGGAAAGGTTTCCCTGAGCAGATGTCTGGCAGCTACGGTTATGGGCGAGGAAACAACAAAACTTACTGGTGGTTTGATTGGACAGGCACAGAAAGAAACAACGATCCGGGAATCATATGCCGATTCTTATCTGACCGGACAGGTTACAGGCGGCTTAGTGGCTCAAACGGAAGGTATGGTACAGATTCAGAACAGCTATACCGCAGGCTATCAGAAAGCAGTAAAAACTGCAGGTGGATTCCTGGCAAAAGCAGGAACGGTACCATCTGTCTCAAACTGCTACGCAGCAGTAACCTGGCTGACAGCAGAGGGGGAAAGCCAAACCAGTCCGACAGTACGTTATTCAACGATTCCATTAAAAAACGGAACAGCCGATCCAACCAGAAACACCTGGTTCCTGAGTGAAGGAACAGATTATGACGGTGTGACAGAACAGGATCAGTCTGCCGGAGAAAAAATAAGTTATAAAGAACTGAGTAACATTGCGGAAATGGTGCAGAAGCTGAATGGAGAAATGAAGTTTGGAGAAGCTTCTGCTGCCAATCCATATAATCTGAAAAACCAGGGACTTTCTTCCTACAGTTATCCTGCGCTGCATGGAATGCCACATTATGGAGACTGGCAGGCTTCCTTTGAAGCAGGCAGTCTGGTGTATTATGAAGTCTATACAGATGAGACAGGGAAGCAGAGCTATGGATTCTATGGAGGAAATATTACCTCTTCTCTGAAAGAAGAGGAAAAAGTAACCGGGGATGGATACGGAGTGGTATATCAGAAAGAGGAAAAACCGCAAAAACAGTTTACGGTTCTGTATCCGGAGACAGATAAAAATGGAAACACAGAGACAAAAACCTGGACGATGGATCTGACGGAAGAAAATATCACGGAATATGAAGTGACAGTGGATGAAGTTGCCTATGTGATCTATCCATTGCCGGCAGAGATTGTGAATGCAGCACATTCGAAAGATACCTATTATCAGAAGGTTGTGATCCGCGGCGCTGATGCGGTTGGAAGTGATCAGACGGATGAGTCAGATACGGAAAATGTGACAGGAAGTATATTCTACTATAATCCACATGTTGCAAAGTCGGTGGTGACAACTGTGGAAAACACACAGAAAGCACCATCTGTGATTGCGATTCGAACAGCCAGACAACTGTATGAACTGAGTAATTATTATCCGGAATATCTGACCTCGACCCGGAAGAGTACCTTTACACAGGAGATGGACATTGACTATAGTACTTACGAATGGAAGACTTATGCCAATGAAAAAGAAGCAATAACGCTACAGTCTCCGATTGGGGAAAAAGAGGCATTCGCAGCAATATATGATGGACGATATCATAAAGTGCAAAATATCAGTCTATCCAGCAGCGAGACAAAAGTTGGACTGTTCGGAGAGAATGCCGGAACAATCCAGAATCTGTTTCTGGTATCTGATTATCAGAAAAATGGAACTAATCCATATCTGAAATACAGCAAAGAGATCGAAAAAAATAAGACAGTTTATATGGGAACACTGGCTGGCGTGAACAATGGCCTGATCAGAAACTGTGCAGTCAGTGGATATTACGTTGCAGGAAATAATGGCACCATATATGTCAGACATAATGGAACGCTCTATTTTGGTGGGCTGGTCGGAAAGAATACCGGAACCATACGCAACAGCCAGGCAGACACACCGTTAGTGAACGCCAATGTGCTTTACGGAAAAGCTTATATAGGAGGACTAGCAGGGGAAAATGCAGCGGCAGGAAAGATCATCGGAAGCTATGCCATCGGTAAGGCTGCGGTGGAGTACTCCAAAGGAGAAAAATCTGTCATCGGTGGATTTGCTGCGAAAAATGCAGGTTATCTGGACAGTGACTATTGTGCAGTCGCTATGACGGCAGCCGGAAGCGTTGAGACTTATGGGTTTGCAAAAAAAGGTGGCAATATCAGCAGCAGCTGCTATTATCTGAGTGGAGGAACCTTCCAGTATCTTGGTGAAATGGAAGCGTTTGACAATACCAGTGGAAGCGGTACACCAAAGACTTATAGCGAGATGCAGCAGGAAGAACCAACACGGGCAGAGTGCTGCAGTGCGACTGCTTCAGAGAATGGATATCCGTTTGAGGCAGTTGTGAGAAAAGACACAGCTGGCAGAAAAATTCATTTTGGCAACTGGCAGCTGGCATCAGATCTTGGAAGCTTTGGGGTTCTTTACTGGGAAAAAGAAGAACAGGGTTCCAACAACGGATATCATTTTAGTTACATCGGCTATACAGCAGATGCCACAAGCCCTTCTGACACAGTCCATCGTGTCAGCGGAAGTACCCTGTGTCATGAGCGGGATGACGGAGGCATCATCACAAAATATGGATATGCATACTATTACTCAGATCAGTTAAGTACAGCAGATGTGACGGCGGAGGCAACGGGATTCCAGACTGGTACGCAGGATGATACGGTATCAGGGGAGTTATCTGCCCGTTTGAATGGATTTCAGGTTGTGGCATTTACTACGGCAAAAGCTATTGCAACTTCAGCGCAAGAAACAAAGAATGCAATGAAACTGACTGGAACTGAGGCGAATGGTGTCTGGACACTTACAGACAGACGGCATCAGAATGCTCAGGGAAACAACATTCAATACAACTTCACCATCAATCCATTCTTTGCCAATGCCATGCAGTATGGTTCAGAAACAGATGGAGAACTGGCCGTGCAGAGCGTGAAAGTATTGACGGAAGATGGCAGCATGGTAACTGAGACAGAAACGATAGCGGATATGCCTGGAAAAGGCGAGAATCAGTATGAGATTCGCTGTGCTGAGCAGCTGGAATACATGAACTGGAACAGTCAGTCTGGAGATGCAGTCACCACACTGGATGAAAAAAATTATAAGGAAAAATACACTTCCTATATCTATCTGGGTCAGATGGCAGGACAGGGAAATGCGATCGATACAACCAGGGGAAAATATAGCTGGCTCCAGACACATGATGTGGATGCAGATATGACACCGGGTGGAACGGAAGTATTTACCCAGATTGGATCACTGTATGATGCGAACAGAGTGAGTACGAATCAAATAGCAGATGCATATATGACCTATTTCACCGGATCCTATGATGGCAATACTTATTCGATTAAGAATATAGAGATTCATAGCAGTAATACCGTGGTTGGACTTTTCGGAAGCATTATTGGAGCACAGGTACAAAATATTATTCTGTATTCAGATAGAGGCAACCATATACAACGAAACGAAAACGCCCTGGAAAGCTGGTATGCATTAGGGGGGATGTGTGGACTGGCAGCAGTGGGATTGAATAATAAGGTGGAAGATGCCAAAATTGTCAATTGCACGGTATCAGGATACACCATACAAGATAACAGTAAGAGATGCTCATATGGTGGCGTGAATGTTGGCGGTATGTTTGGCATAAGTACGCTGGATCTGGAAAAATGTACAGCAGTAAATAATATTGTTCTGAATATGCAGCTGCAGAGAGGCTTTTCGATTCGTGTTGGAGGGCTTGCAGGCAGCATGAGAGGAAATGTGAATGAATGTTATACTGGAGGAGAGATATCTTGTACAGAGAAGAATCAGCAGTATCTGAAGAAGTCTGGTGTGTTTCTGTGTCTTGGAGGAATCAATGGTGGAATTTTTATCAAAAATGATGGAAATCTGGTAAAATTGCTTGGTTATATCAAGGGTGTGACAGATTATAGAAAAGATGTTAATAATAGTAACAATGAGAAAAAATGTGGCACGGCAACAACCAGTATCTGCAACTGTTACACATACATAAAAATGCCTGGAGGAGAGGAGACGGAAAAAATACAGGCGATTGAGCCAATAGGCGGAAATGGCGAAACACATGATGAAAATGACCGCAACAAACATGTCAGAATAGAGATTCGAAACTGCTGTTATTATGAGGCCAATATACCTGTCAGAAAAAACACAACGATTCCTAATAAAAACTGGAATAATATTGACAGTAATGCGGAAGCAGTCACCTGGTCTGAGCTGGCATCCGATACATTTCCATCCCGATTAAATGGTGGATCATCTGCAGATTTCGGCAAGGTCACAACAATGGAAAATGGCCATTCGATTGATGGAAAGTATACCTTCCCTGGTAATCGCAGGGATCTGGAAGGTCAGAATTATCCATTTCCAACTATTCTGACTCAGAATACGACAGATGGGATCAGCGTGAATGTACATTATGGTGAGTGGCCATTAGAAGGAATGAGCTGGGAAGAAAGCCGTGCCGGCATGGATATTTTTGAGAATCTGGTGACAGAAGAGGGGGACGATCAGGCAAAGCTCTGAAGAAGTTCGTTCTGAGAGATGAAGCCGGAAATATCGGAACAGATAAGGCATCTGAGATTCAGTTTACTTATCAGTATGGTGATGAACCATCAGATCCTGAGACACCTGATACTGGCGCAGAGAAATCGGAAAGTATGTTTCTGGATGGGCAGAATCGTATTGCGGAAGTAAGTAATATCGAGTATGATAATACAGTGGGTGCTTATGTAGCAACCGTATGGGCTCACAAGACCGGAACAGAAGAGATCACCGCATCAGTAAAGGCAAAAACAAGGGATGGTATTGAGCAGACGTATACAGCCACCTTTACGCTGACCATTACGGCAGATCTGGTGGCTTATGCAGACAGTGAAACGGTCAGTCTGAAGAATGGAGTGAATACTGCACTGGCTCTTCATGCAGTGCCGATGAACAGTTACACAGGAATGGACACCGACATTGTGACAGAGCAGCAGTCACTTGATGATGATTCGCAAAGTGCGGTTGAAGAGCAGTCACTGGAACTGCAGAATGAACCGGTACAGACGGAGCAGATGGTGCTATACGGAGAAAGTGCAACCGTGGATGAAAGTGATGAAGAATGTACAGATGAGGTATCTACGGAAGAGATGACAGATGGAGAGATTCAGATGCCCATGGAAACAGAAGGCTCTGAAGAGGCAGAATCTGTGATTACTCCATATGCAGATCTGGCAATGGAGACTGCTCCGGAAAAAGATCTGGCACCTTATATGAACTGGACAGTAGAGAGTACAGATTCAGAGGAAAATTATATCAGCGTATCGATGTCAGAAGAGCAGAAGAATAGGATGACGATTTTCTGCCATGCAGACCTGGAACAGGATATGTCGATTACGCTGACCATTACCGGTACTTATACCTATGAAGCGTTGAATATACGACAACAGCCTGGGTAGAAGTGGTGCAGGATCAGACTTCTGTACAGATAGCAGATGAGTCAGGTAACATTTACACATCTGGTGAAGAGCAGGAAAATGGCAACACGGTGATCGATGACAGTACATCGGACGAGATCGTAGTGAATGAAGAGGAAACAGACTCTGCAGAAACAGATACGGCAGTATCCGGCGGAGAGGAGACACTGGATAACAGTACAGATGGAAGTAACGAGGCAAAATCAGAGAGTGACAGTCAGATCACAGAGGAACAGGCAGCAGAAGAGAAACTGACAGAAACAGGCATGGTAGTTGGGATTGAATAAACCCATGAATGCAAGGTAACAGAAAAAGAAAGGAGGTAACCAGATGGCAGGAAGAAAAATCAGAAAGAAGCTGAATTCTACCCATGGTACCTCCATCTTTTTCGGAATTTTATTTTTCATGATTGCCTCGATTCTCAGTATTGTGATGCTGAACGGGGCTGTGACAGCAGTGAAAAGAGTACAGTCAGACAAACAGGCAGAACAGAATTACCTGACATGTTCCAGCGCAGCAAAGCTGCTGAGGAATGAGATAGAAAAGACTGCGATAATCAGAAAAAGAACACAGACATGGAGGGAATATGATCAAACACCGAATGGAGATACAATAGAATGGAATTCTGACAGTCAGACATTCGGTGGTATTTATTTAAAAGACTGGATACAGAACATGACGGAGGATGTCACGGCTGGCGATACGATGACACAGACATTGCAGGTGTGTGATTCTGATGGGCAGCTGCAAAACGTGACTGCCGATCTTAAAATTACGAAGGATAGTAGTGGAGAAAATAAGTTTGTAGATTCAGAAGATAGAAACAGAACGTACTACAGTTATGATATCAGTATCAATCTGTCAGCAGGAGAAGGCGTGGATAGCTGTAAGATGAATGTGAAACTAAATGGAACTGTTGAGGGAAATACAAAACGCAATGGATCAGGGACAGGCCTGACAGCCGTTATCACAGAGGTAAAGTATACCTGGAAAGCAGAAAGAATTATGTTTGGCACAGATCCAGATATAAAGGGAGTGGTACAATGAGAAAAAAAACAATAGTTTCCAGAATAATGAATAACAGTGCAGCAACAAAGCTACGCAGTAATTCTGGCGAAAGCATTGTGGAGACACTGGTAACGATGATCATTCTGTCATTGGCGGTGGTGATGTTGTCAGGGGCGGTTGTTACTTCGGCCAGGGTAAATCAAAGAGCAGAAAACGCAGACACAGCATTTATCAGCAGCCAGAATCGGCCGGTGTCACATATGATTTCTATTTCGAAGGGAACAGGAGAAGGAGCAAACCTCAATGTGAATCTGTATCAGACAGAAAATGGCTATATTTATTATGAATCTCAATAACAGGGGATAACCTATATGAGAATGATGAACAAGATCCGAAAAAAACTGTCCACAGGCAGGGGATTTTCCCTTGGAGAACTGTTGGCAGCAACCATAATCCTCCTTCTGGCCAGTCAGGTGATGGCAGAAGGAGTAACCTTTGCGGTACGCATGTATAACGAGAGCCTGACACGTTCTCACGCAAGACAGCTGTGTTCGACACTGACAGCCAGTATCGAGACAGAATTGCGATATGCCACCAGTATTACTTATGATGAAAGTACAGGGGTGCTGCAGACGTATTTCAGCCCGAACTATGGACAGAGCCAGAGCAGCTTCCTTACGATAGATAGTGATGAACAGGAAACGACCAGTGGAGAGATTGCCATTAAAGCAACAGAACAGGATCAAACAGTATATCGACGGCTGATATCAGAATCATCCTATAGTTCATTTGGTCTGAAAGCGGAGATAGATGCAATTCAATATAAAAGAGATGAAAACGTATTTTCCGTGGCACTTGTTATATTGAACAGGGACAATAAAAAACAGGCTGAGAATACATTTCAGGTGATTCCGGTAAATACACTGGTGATCAACCAGAATTCATAAACATACAGAAGACAGACAAAGGAGACGAAATACATGGCATACAAACGTCTTGGCGATCTGCTGGTATCAGCGGGAGCCATTACCCCGGAAGAACTGGAACAGGGACTGGAACGGCAGAAAAAGACAAAAGAACGACTGGGAACTGCACTGATCTCAGCAGGAATTATCACGGAAGCACAGCTGATCGAAGTACTTCAGCTTCAGCTGGGTATCGAATACATAGATCTTTCCAAGACCAATATCCCGATTTCTCTGGCGCAGGTAGTGCCGAAGAATATTGCAAAGCAGTTCCAGGTAGTGCCGGTTCATATGGAGAAAGATGAACTTTATCTGGCAATGTGTGATCCGATGAACTTCTATGCAATCGAGGAAGTAAAGAAAGCTGTAAGGAAACGTATCGTGCCAATGATCGCCACAGCCGAAGGCGTGGAACATGCCATTACGGTACTGTATGGTAACGAGGGCGCAGCGAAAGCCATTGAGGCCATGAAGCGAGAAATTTCTGCTACGCAGGAAGAAACAACGGATCAGTTTTCCGGGAATATCTTAAACGACAACATCAATGATGCACCGACCATTCGTTTGGTGAATTCGATCATTGATCGTGCGGTACATGAAAATGCCAGTGATATTCACATCGAACCGAAGGAAAAAGAGCTTCAGGTTCGTATGAGAATCGATGGTATGCTGCGCAAGATTCTGACTATTCCAAAGAACCTGCAGAATTCTGTTATTTCCCGTATCAAGATCATGAGTGGAATGGATATTGCAGAACGCAGAATTCCACAGGATGGACGTTTTAATGTGAAGAGCAATAAAAAAGAATACGATCTGCGTATCTCGTCGCTTCCGACGGTCTATGGAGAAAAGATCGTAGCCCGTCTGCTGGATAAAGCAGCAGGCTATCTGACACCGGAATCCATCGGTCTGATGGGGAAGAATCTGGAAAAGTATCAGAGAACCATCCATTGTCACAGTGGAGTGATTCTCATTGCCGGTCCTACCGGTAGTGGTAAGTCTTCCACCATGAACACTATGATCTCCCAGCTGAATACAGAAGAGGTGAATCTGGTGACACTGGAAGACCCGGTGGAATACAATATTGACGGAGTGAATCAGGTACAGATCAATGAGAAGACGGGAATGACGTTTGCTAATGGTCTGCGTGCCATTTTGCGTCAGGACCCGGATATCATCGCCGTAGGAGAAATCAGAGACGGTGAAACTGCACAGATCTGTATGCGGTCTGCTATCACCGGACATGTGGTACTTTCTACAATTCATACCAACGATGCAGTGGGTACTATCGAGCGTCTGGAAGACATCGGAGTAGAACCTTATCTGGTGGCCACGGCTCTTCGTGGCGTGGTGTCTCAGCGACTGGTGCGCCGGATCTGCCCGAAGTGCCGGGAAAGCTACGAAGCCAGTGAAGAGGAAGTGCGGACACTGGGACTGGATCCGCAGCAGAAGCATACATTCTATCGTGGAAAAGGCTGCGCGGACTGCTTCAATACCGGATATCGCGGACGAATCGGTGTCTTTGAGATCCTGGAGATTGATCACAGACTGCAGAGACAGATTGCCTCCAAAGCAGATCGTGGAGCGATTGAGGCAGAACTGAAAAATGGAAAGAGCGGATTCACTACATTGAGAGAAAATGCCATTGAACTGGTGGAGCAGGGGATCACCACTGCTGATGAAGTCCGCCGTGTGATTTATGAGACAGGAGAAATGGAATCATGATATATAATATGGAAGAACTGGCCGCACAGGCTAAAAGCAACCGCGCATCGGATATTCATCTGGTCTGTGGTCTGCCGCCAAAGTTCCGTGTAGATGGACGACTGGAAAATATGGCCGAAGTACCTCTGACAGAAGAAGACTGCATCAATCTGTGCAAATGGCTTGCAGGAGAATTATTTGACCGCCTGGAGCATACGGGAGAACTGGATTTTTCAAAAGAGATCAGTGGCATTCGCTGCCGTTGCCATGTCTTTAAACAGCAGGGCAAACTGTCAGCAGCTGTGCGACTGCTCAGTGAGGTAATTCCAAGGCTGGACAGCCTGGGTCTGCCGCCATCCGTACCGGGATTTACGAAGCTGCACAAAGGAATTGTTCTGGTAACCGGTGAAACAGGATCTGGTAAATCCACCACGCTGGCAGCTTTATTAAATGAGATTAACCATACCAGAAAAGATCATATCGTTACATTGGAAGATCCGATCGAATATATCTATACACCAGATCAGTGTCTGATCAATCAGCGTGAAATCGGCAGAGATACGGCCAGCTTCTCGGAAGGTCTGCGGGCCAGTCTTCGAGAAGACCCGGATGTGATCCTGATCGGTGAAATGCGAGACCGTGATACGATCGAGACTGCCATTACTGCAGCAGAGACCGGTCATCTGGTATTTGGAACCTTACATACGGACTGTGCATCCGATGCGATTGACCGTATCGTGCAGGTGTTCCCAGAGGGAATGCAGAACCAGATTCGTCTGCAGTTATCTATGACACTGGTTGCGGTAATTGCGCAGCAGCTTCTGAGGAAAAAGACCGGTGGTCGAATCCTGGCAAGCGAAGTAATGGTCGTGACGGATGCCATCCGCAACATGATCCGCACCGGAAATACACCACAGATTGCCAATGCAATCTCCACCAGTTCTGCACTGGGGGGACAGACCATGGATCAGTGTCTGGCCATGCTTTCCAGATCCAGACAGATCGACAGGGAACTGGCTATGGAATATGGAAAAGATAAGGATTTCATTCGAAAAAACGGTTAGGAGAGTAGAGAAGCATGGCAAAATATAAGTATTCAGCCCTATCCAGAGATGGGGTAAAGGTCTCTGGTATTGTGGAGGGATTTGACCAGTTTGATGCTGTGGATAAGATCAAACAGGACTGTGATATCATTTTAAAAATTACAGAAATAGAAGAAAAAAAGCCAGGCCTTCTGAACATGGAGATCGGAGGAAATAAGCTAAATGCCAGGGCATTTTCTCTGATGTGTGCTCAGTTTTCCATTATCCTGAAATCAGGTATTCCCATTGGCCGTGCCGTTCATCTTATTGGAGATAAGATCACAGATAAAAAGCTGAAAGGAATCCTGAAGCAGGTAGGCGAAGACGTGGAAGCCGGACGAAGTATCTCCACCAGCTTTAAAGAGAGAGGTGGCAAACTGATGCCGCCGGTATTTATCGAGACGATACATGCAGGCGAAGAGTCTGGTAATCTGGCCAGGGCGTTTGAGACAATGTATCAGCACTATGACAAGCAGGTGAAGATGCGTGCAAAAGTACGAAATGCCCTGATTTATCCAGTCTTTGTACTGGCACTGGCAATAGTGGTAGTCATTGTATTGATGGTAAAAGTAGTGCCGACTTTCATCGGAATTTTTGAATCTTATGATGCACAGCTGCCGTTGATTACCCAGTCACTGATCTGGATATCGAATTTCTTCCGCAAGTATATTCTGTTGATTATCGTAGTGATCGCAGCTCTGATATTGGCCTTTAAGCTGTATGGCAATACAGAAAAGGGCAGACTGAATCTGGCACAGAAAGCATTGAAGATGCCAGTCCTGGGAAATGTGAATGTCTTAAGCGCAGCCAGTGAATTCGCCGGAAATATGACAACTTTGATTGGAGCAGGACTGCAGCTGACAACAGCAGTCAGCATCACAGCCAGAGTGATCAGCAACTACTATATCAGCCAGAATGTGGGAAAGATCACATCCCGTCTGGAAGAGGGACATACGCTGGGGGAATGTATGCGTGAAGTGGACTGTCTGCCAGATATTTTGGTTGACATGACAGCGGTGGGGGAAGAGACAGGTGAACTGGAATCCACCCTGCATACCGTAGCAGGCTATTATGATTCTGAACTGGATATGGCCGTACAGGACGTCCTCAAAAAACTGGAACCGACGCTGCTCATCTTCATGGCTATTGTAGCGGGGTATATCGTATTGGCTGTATACATAGCAATGTTCCAGATGTACAGTGTCATGTGATAAATCTATATAGCGAGAAACCAAAAACAAAAGCTGTGAAGCAGCGGTTTTGCGAATGGGGCGCTGAAGAGATCAAAAATTACGAAAATTGCGTAGCAATGAAGCGATTCGCAGATATATCATATAGAAAGTAGTGGTAAAATGTTTATTTCCATACACGATAACTTATACATCGGCCTATACTGCGCCATCCTGGCCTTCATTTTCGGAGCGGTTTTCGGGTCTTTCCTGAACTGTGCATCCTGGCGCATTGCCCACGGGGAGTCCTTCCTCCACGGACGAAGTCACTGTACTGTCTGTGGACATATCCTGTCTGCACCGGATCTGGTGCCGATCTTTTCCTGGCTGTTTCTGGGCGGCAAATGCCGTTACTGCAAGGCGAAGATCAGTGCCAGATATATGCTGACGGAACTTTTTTTTGCAGTAGTCAGTGTGGCAAGCCTTCTGAGATGGGATCTTTCAGTGGAATATCTGAGAAATATGGTATTTGCCTGCTGTCTGTTCTGTCTCTCGCTGGTGGATCTGGAGAGCTTTGAGATCCCCAATGGCTGTCTGATTATTTCAGCAGCAGCCTGGCTGGCAGCGCTGCCATTTGCCGGGATGGGGAAGATGGCGATACTGGCGCATCTGTTGACAGGAGTCGGCTATGGAGCAATTATGCTGGGACTGACCCTGTTGTTTGATAAAATACTGGGAAAAGAGACGATGGGCGGCGGCGATATCAAGCTGTTTGCAGTGACCGGACTTTATCTGGGAGCGGCGGCATCCCTGTTTGCACTGCTTTTTTCCTGTATACTGGGACTGCTTATGGGAGCTGTCAGAAATAGAAATCAAAAAGGAGCACCCATTCCTTTTGGCCCGTCCATTGCACTGGCATCTTATGTGATGCTGCTGTATGGCGAACGGCTTGTGAACTGGTATCTGGGCTTGCTTTAGGGAAACAAAAGAATGGGAGAATAGAATCATGGCAAAAACATGTCTTGGAATTGATATCGGGCGGGAACAGCTGAAGCTGGTGCTCATGAAAGGAGAAACGATCCAGAAGTCTGTATCGGTGCAGATGCCGGACGGACTGTTCAGAGATGGACGGATTGTATCTGTGGAGAGTACCGGAGAACTGATCCGTCAGACTATGAAAGAACATAAGATTCACTGCAGAGATGCAGCAGTGGTGATACCATATGCGGCCGGTTATCTGCGAAATATTACGATGCCGAAGATGACACCGGAACAGATGATGTATAACCTGCCTTACGAATTTCGGGATTATATCAGTGATGAATTAAAAAAATATGCATTTGATTATATTCAGTATGAAAAAGCAGAAGAGGAAAATGAGATTCTTGCTATGGCAGTGCCACTGGAGACTCTGGAGGATCTTCGGCTGGCGACCCGCAAGGCAGGGCTGCGCCTGCGTCTGGCTGCACCGGAAGTATCTGCCTGTGAGACACTGTTATATCGTTACCTGTTAAAGCATCCAGATGTGGATGCAGAGAAAGAGTATGGAATTCTGGATCTGGGAAGCAATTCCAGCCGTCTGATGATCTTCAGGGGCTACCGACATCAGGTTACCCGTACGGTAGAACAGGGGATGGACCGGGTAGAAGAGCTGCTGGCAGATCATTACCATATCGATATTCATCTGGCACATGCATGGCTGCTAAGCAACCACGAAGACTGTGTACACAGTGAAGTGTGTCAGGATGCATTCAGCCAGATCAGTGTCGAGATCATGCGCGCATTGAACTTCTATCAGTTCAGTAATCCAGGCAGTCAGCTGGAAGATATCTGGGTATGCGGAAGCAGCATGGCTACCGAGTCTATGAAAGAACGGCTGCGGGAAAATGTGGACGTGAATATTCGGGATGCGGTGGAGATACTGGAAGGTATGCAGGGAAATGGAAAAACAGATCTGAATTCCGTATGCTTCCAGGCCGTGGGAATCGGATTGAACCATAATGTTACATTGAAAAGCAAATGCATCAACCTGGCTATGGCCGGGGTAGAGAAGAAACACTATGCACTTGCCGTTCCGGCTCTGTTGGTGATCGTTGCGGGAGCAGGTGCGATTGGCAAATTCGCCGTTGCAGACCGTTTGATTGAGGTCAGCCGGCAGCAGAGTGCAGTATCCAGTCTGCAGCAGCAGGTGGATGCAGCCAATGCTTACATAGAAAGTCTGGGAGATCTGCAGGATACTTATGCACACTATAGTTATCAGGGATTTACCATGGATGAGGCAGGTTATATGAACCGTCCGGAGGTGATGCAACTTCTTCAGGATGTGGTATTCCCGAAGGTAAAAGCAGGAAGCTGGTCTCTGGAAGGTGGTCAGCTGACTCTTCCGGTGACAGGAGCTACGCTGGAAGATATCAATCAGCTTGCACAGGAGTTAAATGCACAGGATCTGGTGGAATACTGTACGGTAACGACAGCGGCTACCGACAATATGGAGGGCCAGGCAGAAGCGGTAACCGGGCAGATTACCATCTATCTGAAGACGATCCTGCCAGATGATCTGCAGCAGATTTTAGGAGGTACCGACAATGAAACTAATGAGTCGTGATTTTACACGGAAAGAAAAGGTGTTACTTCTGATCCTGACCATGATTCTTCTGGGAGCAGTCTACTATCTGGCAGTAGATCAGCCTGTTCGATCAGCAATCAGTGAAGCGGTCAGTGAACAGGAGAATCTAAATACGCAGCTGCTGGTACTTCAGCAGAAAGCAGCATCATTGTCCAGAATGCAGAATGAACTGGACATCATCGAAGGAAATGGAACCTATGGAGAAATGGGAAGTTATAACAATGCCAAGGCAGAGCTGGAGGAACTGAACCAGGTGCTCCAGGATGCAGACAGTTATGATATCAGCTTCAGCAATGTGACAAGAGACGGTGATCTGATTCGACGCACCTTTAGTCTGACATTTTCCGCAGCTGATTACAGTAAGGCAGAAGATCTGATCAAACAGCTTTGCGAGGGACAGTGGAGATGTCTGGTCAGTGGCATCAATGTAGTTTCACAGGAAGGAGATTTTTCCCAGGGTGGTGTCAATGTGGGACTGGCTGCTACCTTTTATGAGACGATGACAGGTGGTACACCAGACAGTGGTCTGCCTGCGGATACATCCGCTTCAGGCACAGCTACAGCCGATACGGCGCAGTAGATCAGTCCATGCCGGGAGATCTGCTGGAAGATACCAAAGAACAGGGAGGAAGGAAGCATGCTGCGCGCAGCTATTGTGGAAAAATCCAAAGAACACCGGGAATATATCCGGGCAGGCCTGCAGGGGCTGAATATGGAGATACAGGTCAGTGAATTCAGCAATGAATACGATTATCTGGAAAATGTCGGGGAAGAGGCATCAGCCTTTGACATTTTGCTGCTGAATACCACAATCCGCCATGAAGGAGACGGGATTCGTCTGGCAGCAGAGATCCGCAGCCGGAACCGGAAAGTCATGATCTGCTTTATCACGGATTCCCAGAGATACTATGCAGAAGCGTTTTCTGTATTTGCTACCGGCTACCTGCTCTATCCCGTTGATATCAGTGAATTGCACAACTGTATCAGCTTTTTCTATCAGAAAACAAGCAAAGAGCGACGGGCTTCGGTGATGATCAAAGAGGCTGGTGGAAGCTATCGCAGAGTGTATTGTCGAAATATCGTCTATATTGAAAGTGTGAACCGGAAAGTGATCTTTCATCTGGAAAATGGAGATACGTTAGAGAGTTATGCCAAGCTGGGAGAACTGGAGGAATCTCTGCCGGGGAAACTGTTTTTCCGGTGCCATCAGAGCTATATCATCAATCTCTATTTTGTAGAAAAGATGGAGACCGGAAAGTTCCAGTTCCCATCGGTAGATATCCCGATTTCCAGAAAATATCAGAGAGAAGCCAGGGATATGTACTATGATTATATGTTTGAAAAGATGTAAGTTGCTAAAAACGACATAAAATATGTCAAAAACGACATCAGAGTGCCAACTTTTACAAAATAACGGTCAGATTCAACAACTTGCGTACAAATCCGTCCTCCGATGCTATACTTAAGGCATCTTAAGAGAAAGGAGCAAAACGGATGGCAGTGATGCGAAGACAGGATTCCATGAAAGAAGAAAAGAATCAGCGATCAGGCCGCAGCTTTTACACATCCTATTCAGAGATGAATGAATTACTGAATCGATTTGTAAAAGAAGCAGAAGACTCCGGTATCTGGGTATCTGTAGAGGCCGTTGATCTGAGAGAAAACCGAATGGGTCAGAGTCTTTGTGAACTGGTCAGGATGGCACTGGATACAGCAAAAGAAAATTGTATCGAGACAACACCTCCGAGAGGGAGGTACATCAAAATCCGAAGCAGAGAGATGCAGCAGCAGATGCTGATTCGTATTGAATTCTCCTGCGAGGACCGTATGATCCGGGAATTTGATAAGAGCATCGTCAGAATGAGAGAACTCATCGAAACCGCAGGCGGTTACCTGAAGATCCAGCTGATCGATGACACAGGCAACATCAAGATCGCAATACCAGATGAAGCCCGCTGACCCGGACGGCTTCAGACTCACAAAACAAGAAGAACAAAACAGGGAGGAAACACAATGTTAAACAAAGCAATTAAAAAAGCAAAAGAAAACAAAAAAGGATTCACACTTGCTGAATTACTGATCGTAGTAGCAATCATCGCAGTACTGGTAGCAATCAGTATTCCGATCTTTAACAGCCAGTTGGAGAAAAGCCGTGATACTGTTTCTGTATCCAATATTCGAGCAGCATATGCTGAAGCATCAGCAGCATGCTTAACATCAAATGGACAGGCTGTTGCTAAGAATGGTAATGTAACAGTTGCAGCTACAGCAACAGATGGTACACAGACAGTAACAGTAGAGAATGTTCAGTTAAAAGGTCAGGCTTCAGGATGGAGTGATCAGGAGAAAGAACTTTCATTTACTCATGCAGGTATGACGGATGATATTGGTGGACAGCCAGGAACCTACACTGCAACATTCAAGTTTACACTTTCATCAGGTGCTTGTGAATTAACAACATTGGGAAAAGCTACTACTGGTAAGTAGAAACCATTAGGTAAAACCATTGGGGACGGGTAAAACCATTTGGGACGGAGTTTTCCGGCTTTATGGTTAGCAAGTTTGAAAACCGATGCCAGTTGCGCTGAAAGTTTTCAAGCATAATTCCGAAAATCCATAAAGGATTGGAAGAAATAGAAAATGAACAAAAATAGAAAAGTCCAGAATCCTAATTATCAGGAAACTGGACTTTTTTACTTTGATATTATTGCTAATTCCATTTTCTAGGATGGAAGATTGCCGTATAAAAGCCGGTATTTGGCAAGTTCAGTTTCTGCTGAGCTGGCACGGATTTCCGCTGAGCTGGCACGGGTTTCCGCAGAGTAAGCACGAGCTTCAGCGTTTTCAGCACGAAGACGTTCCCGTTCTGTATTTTTGCGTTCCTCTTCGCGTCCTTCTTCCACCATCATACG
>QUMM01000034.1 GCA_003435055.1 Lachnospiraceae bacterium OF09-6
GCTCATTACCAGGATGTACTGTATATCCAAGGATCCAGCCATGTTTATCACAAGCAGTTTCTACTGCATATGCAAAAACGTGTTTATGTTCACCCTTTCGAAACCATCCACTTTCCGGATCGCTGATGCTGCATTTTTGTGTTTTCACATCTTCAGGAAGTTCTTCAGATATAGAATCCTTATCATTTCCGGTTCCACCGGATGCAGGTGGCTGGTTATCATCTTTTTTCTTTAATGGCTTTTTTCCATGTGCCAGACGATCTTTTTCAATCTCTTTATTTAATTCCTCTTCATACCAGAGAGCCTGTTCGTGTGCAACCCGCTTACGCATTTTTTTACTGTTTGCACAGGCTTTTACATGTGTTGCATCCACGAAGATCTGTTCTGTATTTACAAGCTTATATTTCATACAATCTTCCAGAATCTTTGAAAAGATCTGCTCAAAAAGGTCTGTATCTTTGAAACGGCGGGTATAATTCTTTCCAAATGTAGAGAAATGAGGTACTGGATCTAACATGTCTAGTCCGAGAAACCAGCGGTATGCAACGTTTACCTCGATCTCTTTCATGGTCTGACGCATGCTTTTTATCCCATAGAGATACTGAATGAATGGTATCTTTATCAGCATGACGGGATCCATACTGGGACGACCGTTATCCGGACAGTATTTTTCTTCAACCAGACCATAAATAAAGTTCCAATTGATTGCTTTATCAATCAATCGCAGCATATGGTTTTGAGGTACCATGTCATCCATGGAAAACATCATCATTTGTTCTCTTTTTTTATCTGCATTTTTCGTCATCATAAAAAACACCGCCCTTCTGATATTTATTATATCAGAAAAGCGGTTCCAACAATAGCAAAACCCTGCAAAAGCAGGGCTTTGTCTACAGCCTGGGGACTCTTGTTTCTACAAGAGTCCTTTTTTATATTTTTCCTGTTGCTTTTTCCTCTTATTTCCTGTAGAATAGAAACAATGAATTGAACATTATTTAACAATGATTACCGGTTTTAAGTTCCACCGCACACATTTTGCGGATGGCTAAGAGGGAATCGGGTGTGAACCCCGAACAGTCGTGCTGCTGTATACGTGCAGCCGTATTTCGTATCCATTGCTCGTAACGGAGTGAGAAGGGAGATGCGGCGTTACTGCGTGAGTCAGAATACCTGCTTAGAGCTGCTGCCATCAACTACACGCAATAGGAGATCGGGAGGTAGTTTTATTTTTTGTACCCTTTTTCTAAGAAGGTGCAGTAGATGGACTCCCTCTCAGATTATTTTCCTGCTGCGGTATGTTGTATAATTGCTTTTACCATACTCCATTGTGGGAAGATGATTCTCCATCACAAAGGAGTATTTTTTATGCCAAATTACACAACTAGTTTTTCAAATGACCGGATTATTACCAGAAAAAATGCCTGTCAGTATATTCATACGAATACGCTGATTCCATCTTATATCAGAGGGATTGCATCAGAAGCTTTTCAGAGTAAGAGTATGATTAAGACGATACAGTTTCCGGCTGAGCTTTCTCGGATTGGAGCGAGAGCCTTTCGCAACTGCAATGGTCTGACGGATCTCAGTCTGCCGAATCAGATGCAGGAAATCGGCTCCGGAGCTTTTGCTGACTGCTCTTCTATGAGACGGGTCACGCTGCCGGCTTCGGTATCGGAACTGCCGAAGGATTTGTTTTCTGAAAATACGAAGCTGAAGTCTGTGGAGTTCCACGGACAGGATCAGCTGCATACGATTCGTAAAAATGCTTTTTTCCGATGTCAGTCTCTGACTTCTCTGATTCTTCCGGAGAGTGTGACTACGATTGATGATCGTGCTTTTTATCGTTGTAAATCTCTGGATCACATTTCTCTTCCGGGGGGGGGTAAAAGAGATCGGCAGTGAAGCGTTTTATTTCTGTGGAATTCACAGTCTGGAACTTCCAGATTCTCTGGAAGTTCTAGACCAGAGTGCATTTTTTAAGTGCAATAACCTGGAATATGTGCGCCTTCCGCAAAATGTCCGCTATATCGGAAAATGGGTTTTCCACGGATGTAACCGGCTGAAGGTGCTGGAGATCCGCCACGATCCTGAATTTGTCGGGGACTGGATCATTAACCGTTCTGCGGCTATCCGCTGTTATCGTGGTTCTAAGATGGACCGGTACTGTCAGAATAATGGGTTTAACGTAGAGTACCTGGATTAGGAGCTATGATGAAGATTACAATGAATTTTTCTATTTCTGATGATGATACCGGTCGCTATCGCAACTCTGCGGATCTGCGGGGATTCTACCGACAGTTTGGGCTGTCCGGGCTGGAAGTGATGCCGCTGTGTGAGGACGGTCACGGACTGATCACACCGGATATGACGGTGGGTGTTCATGCCTGTTGTCTTACAGACTGGATGCATCTAGATCAGGAATGGCTGCTTTCGCATTACCGGAAGGATCTGGAGTATGCAAAAGCGATGCAGGCGGAATATGTGGTTTTTCATGTCACGCAGGCTGCTTATGCGGAATCGCTGACTTATCAGAAAACGCATAGTGATGAAGAGGTCGTGGATGCCGCTGCTGCTTTTATCAACCGACTTCTGGATGGATGCGATGATGAATTCTATTTTTTGATGGAGAATCTGTGGTATCCAGGATTGACATTTGAAGATCCGGCAATTACCAGACGTCTCCTGGATCAGATCCACTATCCGAAGAAGGGACTGATGCTGGATACCGGACATTTTATGAATACGAATTCGGATCTGAGAACGCCGGAGGATGCTCTGACTTTCCTGAACCGGATGCTTGATGCACATGAAGATTTGATTCCGATGATAAAGGGGATTCATCTGAACCAGTCTCTGAGTGGTTCTTATGTAAGAGAGTTTCAAAAACACCTGCCGACTCCGGCAGAAGATCCAAATGAGCTGGCAACGCAGGCGTTTCTTCATATTTTTCAGGTGGATCAGCACCGACCGTTTGTCGCAGACGGTGTCCGGGAGCTGGTTCGGCAGATTGATCCGCTTTATGTTACGCTGGAGTATATTTCGAAGGATCGGGAGGAACATGCCCGGCTTTTGCGCCAGGGTGTGGCTGCGCTGGATTAAAGTTTGATGAATTTTTTCTTAAAAAACCCGCCTGGCTCTTGCCAGAACGGGTTTTTCGTGCTATAAAGATACTCGATATCCCGTAGGTCATATCACTTATGAATAGAGGTGTATCTTATGTCATATATGCGAATTTTTTATCGAAAATATAAGCATCTGTTTCCACTTGCCGTATTTTTGATTTTTTATTTAACTGTATTTGTTTATGTTGAAAATCGACCGGCTTATCATATGCATCTGCTGGCTTCCAGATTCGATCATCTGATTCCGTTCTGTGAACTGTTCGTGGTTCCATATATTATGTGGTTTTTCTATATCACGTTCGGTGTTCTGTTTTTCGGAATTGTGGAGAAGGATCGGGATCAGTACTATCAGCTTTCTACGAATCTGATGATCGGGATGGCTCTGTTCCTGCTGATTTCCCTGATCTGGCCAAATGGACACACACTGCGGCCGGCAGTTCTTCCAAGGGACAATGTCTTTACCAGACTGGTGATCATGATTTATTCCTCGGATACTTCTACGAATGTATTTCCGAGTATTCATGTATTTAATACGATTGCCATGCATACTGCGGTACGACATTCCACCACTTTGAAGAAGCATCCGTGGGCGGTACGGATCTCCGGCATCATTGCCGTATCTATTGTACTTTCTACGATGTTCATTAAACAGCACACCGTGATCGATGTGGTCGGTGCGATGGGATTGAATCTCGTGACTTGGTATGTGCTGTATCGACAGCCACAGTTTTTGACAACTTTACGGGAGAAACTGGTACGGGAGAAATAAATGGGCACAGATGTGCTGAACTGGGTGATATCTTTCTTAGATATCACCCAGTTTTATTGTGGTTGGGCGTGATGGTATATTTCAATACAGATTCATCATTATGTTGCATTAATTATATTTTTGTTGTACTATGGTGTTGTATTATATTTAACTGGGTAGTCGGGGACGTGCTATCATCTGATCTGAGCCTTACAGAGAGGGTGATTATTATGAGTACATACGAAGAATTGCAAATTATTCTTACTACTGCTTTGCTGATCGTTGCAATTTTAAGTTATGCAAATAAAAGATAGCCGTCCTGCCCTACAAGTTAGGAACGGCTATCTTTTATGATAACTAAGTATTAATTTCGCCGGGTCAGGTGATCTGCACTCACCTTCCGACTGCCTTGTTAAATATAGTATAGACACTTTTCTGGTTTTTGTCAAGCCACTATCCCTCGTCCTGCCTTACATCTCTCTTCCTTTTTTTACGCATGCTTTGGATGCCTCGATGACGGCGCTGCGCATGCCTTTTTCTTCCAGAATGCGTACAGCTTCTATCGTGGTGCCGCCCGGGGAGCAGACCATGTCTTTTAACTCTCCCGGATGTTTGCCGGTCTCTAATACCATTTTTGCGCTTCCGAGTACGGACTGTGCTGCGAATTTATACGCCTGCGCTCTTGGCATACCGTCTGCTACTGCGGCATCTGCCATGGCTTCAATGAACATGAATACATATGCCGGGGAACTTCCAGACACTCCGACTACGACATCAATCAGAGATTCCGGTACTACTTCCGCTTTTCCGAAGCTTTCGCAGATGGTCTTCACCTGTTGAAGTTCTTCGTCTGTTACCAGGTCATTTTTACACATTCCCATCATGCCTTCTTTTACCATAGCCGGTGTATTCGGCATGGTACGGATGATCTTCACGTTTGCGCCCATTTTCTCTGCCAGCCAGGCCAGTGTTTTTCCCGGAGCGATCGTTACGATGATCTGATTTTCCCGGATATCTCCTTTGATCTCTGCAATGACTTCCTCATAATACTGTGGTTTTACTGCCAGGAACACGACATCTGCAAAATCTACGACTTCCCAGTTGTGTGCCGCTACAGCGATCTTCAATTCTTTTTGTATTTTTTCTCTGGTTTTATCTGTTTTCGCTGAAGCAATGATATCTTCTGCGGACACATTTTTACTGTCCAGAATGCCTTTTATCATGCTGTTGCCATATTTCCACATCCGATAAACCCGATCTTCATGTTTTTGTCCTCCTTTTATTCGCCCGTCAAAGTAACTACCGTCATGTCATGGTGAACTGCCTTCAGGAAAATATCTGTGATATCTTTGGTACGAATCTTCAGACTGGAGGTGTTCACGCATGGATGGCATCCGATGTATTCGCCGTCTAATACGTCTTTGTCGATCAACAGGCGCACATGATTTTCTTTGTCATTCATCAGCCCCATGACGCTGACAGCCCCCGGATGGATGTCCAGATATTCTACCATATATTCTTCCGGTGCAAAGGATAACCGGGCGCTGCCGATCTGCGGCGGCAGTTCTTTTGTTTTGAATGCCTTGTCTCCAGGCATCATCAGAAGGTAAAATTCTGTTTTCTGCCGATTGCACAAAAATAAGTTTTTGCAGATCAATACATTCAAAACGGCATCGATCTCGTTGCAGGCTTCCATCGTATCCGCATGCCCGTGATCTGTTCTCTCATATGCGATTCCAAGCTGATCCAGAAAATCATATACGCGGATTTCCCGTTCCTGGCGTCCTGCGGTATCTTCTGGTCTTCCTTTATATAGTTCCATCTGTATTCCCTCTTTTCTTCTTCCTGCTACTGTTTTCCTTCCGCTTTGTTTCTTCTGTATTCTTTTCCACAGGATTCTTTTGTTTCTCTTCTTCCTCCTGCGCTTTTTCCATGGCTTCCAGTTCCCGGCGCAGAATACGCTCATCCAGCTTCTGCTCCAGATGTTCTCCCGGTGACAGCCGTCCGGATTTTTTCTCTGGAGTTTCTTTTTCTCCGCTATCCAGAAGTTCTTCTTTCTGATGGCGAATCAGTCCGCGCCTTACCAGCTTGTGTATCAGATCATAGATCACCGCAAAGACCGGAACGCCGATCAATACGCCCACAAATCCAAAGAATCCGCCAAATACGGTGATGGCGAACAGTACCCAGAATCCGGATAAGCCTACACTTCCCGCCAGAAGCTTTGGTCCCAGTACATTTCCATCGAACTGCTGCAGGATAATGATGAATATCAGGAAGATCACTGCACCAATCGGGTCGGACATTAAGATCAACAGTGTCGCCGGTATCGCACCGATAAATGGTCCAAAATATGGGATGATATTCGTGACTCCGATGATCAGACTGATCAGGATTCCATTGGAAAATCCTCTGGTGACGGTCATGATCAGGCAGAATCCGTAACAAATCAGTCCGACGATTGCGCTGTCCAGGATTTTTCCGCTTAAGAATCCGTCAAATGTCTTGTCTGCAAATTCCAACTCGTTCATGAAAGCATCTGCATATTTCGGTTTTAAGATGCTGTAAACAACGGCTTTTCCCTGGCGGGCAAATTTTTTACGGGCACACAATGCATACACGCACACGATAAAGCCGATACCAAGGTTCGAAACAATGCCTACCAATGAATTCAACGTGTTGGTTACAATGTTCTGTAAATATGGAAGTAAATCGGTGTTCGCCCAGTCTGCCATCTTCGTGCTAAGGTCTTCTGTGATCGGTCGCACATAATTCTGGACAACACCCTCACTATTTAGATAGGAAGAAACCCAGTCGAAAAATCTGGTTACCTGCCTTGGTGCCATGCCTGCCAGTACGCTGATGCTGGAAACTACCTGCGGTATGACGGTGCGCAATAATGTGTATAAAATCAAGAATACCAGAATCAGTACGGTCAGCACCGATATCCCGTTCTTATGCTTTTTCAGCTTTTCCGGAAGAAAGGCTTCCCAGAATTTATCAAAGAAATTGCATGGGGTCTTCAGCAAATATGCCATGACGCCTCCATAAATAAACGGCATCAGAATATTCATGACCGTTCCAATGTTTTTCTTTATCGAATAAAAGCGGAGCAGGAAAAAATAAAATGCAATGGCCAACGCCAGGGTCAGAAATAGCTGCAATGCCTGTCTCCATGTCTTCTTCCACTCGTCCCAGTTCATCTGTGCTGTCATCCTCCTGTTCAAGAATCGGTTTTGTATCATCATACGCTGTTTTGGGGGAAAAAGCAATGTTAAGAAGTTATTCTTTCCGGCGTCTTTGCCTGACAGAAGGATTATTGCATAAAAAACAAATTTAAAATATCTAGTAATTTCTATTGACATATGCTCTTATTGGTATTACATTAACATATGAACAGATATTCATATGTTTTCAAAAAGATGTTGAGACATCATTTAAATAATTATAATAGGAGGGTTTTACCATGAGTGAACACGAACATCTTCACGAAGAAGAACATTGTGGCTGTGGATGCGGCCATGATCACGAACACGAACATGAACACCACGAGCATAACCATGACGAACACGGCGATTCCTGTGGCTGCGGTCACGATCACCACGATCATGACCATGATGAACATGAGCATCATCACCATGATCACAATGATTCCTGCGGCTGTGGACACGATCACCACGATCATGACCATCACGAACATGAACATCATCACCACGAGCACGGCGATTCCTGCGGTTGTGGACATGACCACCATGAACATGACCATCACGAGCACGGCGATTCTTGCGGCTGTGGACATGATCACCACGATCATGATCATCATGAGCACGAAGCTCACGAACATCATGCAGCGGGTCCGGAGAAGCAGGTGTTTATTCTGGAAAATCTCGGATGTGCGAACTGTGCTGCCAAGATGGAACGCCGCATCAATGAACTGGATGATGTAGCTGATGCAACCATTACTTTTGCTACCAAACAGCTTCGTATTTCCGGCACTCATTTGGATGCTTTGGTTCCACAGATCCAGGAAATCTGTGCTTCTATCGAATCTGAAGTAAAAGTAGTTCCAAAGACTCCGGTAAGCAAAAATGGCAAAGACAGCCGTGTTTATATTCTGGAAAATCTCGGATGTGCAAACTGTGCTGCCAAGATGGAACGCCGTATTAACGAACTGGATGATGTAGCAGATGCAACGATCACTTTTGCTACCAAGCAGCTTCGCATTACCGGAAAACGTCTGGATTCTCTGCTTCCGCAGATCCAGGAAATCTGTGCTTCTATCGAATCTGAAGTAAAGGTTGTGCCAAAAACTCCGTCCCCAGCGGCTTCCAAGTCTGCAGATAAAGCTGCAGAGCAGAAAGATGCAAAGGCAGAACATAAGAAAACACTTGCTATGATTGGTATTGGTGCTGTTCTTTTTGTGATTGGTGAGATTCTGGAACACACCGGTGCTTCCGTTCCGGTAACACTGGGTATTAATATTGTTGCTTATTTGATTCTCGGTCTGCGCATTGTAGTGACTGCTGCAAAGAATCTGACACACGGACAGGTATTTGATGAAAACTTCCTGATGAGTATTGCTACTCTGGGCGCTTTCGCAATTGGCGATTATCCGGAAGCAGTAGGCGTTATGCTCTTCTATCGTATCGGAGAATTTTTCGAAGATATCGCTGTTGAGCGCAGCCGTTCCCAGATCATGGATGCCGTTGACCTTCGTCCGGAAACCGTTAATCTGGTATCCGGTAATGATATCCGCGTAATTCCTGCGGAAGAAACAGAAGTTGGCGATGTCCTGCTGGTTCGTCCTGGTGACCGTATTCCTCTGGACGGAACTATTCTGGAAGGCGACAGCCGTCTGGATACTTCTGCCATCACAGGCGAACCGGTTCCGGTTACTGTGAAAAAAGGTGATGAAGTCGTTTCCGGCTGCGTAAATGTTTCCGGACAGTTGAAGATCCGCGTTGACAAACCATTATCGGAATCCATGGTTACCCGTATTCTGGATTCTGTAGAAAACGCAGCTGCAAGCAAACCTAAGATTGACCGTTTTATTACAAGATTCGCCAGAGTCTACACTCCATTTGTTGTTGTTCTGGCACTGGCTACCGCAATTATTCCGTCACTGGTATCCGGCAACTGGTATTACTGGGTACACACTGCACTGACATTCCTGGTTATCAGCTGTCCATGTGCTCTGGTACTTAGCGTGCCACTGGCATTTTTCTCCGGTATCGGTGCAGGTTCCAAGAAAGGTATCCTTTTCAAGGGTGGTATTTCTCTGGAACAGCTTCACAATGTAAAAGCTGTCGTTATGGATAAGACAGGAACAATTACCGAAGGAACTTCGTTGTACAGGAAGTAGTATCCGCAGGATCCCTTTCATCTGATGAATTATTAACTCTGGCTGCCGGATGTGAGCAGATTTCTACTCATCCGATTGCCACAAGTATTGTAACTGCCGCACAGGAAAAAGGTCTTTCCCTTGACAAACCTGCAAAACTGGAAGAAATCGCCGGTCACGGTATTTCCGCACAGACAGATAAGGGTACTCTCCTGGTTGGTAACCGTAAGCTGATGGATGAATTCCACATTGATCTGTCTGCTTACCAGAAAAAAGGCTTCGGAAGTGAAGTTCTGATTGCCCTGAATGGCAAATTCGAAGGTCATATCGTGATTTCCGATACGATCAAGGGCGAAGCAAAATCTGCTATCTCTGCTCTGAAGAAACTGGGTATCACTACCGCAATGCTGACCGGTGACGCACAGGACAGCGCCGATGCGGTTGCTGCTGAAACAGGTATTGATGAAGTCCATGCAAAACTTCTTCCTCAGGATAAGCTGGCTGAACTCCAGAAGATCCGTGCCGCACATACCAGCGTTATGTTTGTTGGTGACGGAATCAACGATGCACCTGTTCTTGCCGGTGCTGATGTCGGTGCCGCAATGGGAAGTGGTGCAGATGCTGCGATCGAAGCTGCTGACGTAGTATTCATGAATTCCAATATGGATGCTATTCCACAGGCGATCCGCATTGCCAATGCAACCAGCGCGATTTCCTGGCAGAACGTTGTATTTGCTCTGATCATCAAAGCAATCGTTATGATCCTCGGTCTGACAGGTCACGCATCCATGTGGTTTGCAGTATTTGCAGATACCGGTGTTGCGATGCTGTGTATCCTGAATTCTATTCGAATTTTATATAAGAAATAATGATATTAGAACAAAGAATGTGCCTTGGCACATTCTCGCGCCGAGCGCGTTGCTGAGTGCCTGTGGCACTCAGCAACGACCGAAGCAGCGCATAGACGCTTGCGACATATTTCTTTCCGCGCGAGTGCGATCCTCGCGGAGCGTTTATTATCATATAGGAACGAAGTTTCCTATATGATAATAAAAATGCTCGCTGCTACTTCGTTCATAGAAGTAACAGCGAGTATTTTTTTACTCCGATCTTTCCACCATCACTTTACATTTTTTCTTACAAAATACAATTCCGTAAATTAAAATATTGTTTCTGTCATCATTTTTCAGATATTCGTCATATTTGCGTTCTTTGATTTGCGTAATTGCTTTTTCACAAAGTCTGTCCATTTCCACTGGTATTGATCCAATAGGCCTGTGGCTTTGCATTTGGATTATCTAACAAGTGATCTATATGATTGATCACATCCCAAGGGCAGTAAATATCTGCCTCTCCAAAACGATATCCGTCATACCATTCTTTTATTTCTGTAAAATGTGATTCCAGATGGTATGCTGCCAGAAGTTCCTGCACCTCTTTGTCGGTAAATCCAAACTGCTCATCAAAACGTTCATCCAGAATCGATAATACTTTAAAATTATTTAATCCTGTAAAGATGCTTTCTTTAGAAACTCGCAGACATCCGGTTAACACGGCAAATTGCAGAAAATCATTGCTCTTAAGGGCAAGTCCAAACATTCCCCGTATCAATGACGTCATTTCTCTGTAATACCCATTCTGAAATGCCTTATCTAAAGGGACATCATACTCATCGATAAGAATAACTGTTTTTCATCAGCTGTTCAATTAATTTCGTTTTGTCAACATAGTAAAAACCTTCCTGGCGAATTTCCTGAAAGTTTTCAATCCCAACCGGCAATTTATCCATGAATGCTCTGCTCCTTTCTCGAAAGATCCCACTGTGTAATAATCATTTTACCATGTTCGTTTCTTTTTACAAACTCAAAAAACAGCCTTCTGAAAATAATTCAAAAGGCTGTTTTTTCTGTATTCTATTGATTTATGCGATTGCTGCTCCCAGTTCTTTTAGGGATGCATTTGCTTCATCATCCGGAGCATCGTTGCAGATGACGCTGTCGCATGCCAGTGTAATGCCTGCACCTTTTGCATCGTCTTCCCAGTTTCTCATCCATTCACCGTCTCCCCATCCGTAGGATCCGAACAGTGCCACTTTTTTTCCTGCCAGTTTGCTCTTGCATGCTTCGTACAGTGGCTGGAATTCATCTTCTTCCAGAACTTCATCTCCCATAGCCGGGCATCCCAGGGCAATTCCGTCATACTGATCTACCATGTCTGCATTGAAATCTGCACAGTTGATCATTTCTGCATCGGCTCCTGCTCCTTTTGCTCCTTCCAGAACTGCTTCTGCCATGGTTTCTGTATTTCCTGAACTGCTCCAAAATACAACTGCTACTTTACTCATTTTTAAATTCCTCCTGTTATTTGCATTCATTATATCTGTCAGGCCGCGACTGTCAGCTTCAGTACACTTCTTCCCTGCTGCCACAGACGCATATACACATCTTTGCATTTTTTATATTTTGCAAAAGTGCGTACGGCTTCACATTCATTACAGTAGACTTTCCAGCATCCGGTACATTTGCAATTGTGACCGGCATTCTTGATAAATCCGATCACATCTCCCAGTGGATACCCGAGAAAAAGCCCAATCTCATGTGGGAATTCTTCCCTCGCCTGCAGCTTTTTCTGCAGAAATGCCAGGGCATCGTCCGGCTCCAGACTGGTATAACCATATTTCCTCATAAACTGCTCCACACCCGGCTTTTTCAAATCACGCGCCAGCAGCGACTTGCGGCACACATAGATCAGCGCTGCCCTGTTACTTCTACGAAGTTCCATCACAAAAATACCCTTGTCATTCATCGACGCATTCCAGAGCGCGATCTGCTCCTGCACTTCCTCTTCCGAAGAAAATGCATACGTAAACAAATTCGCCGTCTTAATGGATGCCAGTGTGGGAGAACAATGCTCCACCAGATACCGTTCCAACATAGTGCTCTACTCCTACTCTGTAATAAAAATTGTAAGATAGTTTTTTATTACTTTTGTTAGATATTTCTAACTACTTATTTACTATAATAGATACTGCTCCTTCTGTCAAGCATCGATTTCTATAATTTTCTGACTTACAGAATGCAGAGGTAACCGCATTCGTATGTTAGTCAAAAAGTATCGCATTGCACTCAAACATCGAAAGTTTTATAATATCACTATCATCATTGACAAAAGGAGTCTTTTTTATGCAATCATCTACTGATTTACAGCAATTGTTACGTTCTATTGATCATAAAAGTTACCCTGCTTACAAGTCCCTGAAGGAAATTTACCGCTTTCCTGCCTACACACTTTCTATTGACCATGTGCAGGGCGATCCGTTTGCTTCTCCTTCTCACATTAGTGTACAGGTTCCTTTAAAACGTGCCGGTTTTCCGGCACGCTGTTTCAACAGTGCATTGACACGCACGGCTTTAGCCGATTATTTGCTTCGTCAGTTTGCCGGTCAGGTGAACCGTTTTTCTTTTCGCGCCAAGGGTTCCGGCAAAAGCGGTCTGATTTCGGTCAGCCAGTGTGGACCGGAAGTTCTGGTGCGCTCTGCCTGTCAGGTCGATGCAGATATGCAAACCGGCTTTGTAACTGCTCGGTTCTGCGTTGGATTTCCTGCCAATGGACGAAGCATCAATGCAAAAGAGTTGGAAAAAATTCTGTTTGATTTTCTCCCTGTCTGTGTGGAGAAATCCTTTTATTATCGGAATCTGAATGCTGCCGAAGTGGCACAGACGATCGATCTCTGTGAAGATCAGGATGCGATTCGCAAAGAGTTGAAGCAACGAAATCTGGTGGCATTCGTGGCGGATGGTGCGATTCTTCCAAGAGAAAGCGGTGTATCTTCCCGCCCGATGAAAGGTGCCAAACCGTTTACTTCTCCGGAGCGGCTGCGTGTTACGCTGTCACTTCCTCACAGGGGAACTGTGACCGGAATGGGTATTCCTCAGGGCATTACGTTGATCGTAGGCGGTGGCTATCATGGAAAGTCTACTCTGCTTCATGCGTTGGATATGGGGGTATACAATCATGTTACAGGGGATGGACGAGAATATGTCCTGACTGATGATACCGCATTGAAACTCCGTTCCGAAGACGGACGTTTTATCAAAGATGTGGATATTTCTATGTTTATCAATGATCTGCCAAACCATAAAGATACAAGCCGTTTTTCTACGGAAGATGCCAGTGGCAGCACTTCTCAGGCTGCCGGAATTGTGGAAGGCATCGAGGCAGGAAGCCGCGTATTTCTGCTGGATGAAGATACCTCCGCTACCAATTTTATGGTACGGGATGCCTTTATGCAGCGCCTGATCGCTCCTGATAAAGAGCCAATCACACCATTCCTGGAACGCGCACGGGATCTGTATACACAGACAGGTATTTCCACCGTTCTGGTTGCCGGAAGTTCCGGAGCATTTTTCCACATTGCAGATACTGTCATTCAGATGGACAGCTACGCGCCTGTGGATATTACTGAAAAAGCGAAAGCATTGTGCAGAGAATATCCGATTCCGGAGACTCCCGTTCGCCCTTTCCAGATGCCAACAAGCTATCGTATCATGACAAGTGATCCAAAAGGTACCGGCAAAAAACGCGATTACCGCACCGGTGCTGTAAAAGGGGAAGAAAGTCTGAAAATAAAATTGCAGGGAAAAAATGGATTTTCTATTGGAAAACAGACGGTAGATCTGCGTTATATTGAACAGCTGATTGATTCAGAACAGACAGCTACACTCGGTCTTCTGTTAAAATATGCCGTTGAAAAGATGACAGATTCCAAAAAAACGCTCCCCGAGATCGTTGCATCTCTCGAGGAGCAGTTGGAGCAAAGAGGTCTTGTTTCTTTCTTTGAGGGAAGATACCTTCCAGACGGTTACGCCATTCCGCGTATTCAGGAGATTTACTCCTGTTTCAATCGTTACCGCAGAGCGTGAGCCGAAAGTCAAGGGGGAGCCAGTTGGGGGACGGAGTTTAGTGGCTACATCAGCGGGCTGAACATGCGTAAAACGCATTCCCAGCCGCGAAGTGCCAGAGAACGTTTCTGGCTGTATTTTTCGGTCACTTCCCGGCAGATCGGGAACATCTTTTCAAAGTCATGCCGCACTTCCGCTACAGCCCTGCATCCGGCAAACCAGCATGCATTTTCAAAATGCAGATACAGGCTGCGGAAGTCCAGATTGATGGTTCCTACTACGGCCACTTCATCATCACAGACCATCTGCTTAGAATGGATGAAACCAGGTGTATATTCATAGATCCTCACCCCTTCTGCTGCCAGTCCTGCATAATAGCTTCTGGTCACCTTATAGATCAGAGGTTTGTCCGGGATGCCCGGTGTAATAATCCTTACGTCTACACCGCTTTTTGCTGCTAAAATCAACGTCCTCTGCATCTCATCACTGATGATCAGATACGGCGTTGTGATATACACGTATTTTTTGGCGCTTTTGATCATGTTCAGATACGCATTCTCTCCGGTTCGCTCTCCATCCAGTGGACTGTCTGCATATGGCTGAACAAATCCTGCTTCTGCCGAACGATATGCCGGTTTCAACAGATACGGCACCGGGTCTTCCTGCTTTTTCTGGTTTGCATTCCACATTTCCAGAAATATCAGCGTTAGGCTGCGCACGCCGTCACCGGTCAGTTTCACTCCGGAATCCTTCCATTCCCCATATGGATGGGTCAGGTTAAAATATTCGTTCGCCAGGTTGTAACCTCCGGTAAATCCCACTTTTCCATCAATGACAGTGATTTTCCGATGATCCCGGTTGTTCATAAACACATTCAGAATCGGAATCAACGGGTTAAATACCTTGCATTGAATTCCTTTTCGTTGCAGCTTTTCCATGAAGTCTTTGCTGATAAAGCCAATGCTGCCCATATCATCATAAAAAACACGCACATCCAGTCCTGCTGCCGCCTTCTCTTCCAGAATCTCCTCGATTCCTCTCCAGGCAACCGAATCTTCTATGGCATGATATTCCATAAAGATAAATTTTTTTGCTTTTCGCAGTTCGGCTTTCTGAGCTTCCAGTGCCTGTGTCGTATCTCCATAGAACTCTACATCAGTGTTCTGATAAACCGGATAGCCCGCTCCCTTACGCAGATACCCGGACTGTCTGGCAATCGTCAGATCTGTCATTTCCAACTTATCCACAATCTGCTCATCCTGTGGTAACAAATGTGCATAAGCATTATGTACTTTGTCATACCATTTTCGCATGCCCCCCAGCGCGCCGGTCCGACCAAACATCAGGTAGAGACATACTCCCATGATCGGAAACAGCAAAATCAAAATAATCCAGGATATTTTGTATGCTGAATTGATCTGCAGCCCATACACCCGAAATACCAGTATCAACGCCAGTATGCTTGACAGCGTAGAAATCGCAGCGTAATAATTTGTCAGTTTTACTGCCAGGCTGATAATCCATATCACCTGCAATAAAATACTGAGAATCACCATGACCAGGCGTTTGACACTGTTTTTTGTATTTTCTTCTGCTTCCTTTGTCTGTCGCTTTCTGTCCTTCATGTTATTCCTCTTTACTTCCTTCTCCGCTCTCAATCGGTGATAAAACAGAAAACATTGCTTCCATCATATCGTTGTAAAAGACATATCGGCCTCTTCCACTTCTCTTAGCCGTATAAAGTGCCTTATCTGCCCGTTTAAAAAGCATCTCGTATTCTCTGTCGCAGTCTTTGGTCGTGCTGACTCCCATACTGAGGGAAATCGGAAAATGTTCATAAGTTCCGCTGAGATTTTCAAAAATACGCTCCACCACAGATTCAATCTCCTGGTGATATTCCACCACCACCATGAATTCATCTCCACCGATCCTCACTGCCAGATCTTCTTTACGCAGTACACTGCGCAGCTTTTCCGCAATATAGATCAGCACCTTGTCACCAAACTGATGCCCATAGGTATCATTGGCCAGTTTAAAATAATCCAGATCAAAAATGAGAAATGCGAACTCACTTTCCCTGTTGCAGTACATACGCTGTTTCACTTTTTCCCGCGCTGTAACATGATTCAACAGACCGGTCAGCGGATCCAGTGAAGCTTTTCGCTCCAGCCTTCTCAGCTGCGCAGAATAAACTTCACTTTGTCCGCTCATATCCTGATAGGTATCTGGCCGCATGACACAAAAATCTACACCATGCTCTTTCAACAATTCTGCTGCTTCTCTTTCGTTCTCAGCCTCCAGAATCTGAAATCCATTCCGAAGGATATCTCTTAGTATTATCCGTTTTTCTTCGGACTTTTCCACAATCAATACCCTTGGTTTTTCACCTTTCATTTTGACATCCCCCGTTTCTGTTATCCAATCATCCTTTGCTGTCGTTCCTCAGATGTCTGCAGAGCCAGAAAACTCCGTCCCCAATGGCTTAGTCATTTACGATTTTTCTTGCCACGTATACACCGCTGGCTGAAGCATGTGACAGGGAGTGTGTCACACCGCTGCCGTCACCGATTACATATAGACCTTTATGTTTGCTCTCCAGGTTCTCATCCAGTTCTACTTCCATGTTGTAGAACTTGACTTCTACACCGTAGAGCAGTGTATCATCGTTTGCTGTACCCGGTGCGATCTTATCCAATGCATAAATCATCTCTATAATACCATCCAGAATACGTTTCGGCAATACCAGGCTCAGATCGCCAGGTGTGGCAGACAGAGTCGGTGTCACCAGGCCTTCCTCGATTCTCTTGGTATTGCTTCGTCTTCCTCTTACCAGGTCACCGAATCTCTGTACAATAACACCGCCGCCCAGCATATTGGACAGTCTGGCAATACTTTCACCATATCCATTGCTGTCTTTGAACGGTTCCGAGAAGTGTTTGGCAACCAAAAGTGCAAAGTTGGTGTTTTCGGTTCGTTTCTCCGGATCTTCAAAACTGTGTCCATTTACCGTTACGATTCCGTTCGTATTTTCATTTACTACGATTCCATATGGATTCATACAGAAGGTACGCACATTATCCTCGAACTTCTCTGTACGATATACAATCTTGCTCTCGTACAGTTCATCCGTCAGATCTGAGAAGATCACCGCCGGAAGTTCTACACGGACACCGATGTCCACACGGTTGGATTTGGTCGGGATATCCAGCTCCTTACATACGGTCTCCATCCACTTACTTCCGCTTCTTCCTACAGAAATAATACATTTCTCACAGTCGTAGCTTTCTCCTTCTGTCACCACACGATATCCACCATCGATCACCTCCACGCTGGTCACCGGCGTATGAAAATGAAAATCGACTTTGTCCTTCAACTCTGCATACAGGTTCTCCAGCACCACATAGTTGATATCAGTTCCCAGATGACGCACAGAAGCATCCAGAAGCTTTAACTTATTCTGCATACAGACCTTCTTCAATCCGGTTCCTGCAGTCGAGTACATCTTTGTTCCTTCTCCGCCGTGAGTGACATTGATCTCATCTACGTACTTCATCAGATCCATAGCTTCTTTTCTGCCGATATACTCATACAGTGTACCGCCAAAATCATTGGTAATATTGTATTTTCCATCAGAAAATGCTCCTGCTCCGCCAAATCCACTCATGATGGCACAGGTCTTACACTTGATACAGCTTTTCACCTTGTCCCCATCAATCGGACAATGACGTTTCTCCAGGGAATATCCTGACTCAAATACCCCAATCTTCAGATTTGGATTTAACTTTACCAGCTCATAGGAAGAAAAGATTCCTCCCGGACCGGCGCCCACAATAATCACATCATATTTCATACTTTGTTTCTCCTTTTCTTACTCTGTATCATTTGAAAATCCGCCGGCCTGATGCAAACAATGAACTGTTCTCTTTTGTCATCATGCCGGCGGACCGTTTTCTTACTGTGCACTCAACAGTGCCAGATCACTATTTTATCTTTGTCCCTTATCGTACGGGATACCTTCTGCCTTCGGTGCCCTGGACTTCTGGGATGTAAAGGCCAGCACAACCAGGGAAATAATATATGGCAGCATGTTATAAACCGTACTTGGGATATGCAGTGCAACCAGAGCACCAAATCCGGTGTACACATTGGATAATGCACGGAACAGTCCAAACAGCAGCGCTGCCAGTCCGATATTCACCGGCTTCCACTGTCCGAAAATCATAACCGCCAAGGCCAGGAATCCGAAGCCTGCCACGCCATTCTCGAACTTCCACTCACTTACACCTGCTGTGATATAAACGATTCCTCCCAGTCCACCTAACAGACCGGAAATCAGAACGCCGGCATAACGCATCTTCTGCACATTGATACCTACAGAATCTGCTGCCTGTGGATGCTCACCACAAGCCATGAGACGCAGACCAAATCTTGTCTTATATAATACCACATAAGAAATGATCAGTGCCAGCAATGCTACCAGCATGAACCAGTTGAATTCAAATCCGCCGATTCTTACCAGCAGTGCCTTTTTGGTTGCGATATAAGAGACGGTAGAAGACACATTATTCGGGTCGGAAGCCATGTTGATGGCTCTGACTACCACCACTGCTGCTGCAGTTCCCAGCAGATTCAGTGCCGTACCAACCAGTGTCTGGTCTGCCTTGAAGTTGATCGCTGCCACAGCCAGAAGCAGGGAATATATCATTCCACATACGATACTGGCCAGCATCACCAGCAAAATAATCAGGATCGCCGGTGTATCCGGGGAAAGAAATCTCAGCATTAGAGCACCACCCAGGGCTCCCATAACCATGATACCCTCCAGCCCGATGTTGATGACCCCACTGTGTTCGGAGAAGCATCCGCCCAGAGCTACCAGAATCAAAACGGAAGCAAATATTAATGTATATTGGATTAAAAGTAACATTATGCTTCGCCTCCTTTCTCTTCTTTCATGACACGTTTTTCTTCTCTCTTATCCAGCATGTGATTCATCCACAGCTTGAAGAAAAATACGAAGCCACACAGGTAAATGATCAGTGCAGAAATAAAGTCTGATATCTGAGAGCAATACATGGATTTGTCCACATAGCTCCTCCACTGGTAATATGCTGAATAAAATAGGATGAAAAGATTGCTCCGATCGGATGCAGACCACCCAGGAAGGCGGCTGCGATTCCGTTAAATCCCATTCCAGGAATACTGGTCTGTGTCACTGCCCACTGTTCTACGCCTGTCAGATAATAGAAGGCAGCGCCCAGTCCGGACAGGCACCTGCGATGACCATGGTAAGGATAATGTTGTATTTTTCCTTCATACCACAATACTTGGCTGCCTGCTTGTTCAATCCGGTTGCTTTCAGTTCATAACCCAGCTTCGTCTTTTCCAGAAGTATCCACACCAGAACCGCCACAAGAACTGATAACGGAAGGGCGATGGATACGTATTTATTATTTGCAAATAATTTTTCCAGCCCCAATGTCGGCAGTGCTGCCGCTGCATTGGTCGATCCCAGTGCCAGGGAATATGGGCTGGATGGATCCTTTACAGTGGATAACAGCATATTCACCACATACAGTGCGATCCAGTTCAGCATAATACAGGAAATAACTTCGTTCACATTGCAATATGCTTTCAGAATACCAGAGATCGCTGCCAGCGCTGCTGCAACCACAACTGCTGCCAGTATACACACATACCATGGCATCTTAAAACCAAGGGCAAAATACAGACAGGCTCCTGCACCTGCCACATACTGTCCTGCCGCTCCGATATTAAACAGCCCAACCTTGTAGGCAAATAATACGGACAGGGAACACAGCAGCAATGGGCACGCTTTTACCAGGGTACTTCCAAAGTACTGTGTCGCCTTCACAGCTGACGGATAATACATAAAGTTTTTCAGAATGGCAACAATGGCTCCTGCTGCACCTGCCGGATTGATGATGAGCAACACCACATATCCGATCAGCAATCCAATAATAATGCAGACTATCGATGCCAGCAGGGACTGTACTGCTCCATTTCTTAAAAGGCTTCCTTTGGACTTCTTCTCGTTATTCATCCCCTAGGCCTCCTTTCTCTTAGCGCCTGCCATGTACAGACCCAATTCTTCTACAGTTACTTTCTTCGGATCGAATTCTCCAACGATCTCACCTTCATACATGACAAGAATGCGGTCAGAAACATTCATAACTTCATCCAACTCCAGGCTGACCAGAAGCACACCTTTTCCGGCGTCTCTCTGTGCCACCAGCTGACTGTGGATATATTCAATCGCACCCACATCCAGTCCACGGGTCGGCTGTACTGCCACCAGCAGTTCCGGATTCTTATCAATCTCACGGGCAATGATCGCTTTCTGCTGATTACCACCGGACATGGATCTGGCGATCGTCACCGGTCCCTGACCGGAACGTACATCATACTGATCAATCAGCCGCTTTGCATAAGAACGGATGGCTCCCTTCTTCAGGAATCCTCCCTTTCCGGTAAATTCCGGTTCAAAGTATCTCTGCAATACCATATTGTATTCCAGGCTGTAATCCAGCACCAGACCATGCTTGTGACGGTCTTCCGGGATATGCTCATTCCCTTCAGAGAACGTTCCCGGATGGAGGCATGGGTGATATCCTCTCCATTTAAGGTAATCTTGCCCTCTTTTAACGGCTCCAGACCCGTCAGCCCATATACAAACTCGGTCTGTCCGTTTCCGTCAATACCGGCGATACAGACGATCTCACCTCTGCGTACCTGGAGTGAGACATTATTTACCGCATTATTTTTATGACGTTTGGAAACTACTGTCATATTCTGCACATCCAGTACTACATCCCCCGGCTTGCACTCGGATTTCTCTACTGCAAAATTGACATCACGACCAACCATCATCGCTGAAAGCTTCTCCGGCGTAGTATCTTTGGTCTCTACGGTACCCACATATTTTCCCTTACGGAGGACGGTACAACGGTCAGATACCTGCATAATCTCAGACAGCTTATGAGTAATAAACAAAATACTCTTGCCTTCCTCTGCCAGATTCTTCATGATCTTCATCAGTTCCTGAATCTCCTGCGGTGTCAGCACAGCGGTCGGTTCATCAAAAATCAGAATTTCATTATCACGGTACAGCATCTTCAGGATCTCGGTTCTCTGCTGCATACCAACGGTAATATCCTCAATTAAGGCATCCGGTTCTACCTGAAGTCCATATTTTTCAGACAGTGCCATAACTTTTTTTCTCGCTTCTTCTTTTTGCAGGAATCCGTGCTTCGTAGTCTCCACACCAAGAATAATATTATCCAGAACACTAAAACATTCCACTAATTTGAAATGCTGATGCACCATACCAATCCCCAGATCATTGGCATCGTTCGGATCCTTAATCTCTACTTTCTTTCCGTCTTTGCGAATCTCTCCCTCTTCAGGCTGATACAGACCAAATAATACACTCATCAGGGTAGACTTTCCTGCGCCATTCTCTCCCAGCAGCGCATGAATCTCGCCTTTTTTTAACTGCAGTGTAATATTGTCATTGGCAATAATGCCCGGAAAACACTTGGTAATATTCAGCATCTCAATGGCATAATTTTCCAATTCCCCCTGCCTCCTTCCGTATATATTTTTACGCATAAATCTATAGCAAGTATAACATAAAACAGGGCATCCGACAATGCCAGATGCCCTGTGAAACTCATTACATATTAATATTTTTCTTTTTTCCACAATACAATAGCGAATACCGCAACTGCGAAACAAATTACGCCCAGAATCGGGAATACACTGGCCAGTGTTCCTTCGCTGGTGAATCCTCTCAGGAACGTTACTCCATAGGTACATACTACCATGGCCATACCGTTTACTGCATTGACTATACCAATTGCTGTTCCCTGTTTTTCCAATGGTACTACTACAGTTGTTTCTGTATAGAAGTAAGAATAGAAAATTCCCCAGAATGCTCCCATGAATGCACAGGCAGCTATCGCAATAGCCTTTGTTGGGAAGAATGCCATCAATAAGAATCCTACGCCGAATATGATGAAAGACGGCACTGCGGTTGCTTTTCTAAGCTTTCCATAGATAAAACCAAATCCCAGGTTCGCCAAGAACGAGAAGATTGTTCCTATTGAAGATAAGGTTCCGGAAAATGCTTCATTTCCAATGCCTGTCTCTGATACATATACCGAAATCGTGTATGCGATAACATAGTAACAGGATGCCACTAAAATAACTTCTATCACGATCGGGATCAGTCCCTTATACCAGCCATCCAGAGATGCCGATGCTTCCTTCTTTCCCTGTATTGCTGCCCCTTTCTTTGGAGGCATAGACGGGAGAAATGCGATCAGCATAACCAGAATTGGAATATTAATCCAGTATGTATGGAAAGCATTCTGCCATGCTCCTACTGCAAGAACGCCTCCAATGAAACTCAATATTGCACCAATCATTGCCATTGCTGCATTATACCATCCATTTACCGTTCCACGTTTCTGCTCATCTTCAAACAAATCTGCAATGATCGCAAGTGCTGCGGAACTGGTCAGTCCCCATGCTACACCGGTAGCCAGACATCTGCAGATCAGGATATAATATACATTTTCAATTGCTGCTCCAAATACTGATGATACAGTGTACAGACCAAATCCGGCTACCATCAGCCATTTTTTGTCTACCTTATCAGTCAGATATCCCCCCAGCAGACAGAAGAACAGGCCCACGATAGATGGTGCACTTATGATAGCATTTACCAGTGCTGTCTGTGGAAAAATCTCATAAAAAACACTGAAGATCGGTACTACTGCCATATCACCCATCGTACAGCTGGTGGTCAGAAATAATGCTGCCATCGCAAGAACCAATCTGGTTCCTGACAATTTCTTTGTATTCATGTTGCTCCCTCCTTCATATATCTTCCGCTATTTGAACATTTCTTTGCTCATATTATCGATTTCTTCTGAAACGGCTTCATAAACTCCTTCAAAAGTAGATACTGCCATTCCCTGAGAAGTATTTGGAATAAAGAACTTTGTCCCGCAAGTCTCACATGCTTTTCTTACTTCCTTCTTTATTTCTTCTCTTGTCCAACCCGGATGGTCTACTTTCGCACTGTCAATACCGCCCATAAAGGTAATCTGTCCACCATACTTCTGAATCAGTTCTGGGATATTGTTGGTGGTCATAACTCCCTGCCAGATATCAATTCCCATGTCGATCATATAAGGTACCAGTGTTGCCGCATAAGAATCCGAATGATGTACAATCAATTCTACACCATGAGATTTGTAGTATCCATAAAGCTGTTTGTAGGCATCCAGGAAAAATTCTTCAAACATATCTGGGGAAATAAAAGTGGAAATCTGGCTTCCCCAGTCATCATGATGGAATAATGCATCCGGATGTAAGTGATCACAAAGTGTCTCTGCATACTGTAACTCCCAGTCAGTGATATATTTGATCAGATCTGCCATTATTTCTGGTTCTTCATAAAAATTAATCATAGAATCTTCCATTCCCATGAAATAATGCAGTCTTTCAAAAATACCAGGTGCAATCATCGGCGCTACAAATTGATCCTCTTTGTCCACTTTCTCAACTTCCTTGATTGCAGTTTCCCATGCACTGTCCGGATAGATCAGATTTGGTGCTTTGATGATGTTCCTCCATTCAGTGATATCTTTTAATACTTTATGCGCATCATCATGTACCGGAAATGGTCCAGGTGTGCCTTCCGGCCAGGAAAGTGTTACTCCCCATTCATTTACTACGTTTAACTGTCCATATTCCGGATATGGATCATAGAGATTGAACGGATCCGATAACAGAGTATGCATAAATTCATACTGATTGACGTACCTGTCTGGTTTTCCTCCGTGAATAGTTTCCAGTAAGTTCTGTTTTTTTGTAAGCATTGCTATCCCTCCTACTTATTTCATGCCGTTATTTTTATTACAATTGTTTTACAAAATAAATCCTGCCGCTATGAATAACATGGTCGCAGGTACCACTCCACACAATACATACGGTGCTACTACTCGAAACTGTGTATCATTAGGAACTCCCGTTCCCGCTGATACCATAAAAATCGCATCCGAGTACAGACAGGTCTGGCTTCCCAGTGCCACACCAGACATCACTGCTCCGATAACCAGTGAAGGATTCACTCCCATGGAAACTGCCATCGGCAAAAAAATTGGAAATGCGATCACAATCAGCGTCCAGAATGATGCCGCAAAAAATGTAATACAGGAAACGGAAAGAAATGCTGTTGCAGGAAGAAGACCTGCCGGTACCGCATGACTCATGAATCTGGTCACAAAATCCGTAAATCCCATCTCCTCTGTACATTTTTCCATAATAAAAGTAACAAATATCGTAATCAGCATTGGTGTCATACCTGAACATCCATTTAGAAAGGTATCGAAAAATTCCGTAACCTTTATAAGTTTCTGTCCAACATACATCACCAGCATACATACGATTGCCATCAGCATTCCTACCACAATATTTTTGTTAAAAGCCACCATTCCAATCATCAATGCCAACATTGGGATCACAAAATTCCATACACTGCTTTCTTTTTCCAAATCCGTCTTTTTTTCTTTTTGTGCAGAAGCAAGTACGGAACCGCCCGCTTCTACTCTTTCATAAGCCCGCTTCAGCTCCCCTATTTTCGGAATGAAACCATAGGCCAGCAACAGAGCAATCACTATGGCGCAAATCGGATAAAACATAAATGGAATTGCCCCCATATATTCCTTCATTCCCATGCCCTGCTGTCCGGCACATCCCACTGCGAAAGCTGCCCAACTGGAGAATGGAGCATCACGCAGACACAGGCTCCCATGCAATTCACGGTATAAGCCAGGTGTTCTCTTGGAATTCTCATCTTATCAGAGATTCCTTTCATAGCTGCTGACACAGCCAGTGCATTCAAATAATCATCTATAAAAACGATCGCTCCCAAAAGCCAGGTGCAAAATATGGTTGTATGCTGAGTCTTACATTTCTTTTCCATAATTCTGCGAAATCCTGCCATTGCACCGGATGCATCTGCAAGTGCTGAAATGCCGGTAAAACCAATTCCAACAATGATCAAAAGCTGGAAAGACGGATCCGCAAGTACCTGGTACATCTTTTCCAGATATCCATTCACGAAATCGGTGCCATATAGCATGATTACCGCAACAATAGAAGAAAGACATGCCGGTTCTATAATCCTGCGAGTATACAATGCACCAAGAATCAGTATTAGCAATGGAATTCCACCTATTATTTCACTATGCATAGCATCCCCCTTTTCTTACAAACTGTACGAAATATGCAAATTAATTTTTTAACATGTTTTCTCCATTATTTATGTTTTTTATAAGCTATTTGCTCCATATATTTGTATTTTCGCTTTATTTTTTGTATAATATGATAATAGCATATTCACTTTTAAAATCCTATTCTCTGAAAAGGATGTATTTCAAAATGCTTTTTGCACTAATCGTACGAACAAAAAAGGAGCTTGATATGACCTATAATCTCTATATGATAAAAGACCTGCTGGAGAACTATCTGCACCATACACTAGCTGTTTCGCATCTGATCTCTGACCGGCTATCCTGTCCCATCAAGAATGTGCTCATCAGCCATAGCAGTTCCCTTTCCATGCCCTCCGACTGGCTGCGTATTATCTCCGCTCAGGACTGGAAAGAGCAGCGGATCAGTGAAGGTCGGTTTTATCTGATCTGGAACTGGGATCAGGAATGTAAAAAAAGAAACGATTGCGAATATCTTGGATTTCAACATCTGGTGTCTGCTGATGCATTACTATTCGCCACACAAAAACTATTCGAAGAACTGCAACAGTGGGAACTGACTCTGTATGACATTGCTGCTCGAAACGGCGACATGGAAGAATTGGGAAAGATCAGTCTTAAGTTCCTGGGCAATCCTATCTGCCTCTATACGGCCAGCCTGCAAAACATCTTCATCTGTGAACAGTCAAAACCAAGGCAGCTAATGTTTTTTCAGCCGGAGGATATCCACAACTATTTATCTGCCGAGGAGATCGAAGGTCTTCGGTTCAATCCTGATTTTCTGGGAACTCTGGATACCACTGTTCCAGCTATTTTTCCCGATGAATTCTGGGGATACCGTATTCTATACGATAATATAAGAAAAGAAGGCATCTACATCGCACGACTCATGACATGCGAAATTGATCGGCCCATCCGGGATGCTGATTATTGTCTGCTGCGAAAACTGGCGAATATTATGAAATATGCCATTGAAAAAGAGAATTGGGCTATAAACGGACATGTGGCTTTTATTGATGACTACATCACCAATCTGATACATGGAACCTATGTAGATAGCAGCAAACTTTCCTCTGCGCTCCAGTTCATGAACTGGAAAATGCAGGACGAATTCTTCTGTGTCAAGATTCCACTTAGTGCAGAAGATGAAAAGATTAATACGATGGCCGCTCTATGTGCCAAGCTGGAGACTTCTATTCCCGGATGTCTAGCCATTCTTGGTAATAAATACATCCTGCTTCTTTTTAACCTGACCTATTCAAAAAATAACCGTGAGCAAATCGTCAGCTTTATGATATCAATTTTACGGGAATATGTGCTCCATGCCGGAATCAGTATGCCATTCTCCGGCATAGAAGCCATACAGTCTTATTATCTTCAGGCACATTATGCTTTGGAAATCGGTGAAAAAGAAGATCCCACCATCTGGTATTATCGCTATGAACATTACGAATACAGTCATATTTTAGAAAACCTTACCGGAGACATGGATCTGGAAGCACTCTATCCCATTGGTCTGAAAAAACTTCTTCGCTATGACAAAAAACATAATCGGGAATATACCTTTGCTCTGAAAACCTATCTGGAGCAAAATATGAGCGTTACCGCCACCATACGTCAGCTATACATTCAAAAATCCACTTTTATCTATCAGCTAAAACGCATCCACGATATCACAAATGTGAACTTTGAAGACACACAGACACGTATGCTATACTCCATGATCTTTCAGATTATGGAAAAGCGAGGGTTAATCTGAAATTTTTTCATCATAAAACAGGGCATCCGACAATGCCAGATGCCCTGTGAAACTTTTACATTTTTGTTACTTACCATCTCTGAAAAGGCAGGCTGCTTCTTTTATTCTTTTTGCTTCTTCTTCTGCCTCTTTTATTATCTGCGCCTTGAGTTCTTCTGCTTCTTTCATTTTTTGCGCCTTGAGTTCTTCTGCTTCTTTCATTTTTTGCGCCTTGAGTTCTTCTGCTTCTTTCACTGTCTGCTCTTTAAGTTCCTCTGCTTCTTTCATTTTTTGTGCCTTGAGTTCTTCTGCTTCTTTCACTGTCTGTGCCTTGATCTCTTCATATTCTTCTTTAAATAAATTTTTTATCGCTTCATACATAATCGTTCCCCCTTTCACTTTTTCATAAACTTCTTGATTTGCTGCAACACTTACATGCAGCACAGAATCAATCAGTTCTCTGTCACCCGGTTCTGTTAGAACCTCCATCTTTTCAGGAAATTTCTTGCATCTTCTTCTATCAGCTTCTGAGATAGCACCCGCAGACTCTCATGCTTCTGCTGGTTTAACTGATTCGTTACAATAATCTGTGTCTGAAATGGAATTTTTCCCTTTATGTAATATATTCCATCCTGATACAATTCTACTACCATACCCAAAGTTCTGATATCCTGAAACAATTCTCTTGGATATCGCTCCCGGAACATGGAAATTGTTATCTCCTCTGCCTTAATATCATCTGCCTGTCTGCCTTTCGTTGCTTTATATAACAGGCATATGCTATTGTTTTATAAAAATCATCAATCGACATACTATCATTTGGACTTTTATATTCGATTATATTATGTTCTGTGAACTACTCGGCAACTAAGTTGCCAGAGCATCTGAAATATGGCGGGATACCGCCTTTTTTCAGGGTGCGTCCATGACACCAATACTGCTTACCTTTCGGCTATACAGCTACTTTTATTATTTCTGGATTTTTCAGTCCGGTTACGGACAGTTTCTTCTGCTTTCCGGATACGGAAAGATATTTCCGCAGGATATTAAATGCGCCTACTGTATCTGCGTTAAATCTTACTCCGCCAGTTATATACATGCCCCGCTCTTTTCGATTTGACGCTTCTGCATATCTTTTTGATACTTCCGGTGATAACGGACTGCACTGACTGGTATAGCTTTCTTCCTGTTTTATCAATTGTATTCCATACAGTTTCAGTTTATATTCCAGCATGATGTACAGCCTGTTATATGGCAGTCCGTGAAACTTCTGGTTGGTCTTATGTCCCATATCTTTTTCTTTACGGATATTCCGGATGTCTCCCACAACCACACAGCGGATATCTTCTTTTCTGCAATATTCTGCAATCCATCTGGTCACTTTGTGAAGGTAATCCTTTACTGTATTCTGCTTTTTCCTGTAAAGTCTCTGAATATGTTTCGATGATTTTGGATATTTTATTCCTCTTTCCGATTGCTGCGCATACCATACAGACTGTACTCTGGCTATCTCTTTATGAAAATATCTTTCCAGAAAAAGATATTTTCTTCCCAGGATAAAAGTCCTGCCATTTCCAGAATCATAGCAGGTCATCAGATTATGAAGTCCCAGATCAATAGATAAATAATGTCCATTCTGGGAAAGCTGTTCCGGCTCTTCAATCTCATAGATAACAATAAGATCGCATGTTCCGTTTTCCGGTGGATAGATCTGCAGCTGTTTTATACGATCCATGTCCCTGAAAATCTTATTTTCAAGATATAGAAATTTTTCACAGATCCCGTATGTTTCTTCCATATAGCTTTTCAGATCCTTTGGCAGAGACAGCCGCAGCTGGTCTGAACCTTTCTCATGCCGGATCCCCATCTGCATGTATGTAACAGGTATATTGTCCTGTTTAAAACGGGGCGGATTTGGTTCTTTGATTCCTCAGGTCTTTTTCAGGACATAAAAAGATTTCCATGCCTTGTCCAACTGTTTACAGGTCTCCTGCGCCGTCTGTGATGGAAGCTGTCTGTACCACAAATTTCCTTTATGTGCTTTTTTCTGATAATACCAGTCAGGATACTTTTCCAGTCCCAGTTCTTTATAATGATGACGTTCATAGTTACAGATATTCCAGAGTTTGGAAGCCGCATAACACATATGCCCTATGATATTGGAATATTCCGGCTGGATTTTTACAGATGTTCTATGTGACAGCAGCATTCCTCTCCCCCCTTCAGACAATCACGCGAACCGGTATTCACAGTGCGTTTTAAATTAATACGACTTGCTCTGATGTTCAATATAACGACGGATATTTTCCTCAGATACAGATCCGATCGTTTCCACATAATAGGAATGGTTCCACAGCTCTCCCTTCCATAGCTGGTTTCTTATTTCCGGAAAATGTTCGAACAGTTTTCTGCCGGTGATTCCCTTCAGATACTTAACGATTGCTGTTATGGACAGCTTTGGTGGAGCTGATACAAAGCAGTGGACATGATCACCTTCGCCACATTCGAACAGATGAACGGTAAAACCCTTATCCTCAGCAATCTGCTGCACCAGTTCCTGAAGATATTCTTCGATTTCTGGTTTTAATATCTTCCTCCGGTATTTCACTGACCATACCATATGGTAGTTGATATTACACACGCAAGTCCTGTAATATATTAGATTTTCTTTCACACATATAGTATAACATAATGAGTAGAAACATGTAACAAATGTTCGAACGTATTTTCGATCGTTTATATGTCGGTTACGGCATTCATATCAAGAGTTGGGAGATTATTATATTATTTTCAATGTGCAGATATGCACAATCCTGCGCTTTCATCTCGGTAATTGAATTGCCGAGGATTCCCGCTTATTGTCCTAAATATATGTCCGATTTCATTTATTAATGAGATATCTGCCAGCTTTTTAATAATCAGTAAATCCATCTGCAATGGTTTCCTGCTTAAATTTACTTCTCTGTGAAACTCCAGGTTTTTTCGATTCTCTAAAAATTCCAACTCTGTGGCACTACAAAATGCCGGATGCCACTGTATCACATCTCTTTCTTTTTTGATAGTTATCTCCTCCTTTATTTTAGCAAATCTGTCTCCTCGTTGCAATTCATTGAATGGATCATTCAGGTGATAACCTGCAGAAATGATCTTCTATTGATTCTTTTAGATATAAGATTTCAGAAATGTGTCAGGAAATCTTACTGTGCACTTGCACTTTGAAATGAAAATATATTTTTACTATACTCTTGCAGGTTGCATATGTCAATATGATATTCTCTTTTTATTTTTAATAATGCAACTTTCTGTTTTTCATCAATAAAACAAGGCGCCCGGATCTCTCCGGGCGCCCCGCTGTTACACTAGCTTATTTGTTTTTTCTTTTGCGCAGGAATACGATCAGTGCAATCAGTACTGCCGCAGCTGCCAGCAGTCCTACGTACAGTGCGATTGGTGTGGTATCACCAGTCTTTACTGTAGTGGTCTTCTTGGTCTTGGTCTTTGTCTCTGTCTCGACTTCAGATTCTTTTTCTGTTTCTTCCTCAGACTCTACTGTTTCCTTCTCTTTGTTTACCAGTTTAACATCAGTATTTTCATCAGATTTAATCTGGAATTCCTGACCATTTCCGGTAATCTCGAATGCGAAATCAGCTTCGTTGATTCTGTCACCCTGTTTGGTGGTCTCGAACAGATAGTATGTACCAACTGTCAGATCCTTGATCGTTACTTTTCCATTCTGCTCCAGTGTTGCACTCTTCACAAGTGTGTAAGTGCCGTCCTGATTCTTGGAGAAGACACCTGCGTAGAAAGTGGTTCCGTCTGCTGTGATGGTCTTGCCTGCAGCATTCAAAACAGATTTTTCAATCGTTACACTTCCCAGATCGATATCTCCACCTTCTCCCGGTGTAATGGTATCATTCTCGATCAGTCCAAGATCAATATCCACACCAACTGTGGCTTCTGCCTTACCAGCCTGGATGGTGAATGGATACTGTTTTGCGGTACCATCGTCATTCATCTTGATGACATATCCATCCGGTGCGGTGGTCTCTACGAAGTAGTAGTTTCCTTCCGGAAGTCCATCTACCTTGATGTTACCATTGGCATCTGTCACATATTCTGTCTCAGCGTATGCCTTGTAATCGGTACTTGGCTGCTGCTGATACAGCATGAACTTCGCACCGGCCAGCTTCTGCTGCTGTGGACCAACCTTTACAAGAGAAACACTTCCTGCAAATGTATTGGTGAAGTTCAGATCTGTTACAGCATTGTCACCATTTTTATAGACTTTATCTACTTTCAAGGTTCCATCACCATTATCTGTAACTGTTACATTTACCGTATATACTGTTCCATCATATGTTACTCCAGTTTCACTGCCTTTTACCTCAGATACTGTGTAGACATACTCTCCAACCTCTTCCTTTGTGTATGGAATAGAATCAAATATTACACTTCCATCTACACCATTCTTTACGGTCTGAAGAACTTTACCTTCCTGATCTTTCAGTTCAAAACTGAATTCGTTTGCTTCAAGAGTCTTTCCAGTCAGAGCCTTATTCGCTACCAATGCGAGTTCTCCATCTGCCTCGTAAATATTTGTGAATACAAGGTCATCAAGCCCCTGGTTGGCTGTTACTACCAGATGGCCTTCTCCATCATCTTCTACAGTTACGGTGATCACATATTTCTTATCTGTATAGGTGATTCCTCCGAGGTTTCCTGCATCCTCTTTCACTTCATAGTAATGGGTTCCGGCTTCTTTGTACTCAATCGTCTCGAAGCTTACCGTTCCGTCTGCTGCGTTGCTCTTGGTGTCTGTGTAGCCGCCTTCAACTGCTTTTCCGTTTTCATCCACTTCCGTGATGGTAAAGCTGAATTCATCCGCTTTCAGGGTACGTCCCTTCAGTACT
>QUMM01000035.1 GCA_003435055.1 Lachnospiraceae bacterium OF09-6
AATATCCCGGACTCTTTCAAGAAGATCGTCATTGTAAATGGCAGCAAAAAGCCTTGGAGAAATGATGAAGGTTTTGTCATCATGGGAATGAAGTATTTCTTGCTGAATGTGAATAGTCTGGAATTTTAAGTCGATTTGAGTTGTTGCTGTGGTGTTGTTCTATTTCAAAAAAGAGTGAAATGATATAAATAAGGCCACGGCTGATTTCGTGTTGGAACAGCCGTGGCTCAGTTTATTTTTTTATCCGTACAAAAGATGTTATACAGTTCAGGAGTTACAGGAAATCTTAGGATTCAGCAGACCTACTATTTATAACCTTTTAAAGAAAAAGGAATTCCGGTGGATCCAGTTGGATGGCGGAAAGTATCGCATCTCTAAGAAGAGTTTCGATGACTGGCTCGATAACTTGGAATAATAAAAAACAGGGTGTTGATCAGGCAGATATTGTCTGCATCGACATCCTAAATTTTTATCTGGATTTGAGATATGATATAAGAAAAAACACTAACACTAAAAAAGACAGGAAGTGAAGAATAAATGGCAACAGCAATTATGAAACAAAAAGGAATTCCGGAAATGGACGATGTGGAAGAAATCATTTCGAAGATTTCAGAAGAAAGTCCCTACAAACGGCGTCCAACACAAAAGAGAACCTGGATGACCGTGCCGGAAATGGGAAAGCTGCTGGGATTAAAAAAGACAGATCGATACTGGCTGGTACATAAAAATGTTTTTGAATCTAAAGAGATTGTCGGAAAGATACGAATCAATATTGCCAGCTTTGAAAAATGGTACGCCAATCAGATTAAATATCATAAAGTTACCGGAGAAGAACCGGGGAAAGAATTGAAATCCTGGTCCTATTCCGTTAAGGAAGTTGCGGATCTGTTGGGTGTTGATGAATATCTTGTTTATGATTTACTCAAGAAAAATCAAATGGAAGCTGTTATTGTCGATTACTGGAAACGAATACCAAAAGAATCTTTTCAGAACTGGTATAAAAGCCAGTCCCGGTATCGGACAAAGGAAGACAGAGAAAAGGACGCTCTTCTGGAAGATGCAACAATTACGATGCCTGAGATGGCACAGCTGCTTGGAACAACCAGAAGCGCAGTATATACAATTCTTGATAATCCAAAGTATAGTCATTTTTTTGAATTCATTGTGATTGCGGAAAAGAAAAGGATCACAAAAGAGAGTTTTCAAAAATTCCTGGAAGGTCAGGACCGTTATAAGCTGGATTTATCAAATGATTATGAAGAACTTGCACAGGAACAAAATATTGCCCTGGCTAATTTCCGGCGGAAGAAATTATCACAGACCGGAATACGAGGAAGCAATGGAAATATAAAGTATCTTACTTTTGATGAAGCTTCCTATCTGGCAACTGTTGCTGATGAAGTCGATCCGGAACTTCTGGCAAAAGTATTGGCTAATCCAGAGATGCGGGCATTGCTCAATTCACTGGCGAAGACGATGAAGTAATGAAAAATAGTGAAAAAATAGTGTAATTTTAGTGGAAAAACAATTCATAAAACGATATAATATATGGATGAAATGGAGGTGGATCATGTGATTAAGGTTACGCTAACAAATGAAATTTTAAAAAGAATATCGGAAATAGACGAAAAGCGTTTTTCTCTTAGTACGATAGAAATGCCACCTGTTATAAAAAACAGACTTAGAAAAAACTCTAAGAAAAAAAGTTCCTATGCTTCTAATAAGATTGAAGGAAATCCATTAACTGAAAAACAGGCAAATGAGGCTATTGATAGTGATCCTCACAAACATTTTTTAAAGCCAGAACAGGAAGTTCGTAATTACTTTTTGGCTTTAAATTTTTAGAAGAAAAACTGAAAAAGAAAGAAGTTTTTTCAAAAGAAATGATTTTAGAAGTGCAGGCAATGGTTGAAAAAGGTGCGTCAAAAGAAAAGATAGGCTTAAGAGGCCCTATGCCACCTGGAATGTTATTTGCAGTATATGATTCCGAAACAGGCGCAGCGGAATATATTCCACCAGAGTATATTGATATTCCAGACTTGTTGGATGAACTTGTTGAATATGTAAATACTACAGATGATCATCCGCTGATTATTGCTGCTGTAGTTCATTATCAATTGGTTACCATTCATCCTTTTGAAGATGGAAATGGAAGAACCGCCAGATTAATGTCAGGCTATATTCTTGATTATTATGGATATGGTTTTAATGGAATAGGTTCTCTGGAAGAATATTTTGCCTATGATCCAGATGAGTATTATGCATCACTGCAAATGGGGTTACCGGCGTTATATTATTCAGGAAGAGAAAACCCTCCTCATCCGGAAATATGGATCAATTATTTTTTGCGGATGATGGAATTGTATTCTAAAAAGGTATATGAATTATCAAAAACATCCGAAAACGACGAGTTAGATGGAAGTCTATCTTATTTAAATGCAAAAGAAAAAGAATTCTTAGCATTTCTGTTAAAAAAGCGATTATATGAGTTTACACCAATTGAAGTAAGCAAAATGCTTGGTGTAACCAACAAAACGATTATTAATCGATGTGCAAAGCTGGTAAATAATGGTTTGTTAATTCCAATCATTGTAAAGACACGAGTCCGATCTTATCGGTTAAGTGATTTTTCAAAGACAAATGAGAAAAAGATTTTGAAAAAAATATCGTAATAAAATATAAAATTTGCCAGTCAAAAACGCATGGACAAACCGTCTCGTATGCGTTATATTATTTATAGACAAGAAAATATCTTGTACTTACGATAGAAAAGTTTAATTGAATACTGTTTACCATGATCGAACGTACGAAGCATGGTGGTCATATAACAGGTGTCGATGGTAATATCAAGGCATTCCCCGATTATTAGCTGGAGCAAACAATCAGCTAACTTTCAGAGCTTTACAGAGCTTGACAGAGGGGGTATTCAGAATAACTCAAATTGAATCGGAAACAGTTTTATATAGTGTCCCACTTGGGTTTACCTTACCTCAGATTGACAGAGAGTGACAATAGGTTGGAGCTCTCCTAAGCGAGGGGTCGGAGGTTCAAATCCTCTTGGCGACGGGCTTCAAAGCGTTCGAAAATGTTAGCTGGATTAGCTGACAACGAACGCTTTTGTTATTTTCAAATCACGTTCGTGACACAAAAATTCCATTCAAAATGATCAATTTCCAGCTAACGCAATCCGATTTTTGTTAGCTGACAGCTAATCAAAATCACCGGTTTGCAAACATGGGTTTTAGGAAGTCCAGCTAACATTTGGGTTCCGCTCTGTTGTCACCCCTTATTCGGGGATGTAAATCAGAGAAAAGGCGGGAAAAGAAACAATCTCTCCCAAACCTGCAAACATAAATTAGCTGAAACAGTATTCAATTGAATTAAGTAATTGTCAGAAAGAAAAAATGATAGAAGCTTATGAAAAAATCATATCGAATATACAAGAAGATGACCTGGCAGTTACACGGTGTACATTGAGAAAAATCCGATAGCTTATGGAAGAAATAAAATAGTGATTAATACAACGGAGTAAGAAAAGCTCCTTCATATATTAGAATAAAAATAAATTTTGTTGAGGTTAAATTGAGATTGACTTTGTATTGTATAAGTATGAAATAAAAAGGAATCAGGTGATGTACAATGAAAAAGCATAAAATATGTAAAATCCTTCTTATTATACTGGCAATTTTTTTATGTGTGGCTTTTTATGAATTGCTCGGAATCTGCGTTGCATATAAAAAGCAGCCGGAAGTGTCCAATACAACCAAAAAAGAAACAAAAATTGGGTCATGGAACGAATGCAGTGAAAATACAGAACGGGCAGTAATCATAGAAAAGAATCCAGAAGCGCTTTTACAAAGAGTGCGTTTGATCAAGAATGCAAAAAAGGAAATTATTCTTTCTACTTTTGCATTTCAATCCGATGAAAGTGGAAAATTGATTTTAGGAGCACTGTATGATGCGGCAGACAGAGGTGTACATATTCGTCTGTTAGTAGATGGAATGGAGAGCTGGATTGATATGGAAGGAAATCCGTATTTCTATGGATTATCTTCCCATGAGAATGTTGAAATTAAACTGTATAATAAGGCCAATCCGTTGAAACCGTGGAAAATGATGGGTAGAATGCATGATAAATATTTGATTGCAGATGGAAAGAGATATATTCTTGGGGGAAGAAATACATACAATTATTTCCTGGGTGATTTTCCGGGACATAAGAACTATGACAGAGACGTGTTAGTGGTTTGCGATGAACCTGAGAAAGAAAATTCAGTTAACCAGTTGTCAGAGTATTTTGAAACCATATGGAATCAGGAAGACAGTGGTTATTTTCATAACAATAAAAAACTGGCAAATAGAAAATCTGTAAAGAACGCAGTTTAGAGCTGCAGAACAGCTATCAGAAATATTTTGAAGAGAATAAGGAAAGAATCTGCGAGACCGATTATACGGACGAAACTTTTGAGACAGAAAAGATTACATTAGTGTCAAATCCTATTCACACAGGTTCCAAAGAACCAGTAGTGTGGTATCAGTTGGGAGAATTGATGAAAAATGCAAAAAATCGTGTGAAGATCCACACGCCATATATTATCTGTAATGATATGATGTATAATACATTGGAGGAGATTGCAGAGAACGTTTCAGATTTTTCTATCATGACAAATTCAGTTGCGAATAATGGGAATCCATTTGGGTCTGCCGATTATGCGAAAAACAGAAATAGAATCTTAAGTACAGGAATTAATATCTGGGAATATGAAGGCGGTTATTCATACCACGGAAAAAGTATTCTGATTGACGATGATCTGTCTGTAATCGGTTCCTTTAATATGGACATGAGAAGTGCATATCTGGATACGGAACTGATGCTTGTAATACGCAGTAAAGATATTAATAAACAGTTGGAAGAGGGCATGATGGAATATGAAAAAGTGTCCCGCCAGATATTAGAAGGCGGAACTTATAATGATCCATATCATGTAGAGCCAATCGAATTAACAAAGAAACGTCAGAGAAAAATATTTTTGGTACAGCATCTGCTTGGATGGGCAAGGTATCTGTTTTAATAAGGAGGAAGGAAAACGTGTTTCAAATATTGATTGTAGAAGATGATAAAGAATTAAGCCAGCTATTCCAAAAAGTGCTTGAGAAGAATGGATATCAAGTCAAAAGTGCATCGGATGGAGCACAGGCATTAGAAGTATTGGATAAGGAACATATTGATCTGATCATTTCTGATATTATGATGCCGGTTATGGATGGCTATGAACTGGTGTCAGAACTTCGTTCAGCAGGATATCAGATACCAGTGCTTATGATCACTGCGAAAGGTTCCTTTGATGATATGCGTCAGGGATTTTTTTCGGGAAGTGATGATTATATGGTAAAACCGGTAAATGTGAATGAAATGGTTTTAAGAGTCGGAGCACTGCTTCGCCGTGCACAGATATTGAATGAACACAAAATTGTGATCGGTTCAACAGAGTTTGATTATGATGCAATGACGGTTACAACTGATAAGGAAAGTCTTGTTTTACCTAAAAAACAATTCCTGCTTTTATATAAGCTTGCAGCTTCGCCAGGCAGAACATTTACAAAACAACAGTTGATGGATGAAGTATGGGGATACGAGACGGAGGCAGACCCACATACAATAGAGGTACATATAGGAAGAATCAGAGAGCGTTTTAAAGATAACCCGGATTTTGAAATCGTAACAATGCGTGGAATTGGATACAAGGTGGTGAAAAAATAATGGAACAAAAGAAAAAAAAAGGATTGCGGATCCGATCCTGTCTGACTGGTGCAATCTGGCTGGCACTTGTATTTTCAACAGTCATATCTGCTTTATTATTTGCTTTTTTGAATCATTTTTTTAATCTGCCGGGCGGCATACCTGTGCTTGGCTGGCTTTTGATTTTCAATACATTGATTGCAGGGCTGATCACTTCCTTTATCAATGCAAAGTTACTGGAACCAATTACCAGACTTAGTAAAGCAATGAAGGAAGTTTCTCAGGGAGATTTTGAACAGCATTTGGAAACGAACAGCCGTATAGCAGAAGTTGGAGAATCTTATCAAAGTTTTAACGTTATGACAAAAGAACTTCGTGCAACAGAGGTGCTGCAGATGGATTTTGTATCTAATGTTTCTCATGAGTTTAAGACCCCGATTAATGCCATTGAAGGATATACAATGCTGCTTCAGGGAGAAGAACTGTCTCCGGATCAAGAGGAATATGTAGAAAAAATCTTATTTAACACCCAAAGACTTTCCGGATTGGTTGGTAATATTTTGCTGTTATCCAAGTTAGAGAATCAGAATATACCAATGAAAAAAACAGAATATCGTCTGGATGAACAGATCCGTCAGGCATTTCTTTCATTGGAAACAAAATGGACAGAAAAAGAAATTGGTTTTCAGGTAGAATTGGAGGAAGTTAAATATACTGGGAATGAAGGACTTTTTATGCATATCTGGATAAATCTTTTGGATAATGCGATTAAGTTCAGTCCTTCAAAGGGGACAATTACGATGTTTCTGAAACAAGAACAGGATTCTGTTAAGTTCATTCTGGAAGATGAAGGACCAGGAATAGAGGATGATGTAAAATCCAGAATATTTGACAAGTTCTATCAGGTAGATGGATCTCATAAAGCAGAAGGAAATGGCCTAGGTCTTGCACTTGTAAAACGGATTGTAGATAGTGCCGGAGGAACAATCAAAGCAGAAAACCGTGAATATGGTGGATGCAGGTTTGTTATAGAGCTGCCAAAGCAGAAAGATGAGATTATATAGTTTTAAGATAAATTAGAAGATGGGAGGATTTATATGACATTTTATCAGGAGTTGCAGTTAAATCAGGCAGGTTCTAAAAACCTGTTGAAAAAGAGTGAAACACTAAAAGAAAAATTATATCATATGTGGGTATATCTGGTGAAGATAGCTGTTACAATGGCATTTTGTTTTTTCTTTGTTAGTATTTTCAGCATCCTATTTGGAAATGAGAACAGCATTGTAGGTGTAGTAGTCTTATTATGTCTCATGGTGTTTAGAAATGCGGATCTGGGGATCCACACCGGACAATCTACGATGCTTTTGGCTTTGTTCTTTGTAATTATGACTGTATGTCCGCATTTAGCAAATCAGTTTTCACCGGTATTGGGAATGCTGTTAAATATTGCGGCACTGGCTGTGTTGATTCTGTTCGGATGCCATAATCCATTCATGTTTAATCAATCTACATTGGTTCTTGGGTATCTGCTGCTATATGGTTATGATGTTACGGGAAAAAGCTATCAGATGCGATTAGTCGGAATGGCTTTAGGTGCAGCACTTACCTGCTTCGTATTTTATCGAAATCATAAAAACAGAACTTATAAAAGAAATCTGAAAGATCTGATACAAGAATTTGATATCACTTCTTCCAGAACAAAATGGCAGATATGTCAGATTTTATGCGTACCGATTGTCCTTTGCATTGCAGAACTTTGTAATATGCCACGTGCAATGTGGCTGGTATTGCGGCCATGTCCACGATTTTGCCGTTTATGGAAGATATGCACTACAGAGTCCGTAAAAGGATTGTCGGAAATATTGCAGGTGTTATATGTTTTACAGTATTATATTTTCTGCTTCCTTCATCAATCTATGCATATATAGGAATTCTTGGTGGAATCGGTGTAGGATTTTCAGCACAATATGGCTGGCAGGCAGTATTTAACACATTTGGTGCTTTAGCCATTGCTGCAGAGACTTATGGACTACAAGGAGCGGTTAGTCTTAGAGTGATTCAAAATGTTTTTGGTGTTGGGTTTGCTTTAGCATTTTGTGTTATATTTTATTGGTTTATGTCTAAAAAAAAGGAAAGTGAGGTGACCGTACATGCAGAGGGAAGTGAATCAGGAAGAAAATTTGAATAGAATTATTACGGTTCCTAATCATCTTTCTTTTTTTCGGCTTTGTCTGATTCCGGTAATTATATGGAGTTAAAATCATAACAGGAATTATCTCTCAGGCAAGTAGTATTGCCTGTTGGGTATATGTGCAGGACAGGAAGAAGAGGCTGCAGAATGTCTCAGATGATGGTGCCATTTACATGCTTCCGTCAGTCTATAGCTGTATAGGCATTACATATAACAAAACTTTATTAGAAGTACATGGATGGGAGCTTCCAAAATTCTTTGCTGATCTGGAAACCTGGCAGAGGAAGCAAAGGCGGCGGGGGTACAGCTGTGCCTGGCACAGATCGAATATCCGCAAAAATAGAAGTAAAATATGTGTGGATTTTTTAAAAAGATTATTGACGTGAGGAAAAACACATGGTATGTTTTTTTTTGAAAAAATGAAAATTATTTTAAAGGCAAACTTGTTGAAAGGCAGGGGCGCAAAGCCAGAAGGGACTAAAGTCAGAAAGCTTGACCATGTCAGCCGGTTGCCACTGTTTCCATATCATCATAATATATGGAAAAGATGTTTGAACAGAAGAGATTCCGATACCTTTTATACTATATAGATGTGTGATTTTAAAGAAATATAGTAGGGACACTGGCAGATTTTGGCAGGTGTCCTTTTTGTATGCAAAAATGGGTAACAAAACTAGCAGGGACAGGTTTTCTGTATACAGATAAAAGCAAGATGAAGAAGGCATAAGACGGAGAGAGGATTTTTATAAAATGAAAAATTATGAAGACAAAATATATTCCTTAGGTGAGACTGTAACGGGGCAGACACAGGCCATGTCACAGGCCGTACAGAAAACACTGGAAAATAATGGCGGGGTAGGTATAATGACAGGATCTTATGACCAAAACCTGTCTATTTTGTCTGTGGATAATCTGCTGTTGCATAGTACAGGATATACATTCGATACTTTCATGGAACAGACAAAAGGCTCATTGAGAAACTTCTTTTATGATGAGGAAGATATACTGGAGCGAGACCGTTTTTTGCAGCTTCACGGAACAGGGGAAGCACAGATCCTTGCAGCAGACGGTACAGTGAAAAATGTACGGCTTTGTAAAGAGGATGCGACAGATGAGGCGGGCAGACAGATCTGGGTTATGTCCGTACAGGTCAACTGGGATCATGTAAATTTGACACTACTCAATGAGGCTATCTATTCCGGCTTCTGGTATTTTGACTGTGACGAAAACAGTGAGATTGTGAATGCAAACTGGAGTCATGAATTCCGAAAAATGCTTGGCTATCATGACACTCTGGACTTTCCGAATAAACTGGAATCCTGGTCAGATCTTCTGCATCCACAGGATAAAGAAAGAGTAATGGTGCAGCTTCAGGCGGCAATTAAGGATAAGACGAACCAGATAAAATACCATGTAGAGTATCGTATGAGAATGAAGGATAATCAATACCAGTGGTTTCGGGCATCGGCAGAAGTAATACGTCGTCTGGATGGTTCTGCCAGCAGGATTGCCGGGATTTTTATTAACATTGATGGGGAGAAAAAAGAAACCATGCAGGCACAAAAATCTGCTGCTTTCCACCGGGCTTTTACGAAAGCAGATTTGTGCGAGTATTATGTGAATCTGGAAGCGAATACTTTTGATACCTTTAAGGTTGAACCGTCCCTGATGACAGTCTTTGAACAGAGCCATACGTGGGATGAACTGGTTCGGCATTTTGTGGATTCCTATGTTGTGGAGACAGATAAGAAGGCGGTAGCCTCTTTTTATGACCGTGGTTATATTGCGGAAAAGCTGAAAGGCCTGGAAACCGAATTGGCTTTAGAGTGCCGTATCACTCTGAATGGAGAAGAACGATGGGTCCGCAATGTGGTCATACGTGGCGAAATAGAGGATTCAGAATATGCCATGATCTTTCTGCGTGATATCACAGAGGCAAAGGTAGAGAGCGCACGGCATCTGCAGATGGCAGCGGATAATGCTTCCATGGAGCAGCTGATTCAGAGCATAGTGCGTCTGGTTGACCGCTTTGTTGTCTGTGATCTGGAAAATGACAGATATGAATTCTACAATCTGAATGGACAGATGATATATAAACCTCTGGGATTTTATCATGATTTTCAGATGCAGGTTCTTGAAAAATATAAGACACTGGAACCATTGGAAGCTATAGATATCCTGATAGCCCCGGATAATATTCGGAAAAAACTGAAAAGTGAAAATGATATTTATAAGTTTGAGTATTGCAGCCTGGATGAAAAGACTTATAAAATCGCTTCTTATATTCCCTTGGAATGGAAGAATGGAAAGCTGGAAAAGGTATTGCTGGCATCCATGGATGTGACACAGGAGAAGAAAGCAGAGATTGAATCCCGTCAGGCACTGAAAGAGGCTTACCGGTCAGCAGAAAATGCAAATTGTGCGAAGACAGAATTTCTTTCCAATATGTCCCATGATATTCGCACACCGATGAATGCCATTGTCGGTCTGACGGCAATCGCAGGAGCAAATATTGAGAGTCAGGACAGAGTGATTGAGTGTCTTGGCAAGATCACAGAATCAAGTCGTCATCTGCTGGGACTGATCAATGAAGTGCTGGATATGGCACGTATTGAAAGTGGAAAAATGACACTGGCACAGGAAGATTTCAATCTGTCAGAGCTGGTAGATAATCTTATTACACTTACGAAACCGGTGCTTGATGAACATAAACATAATTTTGATATACACATCAATCATATTGAACATGAGGCTGTCTGTGGTGACAGCTTGAGGATTCAGCAGGTATTTGTGAATCTGATGAGTAATGCGATCAAGTATACACCGGATGGTGGAAATATTACTTTTTCGATAGAGGAAAAACCCAATGGATTTTCAGAACTTGGATGCTATGAATTTACGATTGAGGATAATGGAATCGGTATGTCACCGGAATTCCAGAAAATCATGTTTGATCCTTTCAGCCGTGCAGATGACCACCGGACAACCAGAGTTCAGGGAACCGGTCTTGGAATGGCAATCAGCAGAAATATTGTGAACCTGATGAATGGTAATATTAAAGTGGACAGTACCTTACATAAGGGAACCAGAATTACGGTAACAATTTATCTGGAACTTCAGGAAAAAGAAAAAGAACAAGATGAAAATCTGATGAGTCTGCCGGTTCTGGTAGTGGATGATGATAAGACATGCTGTGAAAGTACAGTTGCCACACTGAAGGAAATCGGTATTATGGGTGAATGGGTTCTCTCTGGCAGGGAAGCGGTTGAGCGCTGTTATGCACGGCATGAGTTGAAAGATGATTACTTTGCTGTTATTTTAGACTGGAAGATGCCGGATATGGATGGTATAGAGACTGCCAGACAGATCCGGAAACGGATAGGAAAAGAGATCACCATCATTGTATTGACATCCTATGAATTCAGCGAAATTGAAGAAGAAGCAAAGGCTGCAGGTGTAGATGCTTTTATTGCAAAACCGCTGTTCCGTTCCCGGCTGACGGCAACACTGCGGCAGTTTACTTCAGGCAGAAAAGAAAATACAGCGAGAAATTATCTGGAGAAACTGTCAGAAGCAGATTATACAGGAAAAAGGATTCTGCTGGTTGAGGATAATGAGTTGAACAGAGAAATTGGTGTTGAAATTTTGCAGATGACAGGGGCAGAAGTGGAAATAGCAGAAAATGGGAAAATCGCAGTTGAAAAAGTGGAAACTTCTCCGGAAGGATTGTATGATCTTGTTTTATGGATATCCAAATGCCTGTCATGAATGGTTATGAGGCAACTGCAGCAATCAGGAGCCTTCCGGGTGAAAAGGGAAAACTGCCTATTGTTGCCATGACTGCCAATGCTTTTGCAGAAGATGTACAGTTGGCCAAAAATACAGGCATGAATGGACATATCGCGAAACCGCTGGATATGAATAAGCTGAATGATGTTCTGGAAAACTGGCTGTAATTGCCTTCCTGGATGCATGGGAAAAGCAGCTAGGAAACATAGAGAGGGTTTTGTTATGACAGAAACTAAATATATATTTCCAAAGCAATCGCAGTCCATGGCAGTTTTGGCTTTCATAGCCGTGCTGATCATTTTGCTTCTTGTCCTAATTGTAATGGTACATATGAGAAGGAATTAAGATTGAGTTATTGGGGATATGTCCTAGGTGTTTTTGGATTTGGCGTCGCTGTAGTTGGCTGTTTTCTAAAAGATAATCACTGATAACTTCTTGTTTGAAAAATTGAGAAAACGTAATATTGAACAAAAAAAGAAATGCACAGTTCTTAGTTTATCGTGAACTGTGCATTTCTTTTTTGTAAATAAATACTTTTAATTAGCCGATTACGGCATCCTCTGCTGTAAAATGTTCCAGAGAATTTTCTTTTACCTGAATGCAGATATAAGTAATTCCAGAAGTATCGGATGCAAAAAACTGACGCTTTGCAGCAGGTGCGATTTTTAGCCAGTCTCCAGTTGAAAGGCTAATTTCTTCTCCATCAATTATGGCTTTGCCGTTACCTGAAAGAATTCCATAGATTTCTTCATTTTCTTTATGAGAATGAACAAATGGGACATTTGCTCCTGCAGGTAGTTCGTTTAAACTGATTTCTGCACCTGTTAAAGACAACTTTTCATGCAGCTCAATTCGGTTTTCCTTTCCAATAGTTGTTTTTGTGTAATTTGCCATAATAACCTCCATAGATAATTTGTAGTTTCTGGTTGCTTGGTATTAGTATAGTGTGAGGCACATACAAAAACAAGTACGCACCTTTTTGTAACTGTACACCCAAAAATGAATGTGTTACAATAGACTCGGAGGTGAGAATTATGCGAGCAAAAGAAGAATTACCGGAATGCCCAGTTGCAACAGCAGTATCTCTTATCGGAGGAAAATGGAAACTGCTGATTTTGCGTAACTTGAAAGAGCGTCCATGGAGATTCAATGAGCTACAACGAAGTATAGATGGTATTTCACAAAAGGTTTTGACAGATAGTTTAAGACAAATGATGAGTGATGGGCTGGCATATCGCCACGATTACCATGAGCAGCCACCGAGAGTTGAATACGGCTTAACGAAACTCGGAACAAAAATGCTTCCAATTGTTAATTCACTTGCTGACTTTGGTAACTACTATAAATCAATTATTGAACAGAATTAAGGACGTTAGTATTTGAAAAGCTCGAACAATTCTAGTTTGGAGAATTGAAAAAAACGGAATTTACCTATTAAGACATATAAACTGTTGACAATAAAGCTCCTATATAGTATGTTTTTAATAAATTACTATATAGGAGCTTTTGTATGGAAATGAATGGAGGATTTCTTGTTACCAAAATAAAACAGCTTGGAGACCGGATTTTCGAGAAGATTCTCAGTGAAAAGAATATTGATGCGTTTAATGGAGCCCAGGGGCGTATTCTTTATGTGCTGTGGCAGGAGGATGGTATCTCAATCAGGTCACTCTCGACTAAATGCGGATTAGCGATAACATCTCTTACTACGATGCTGGAAAGAATGGAAAATCAAGGGCTGATAAGCCGTATTCAGTCTGAAACGGACAAAAGGAAAACGCTCCTGTTTCTGACTGAGAAAGCACATGCCTTAAAGGGCGAGTACGATTCTGTATCTGATGAGATGGGCAGTATTTACTACAAAGGTTTTTCAGAGGAAGAAATTACCCGGTTTGAGGAATGCCTCGACCGCATCAGAAAGAATCTTGAGGAGTGGCAGAAGTCATGAGTATTTGTATCAAAGATCAGATTCAGAACATGAATATCCTCATTCGTGAGGTGGAAACAAAGAACATCATGACTAAGTCTAGTCTGCCGGTAGGCGGTTACTCGGTCAATCCCTATGTGGGCTGTACACATGCCTGCAAGTATTGCTATGCTTCTTTTATGAAGCGCTTTACCGGGCATAAGGAGGAATGGGGCTCTTTCCTTGATGTGAAGCATTGGCCGGAAATTAAAAATCCGAAGAAATATGCCGGACAGCGGGTGGTCATCGGTTCTGTGACAGATGGCTACAATCCACAGGAGGAGCAATTCGGGAATACCAGAAAACTTCTGGAGCAGCTGATCGGCAGTGACGCAGATATTCTGATCTGCACAAAGTCGGATCTTGTGGTACGGGATATTGATCTGCTGAAGAAGCTTGGACGTGTAACCGTTTCATGGTCGATCAACACACTAGATGAAAATTTCAAGAACGATATGGACTCTGCTTCGAGCATTGAGCGCCGTATCGCTGCTATGAAGCAGGTATATGAAGCAGGTATCCGTACAGTCTGTTTCGTATCCCCGGTATTCCCCGGTATCACGGATTTTGAAGCAATCTTTGAGCGGGTAAAGGATCAGTGTGATCTGTTCTGGCTCGAAAATCTCAATCTTCGAGGCGGTTTCAAAAAGACAATTATGGATTATATCGCCGGAAAATATCCTGCTCTTGTACCACTTTACGACGAGATCTATAACAAGCATAACCGCAGCTACTTTGAAGCACTTGAAGTAAAAGCTGAGAAAATGGCTAAGAAGTATGATTGTGCCTTCGTGGATAATGAAATGCCTTATGGCAGAGTCCCACAGGGGCATCCGGTGATCGTAGATTATTTCTATCATGAGGAAATCCGTGGGACAGAGAATACCGGAAAAAGAAATCGCTAACTTCAAGTTTGTCGGAGAAACACTAATACCACACAAAACTTAATATCAACACAGCGTCAGAGCGTATGGGAAAACCTGTACGCTCTCTTTTTTATCAAAAAAGGAGAAAAATCATATGAAAGAAACAAAATCGTAGACGAGGTAAAGGATGTGTGTTCCTATAATAGTGACAACACATATAAAAAATATTTTTACAGAAGGTGAATTACAGCGGGATTCGTACTTTCAGCAGCAGGCGCATCCGTAGGCTTGGGGAATATCTGGAGATTCCCGTATCTGGCAGCAAAATATGGCGGAGGAATTTTTTTGCTGATTTATATTATACTGGCGCTGACCTTTGGATATACCATGATCGTGGCAGAGACGGTGCTGGGACGTATGACCAGGAAAAGTCCGGTGGGGATCCGGATACATTGCAGACAGGTCCTTCACTGATGTTTATCACGATTCCGAAAGTATTCGCCAGCATGGGAATGGGAACCTTTGTGGGAATCCTGTTTTTCCTCTTAGTACTCTGTGCAGCAGTGACCAGTTCCATTGCCCTGACAGAAAGTGCTGTATCCACATTTCAGGATGAACTTGGCTGGAGCAGAAAAAAAGCAACTGTAATTGTGACAGTTATTATGTTACTGCTGGGAAGCCTGTCCTCTCTGGGATACGGTCCACTGGACTTCGTGAAGATCATGGGAATGCAGTTCCTGGATTTCTTTGATTTCCTTACAAACTCTGTGATGATGCCGATTGCAGCAATTGCAACCTGTCTGCTGGTATCGAAAGTAATGGGAATTCAGAAAGTAGAAAAAGAAATGCTGCTGGAAAATGGAACCTTCCACAGAAAGAAAGTATTCGATTTTATGATACAGTATTTGTGCCCGATCTTTGCGGCAATCATACTGTTCAGTTCCGTAGCAAATGCATTGGGATGGATTTCCATGTAAAAATGCATTGACATTCGGGCAACGATCACTTACAATCAACCACAAGAGCAAGGAGGCTTAAAAGAGTCCCTTGCTTTTTTTGTTTTCCCCCGTAACAGTTATACAAAATGACAGAACTGTCTATAAAAACTATACATTTTGCACATTCATATGGTTCCTGTAAAAGAAAATATAATTCTATATTGACAAAAAAATGTTGAGTCTATATTATAGAATTATAAAAAAAGTTACAGAAAATGAGCCTATATGAAGAATATCAAGAGAACATCACTTCAGACAGAAGTTATAGAGTATATTAAAAACTATATAGAGGAGAATCGGCTTCAGTCGGGAGATAAGTTACCGTCCCAGCAGAAGCTGCAGGAGATGATCGGTGTAAGCCGCCCTACTCTGCGGGAGGCAATGAAGGTTCTGGAAACCAGAGGCGTGTTGAAAGCAGTGAATGGCAAGGGAATATTTGTCACATCCACCGGAGATCAGAATATGATATCGCTTCTGAATTTCACGAAGGAGAAGCAGAATGTACTGGATGTACTGGAAGTTCGCAGGATTCTGGAGAAAGAGATCGTACGGCTGGTAATTCACCGTGCGACGGAAGAAGAATTGGATGATCTGGGAGAGACAACCCGACTGCTGATGCAGTTATTTCATGAGGGAAAGCAGCAGAACCGTGTAGATCACAAGTTTCATAACACCATCTATCGTCTGGCACACAATGACGCACTGTACCAGTTGATCACATCTCTGGAGACAACGATGGTTAACTTCTGGGAGTATCCGCTGGATCTGGAAGATCCATTTCTCAAAAGTATTCCTTTACATGAGAAGTTATATTTCGCTATCCGGGAAAAGAATGTGAAGAAGGCACAGTCCATCAATGAGAAGCTGTTGGATGAGGTTGAATATGAAATCAGCCAGAAATACTAGAAAAGAAAGCAGAGTTGCATCTGCTTTTTAAAATTCTGTAACCTATATGATAGCTTACAGGTTGAAGGGAGAAACTATGACAGACCAGAAAGAATATCTGAAAAGTGACAGCCTGATTGCTGCACATTATGGCGAAGAATATGAGCATTATTACAATGCCATAGTGCCGCCGGTGTTTATGAACTCACTGAATGTGTTTGAGACACTGGATGATTATTATGACTTTGACCGGACGGACAGACACAAATACTGCTATGGCAGAGTACAGAACCCGACAGTAAGGATACTGGAAGACAAGATCGCAGCACTGGAACATGGATGCGGGGCACTGGCCCTGGCATCCGGTATGGCGGCAGCATCGACTGCGGTATTCAGCACCATCAAAGCAGGAAGTCACGTGGTTTGCCTGAAGAATGCATACGGTCCGTTAAAGGATCTGCTGACCGGGTACTGTAGGGAACACATGAATGTGGAGACTACCTTTGTAAAAGGCGTAGAAGTATCTGAATTTGAAGCAGTTATTACAGATAAGACCGATCTGATTGTACTGGAAAGTCCGTCATCACTGGTATTTTCCCTGCAGGATATCCGCAAAGTATCCGAGATTGCACATGCACATCAGGCAAAGGTCTATATTGACAATACCTACTGTACACCGTTATATCAGAAGCCACTGGATATAGGCGCTGATATTGTCATGCATACCACATCCAAATATATCGGAGGACACAGTGATGTGATCGGTGGAATGCTGGTGACAAAGGATCCGGAACTGTTTGCAAAGCTTCTCCATAACAGAGAATTGTTTGGCGGAATCGTCGGCCCGATGGAAGCATGGCTGATGATCAGAGGACTGCGTACCATGGCAACGAGACTGGAACAGCACCAAAAGACAGCTATGGAAGTAGCGAAGTTCCTGGAAGAACAGCCAATGGTAGAAAAAGTATATTATCCGGGACTGCCTTCTCATCCACAGTATGAACTGATGAAGCAGCAGCAGACCGGTAACTGTGGATTATTATCCTTTGAATTAAAAGGAACACTGGAGCAGGCAGTAAGATTTGCAGAAAGTCTGAAGATATTTAAGATTGGTGTTTCCTGGGGTGGATTCGAGAGTCTGGTATTTCTGCCACATATGAGACTGAACGACCAGACATGCGAGGAACTGGGAGCATCCCAGAGAATTGTACGAATTCACTGCGGACTTGAGGGCACTGAAAGCCTGATTTCAGATCTGAGATCGGCTTTAGAGCGAATATATTGATTACAACCGGACTGGGAACAATCCTTGTAATCAAAATGGGTGTCAAAGCACCTGAAACTACATATTTATTTTAAAAAGGGAGGACATTACACATGAACAAGAAAAAAATCACTGCTTTTGCAATGGCAACACTGGCTGCATGCAGCATGTCATCCATCATGGCACTTGCTGATGATCAGGTTACTATCACAATGGTAGAATCTCTGACAAGCCCGGAGAGAACAGCAATTCTTCGCGAAATTGCAGATAACTATCAGGCTGATCATCCGGATGTTACCATCGAGATCGTATCTCCGCCACTGGAAAATGCTGACACCAAGATCACACAGATGCTGATGAATGGAAGCGGAGCCGATATCGTTGAAGTACGTGACTCAACGATCACACAGTACGCATCCAATGAATGGCTGGCAGATCTGCAGTCTTACATCGATGCATGGGATGAGAAAGATACACTTTCCGAGTCCGCAGATGAAGTTATCCACTATTACAAAGATACCGCATACATGATCCCTTATGGATTCTATCAGAGAGGTCTGTATGTACGAAAAGACTGGTTCGAAGAAAAAGGACTGGAACTTCCGACTACATGGGAAGAACTTCTGGAATCCGGTGAAGCATTGACAGATGAATCTGCAAACAGATACGGATATTCCTTCCGTGGTGGTTCCAGCGGATATCAGTATGCAGATACCATTTATTGGAGCTGGATCGGAATGGATAAAATTGCGGATCCAAATGCTGCATATTTCCTGAAAGACGGAGATGGAGCAACTATTTTCACACTTCCGGAGGCAAAAGAAGCACTGAACTTCTACAAAGAACTGTATCAGAAAGCATCACCATCTGACTCCATCGCATGGGCATTCTCAGAAATGGTTCAGGGATTTGTCGGCGGAACTACCGCTATGCTGATTCAGGACCCAGAAGTTATTGCAACCTGCACAAGCGATATGGAAGATGGATCCTGGGCACTGATCCCATTCCCTAAGGGACCTTCCGGACAGGCAGTATTCCCGAACGGTTTCGCTGGCTGGGGTATGACATCCTTCACAGAGCACCCGGATGAGACAGCAGACTTCCTGCTTTACTTATCCAATTCCGAAAATAATACATATTTTGCAAAAAATTATTCTACGATTCCAATCCATACAGATGCTGCTGACAGCGATTCATACTTCTCAGAAGGTGCATTCTCCATGTATATGGACATGGCTGCAGAACCTGAAACTTATTGCCATGCTGCATACCCTCAGATGTACGAAGCATTTGCAACCTATAAGACAGAAGTAGATACCATGTATCAGAAATTCCTGACTGACGAGATCACAGATGATGAACTGCTTCAGTGGTTAGATGACTTCTGGACAACTGCTTATGCAGAAGAAGGCCAGCTCTGGTAAGAAGTTTTACCAGAAATGGATGTAACAGAATAAAAAACATGCCATCGGTTCCTTATAATGGCGCCGATGGCGTGTTTCTTTGAAAGGAGACACGAATGAAAAGTAAATCCAAACTAGCAAAAAAGAGGCGCAGATTCGTCATACTGATGCTGCTGCCATCCATTATTTTTCCACTGATATTTACATACTATCCTATGGTTCGTGGTTCCATGATGGCATTTCAGAATTATAATCTGATGAACCTCAAAAACGTACAGTGGATAGGTCTTGATAACTTTAAAAATCTGTTAAAACCAAGTATTGCGAACTCTTTCCCACTTACGGTTATGAACACAGTAAAATGGGTTGTGATTTCTCTGTTTTTCCAGTTTACCATCGGTTTTGCAATGGCACTTTTGCTCAAGAAGAAATTCAAAGGTTCCAATATCTACCAGGGACTGATCTTTTTCCCATGGGCAGTATCCGGCTTCATCATTGGTATTATGTGGCGCTGGATGTATAACGGAACATCGGGTGTGTTCAACGACATTCTGGTTAATAAACTTCACATTCTCAGCCAGCCTGTTGGATGGCTTGCTGACAAACACATTGCATTATATGCATGTATTATTGCGAATATTTGGTATGGTATTCCATACTTTACAATAATGATTACTGCGGCACTTCGTGGTGTATCCGAAGATCTGTATGGTGCAGCATCTGTAGACGGTGCCAGCGCCCTTCAGAAGTTCATCCACATTACAGTGCCAAGTATCAAGTCTGTTTTGTTACTGACCGTACTTCTTCGTGTCATCTGGATCTTCAACTTCCCGGATCTGATTTATTCACTGACCCAGGGCGGACCGGCAGGATCTTCCAACATCATTACATCTTACATGATGCAGTTGGTACAGAGTCTGGATTACGGTATGGCATCAGCAGTCGGAGTTCTCTGCATTCTCTTCCTTGTTGTATTTGCGGGAATCTATCTGGCTGTGACAAAATATACAGAGGAGAACTAAATTATGACAGCAAAACATAAAAGAAGTATTTACAGTGTTCTGAAATTTATTGTACTTGCACTGTTTCTGGTTATCGTCATGTTTCCGTTTGTATGGATGCTGCTTACATCCTTAAAGGGATCCCAGGGTGAGATCTATGCCTTCCCGGTAAAATATCTTCCGAATCCGGTATCCTTTGTAAACTATGCATCCATGCTCTGGAAAGGAAGTTTCGGTACTTATATGCTGAACTCACTGTTTGTTTCAGCAATTGCAGCAACCTGTGCAGTACTGATTGCGGTTCTTTCCGCATACATCATCAGCCGTTTTCATCTGAAACACAAGAATCTGGTGATGATGTTTTTCCTGGTAACTCAGATGTTCCCGACCTTCATCATGCTGGCTCCGCTGTACCAGATGCTGGCTTCCGCAGGTATGCTGAACAGACGTACCACACTGGCGTTGTTATACACCAACATGATGATACCTTTTTCAGTGGTAACACTGGCAGGATTCTATGATGCAGTTCCGACTTCACTGGAAGAAGCCGCATGGATTGACGGATGTGGATATTTATCCTCTCTGTTCCGCGTAGTAGTCCCGGTGATCAAACCAGGTCTGGCATCTACCTTTATTTTTGCATTTATCAACTCTTGGAATGAACTGTTCATGGCAGTCATGTTTATTGATGTAGACAAATACAAAACCATACCGGTAGGATTAAACGCCCTGATCCTGAAATACGATATTAAATGGGGAGAGATGGCGGCAGGTACAATTATGTCACTGATTCCGACCATGATCCTTTTTGGTTTCTGCCAGAAGTATATGATCGAGGGCCTGACAGCCGGTTCCGTCAAAGGATAAGGAGCAGCGAATGAGTATTCAGTTTGAAGTAGAGAGAATGGAACGTCTGGCAGCAGACCTGGATCTGCTGCGGATATCCGGTCAGATTCCGGTAACAGACTACCTGAGAAAAGAAGGAAAACAGGAAGACGGTGCCATCTGTGATACAGAAGGGTGGACACCGTGCTGCATCAGCGAACCGTGGTCAGAGCTGTGTGAATATCGCTGGTATCGTACCAGGGTACAGATCCCGGAAGAGATGGGTGGAAAACGTGTGGAAATCCGTTTTATCACCGGAAGAGAAGGACAGTGGGATGCCACCAATCCACAGATGCTTTTTTATGTGAATGGCAGACCGGTACAGGGCATTGATGTGAACCATCGTCAGGTATTGCTGGAAGAAAAGGCAAAGGCAGGCACCTGTATAGATATTGCATTTCTGGTATTTACCGGAAGTGTGCCGGGTGATTTGATTATCCGCACGGATCTGATTACCGTAGACTGGGAGACCGAGCAGGCATATTATGATTTTCTGGTTCCGGTACAGACTGCTCGTTTATTAAAAAACAGTGATTATGAGAATTACAGAAGAATTCTCACCCGACTGGCTCCAGCGGCAGATATTCTTGACCTGCGCCAGCCATATACGGAAAGATATTACGCTTCTCTTCACAGGATGCGAGACATTCTGAAAGAAGAATTTTATACAAAAGTAGATGAAAATGCACCGGTAGTCAGTGCCATCGGTCATACGCATATTGATATTGCATGGCTGTGGACAGTTGGTGTGACAAGAGAAAAAGCAGTACGCAGTTTCTCCACGGTGCTGGAACTGATGGATCAGTATCCGAATTACCGTTTCATGTCCAGTCAGCCGATTCTGTACCAGTTTGTAAAGGAACAGGAGCCGGAATTATATGAGAAGATCAGAGAAAAGATCCGGGAAGGACGATGGGAGACAGACGGAGCCATGTGGCTGGAGTCTGACTGTAACCTCCCGGCAGGAGAATCTCTGGTCAGACAGGTGATGAAGGGTGAACAGTTCTTCATGGAAGAATTTGACATTCCGAGCAGATGCCTTTGGCTGCCTGATGTATTCGGATATTCTGCAGCCATTCCGCAGATCCTGAAAAAAAGTGGTGTACCATATTTTCTGACGACTAAGATCGCATGGAATCAGTTTAATCAGCTTCCAAATGATACCTTTATCTGGAAGGGAATCGATGGCAGTGATGTCTTTGTTTTCATGCCGACGACCTGTGACTTTGATAAGACCCTTGGACTGAATATTTCCTTTACCGACACCAGAAATACCACCACATACACCGGTATTGTGAATCCAAATATGACACTGGGGACGTTCAAGCGTTTCCAGAACCGTGACCTGACAGAAAATACACTGATGCTGTTTGGATTCGGGGACGGCGGCGGTGGTCCGACCAGAGAGATGCTGGAAGAGGCAGAACGTCTGAAATACGGCATGCCAGGGATTCCAAGGCTGGTGCAGGAACCGGAGCGTGTATTTTTTGACCGGATACATGAAGAGATTGCATCCAGACCGGATATGCCGGAATGGAACGGAGAGCTGTACTTTGAATACCATCGGGGGACACTGACCTCCATGGGAAAGAACAAACGTAACAACCGTAAGAGTGAGATCCTCTATGAACAGCTTGAGACGCTGGGGGTTATGGGAGAAGCATACGGGCAGGAATATCCGGCAGAAATTCTGAAATCTGGATGGGATATCATTTTACTGAATCATTTCCATGATATTATTCCTGGAAGTGCCATTGAATCGGTATATGACCAGACAGATGTGGAATACGCGCAGATCCGACAGGACGGTATGTGTGCACTGAGTCAGCTTATGGATGGCATCGCAGAAAAGATTCATGGAGAAGATACACAAAATGGGGAAGAAACGACGATTTTTGTGTATAACACACAGGGATACGACAGAGACGATGTGGTGTGCATAGATGCAGAAAAAGTGAAAGGCTGGAACCGGCATGTCACAGCCATGGTGGATGCAGAAGGCAATCTGTCTCCGGTTCAGTATGCCGCCAATGGAGATCTGCTGTTCTTCGCACAGGCAATACCGTCAGTAGGATACAAGTCTTTTGTACCGGTGATGGGAGAACCGGACGCAGAACAGAAGAAGATCTGGGACGGTAGTTTTGAAAATGCATATTACCGTGTGCAGTTTGATGATCAGATGAGGATCACCTCACTGGTAGAAAAAGAAACAGAACATGAATTTATCAAAGAAGGAACCACAGGCAACCGGCTTGTGACTTACGAAGACCGTCCAATGAACTGGGATAACTGGGATCTGGATATGTTTTATAAGAAGAAACCCTATGAGGCAGATGAAGTATCTGCACCGGAACTGATGGAAGCAGGACCGGTGCGGACCGTAGTGCGGATCCGCAGAAGGTTTGCAGATTCCACTGTCGATCAGGATGTGATTTTGTATCCGGAATTGCCGCGTATCGACTTTAAAACATCCGCAGACTGGCAGGATCATCATGTACTGCTTCGGACACTGTTCCCGGTAGATGTGAACAGTACGAAGGCATCCTATGAGATCCAGTTTGGTAATGTGGAACGTGAGACGACGCACAACCAGAGCTGGGATACTGCCAAATTTGAGGTATGTGCCCATAAATGGTCAGATCTTTCAGAGCAGGGACTGGGAATCAGTCTGTTAAATGACTGCAAGTACGGACACAGTGTGCGGGACGGCGAGATGGGTCTGACCCTGATCAAGTCTGGCGTGTATCCAAATGAAAATGCAGATATCGGTCATCATGAATTCACATATGCGATCTATCCGCATGCAGAAAGATGGCAGGATGCAAGAACCATAGAGATGGCATATGATCTGAACATACCGCTGCATACCAGTATGGTGGAAGGGGCAGATATCCGCACAGAGAGTTCCATGATAGCCATAGCAGAGGATCACTGTTTCTTCGAGACCATCAAACGTGCCGAGGATGGTGACGGATATATTCTCCGTATCTACGAGAATAAAAATAAGAGATCGAAGATCCACATTGCAGTGAATCTGCCAGTCTCAGAAGTAATCGAATGTGATTTGATGGAACGTCCGCTGGCTAAAGTGTCATTTGAGAATGGAGTACTGGAAGACAGCATCAAACCATATGAGATTAAGACCTATCGTTTACATCAGGCATAGAGAATAAATAACAGATAGCAGAGGAACACCCTCTGCTATCCTTGTCTGAAAAGAAAAAGGCATAAGAAGAAGGGGGCTTCAAATGCGGGAAGGAGAAAAGATGAAACAGGAATGGTGGAAAGATGCAGTAGTGTACCAGATATATCCAAGGAGCTTTCAGGACAGTAACGGAGACGGAATCGGTGATATCAATGGGATCCGGATGCATTTGGATTATCTGAAAAATCTGGGTGTGGACGTGATCTGGCTGTGTCCGGTTTACAAGTCCCCAAATGCGGACAATGGATACGATATCAGTGATTATCAGGATATTCATCCTGATTTTGGAACGATGGAAGACTTTGACCGGTTGTTGCAGGAGGTACATGAGCATGGCATGAAGCTGATTATGGACCTGGTTGTGAATCATACATCAGATGAACATCCGTGGTTCCGGAAGAGCAGTTCGGCAGAAGCAACATCTTATGATGACTATTATATCTGGAAGGACAGACCAAATAACTGGAAATCACGTTTTCAGGGAAGTGCCTGGACTTATGATGAAAAAAGAGGACAATATTACCTGCACATCTATACAGTGAAACAGCCAGATTTGAACTGGGAAAACGAAGCTGTTCGCAGGGATGTATACAAAATGATGAACTGGTGGGGAAAGAAAGGAATCGATGGTTTTCGTATGGACGTCATTTCTATGATCTCCAAGGATCAGTCTTATGCAGATGGAACGGTGGGAGAGCATGAACAGTTCGGTGATGGATCTTCCATGTATATAAACGGTCCGAGAGTACATGAGTTCCTGCAGGAGATGAACCGGGAAGTGATTCAGAACTTTGATTGGATGACGGTAGGAGAAGGTGTTGGTGTGGATACCAGAGAAGCCTGCCTCTATGCCGGATTTGACAGAAAGGAATTGAACATGATGTTTCAGTTTGAACATGTGGAGCAGGCAAAGGGCCCTCTGGGAAAATGGACAGACCGGAAACCGGATTTTCTCAGGGTAAAAGAGATTCTGGATCGCTGGCAGACAGATCTGGAAGGAAAGGCGTGGAACAGTCTGTTTGTGGAGAATCATGACTATGCAAGATCGGTATCCACATTTGCAGACGACAGAGAAGAATACAGGGAACTGTCTGCAAAGATGCTGTCGATTGCACTGTATATGATGAAAGGAACCCCATATATCTACCAGGGACAGGAACTGGGGATGACCAATTACCATGCTTTCTCCATTGATGAATTACAGGATGTGGAGAGCAAAAATGCTTATCAATTTTATGTGAATGCAGGGGAGGTCTCACCGGAAGAGATGCTGAAGTATGTGAACTGTGCCGGAAGGGACAATTCCAGGACACCAATGCAGTGGAATACAGAAGAAAATGCCGGATTTACCCATGGCACACCGTGGTTTCCAGTAAATCCGAACTATACGTATCTGAATGCAGAGGAACAGACCGGGCGTACAGATTCTGTCTTTACTTTTTATCAGCAACTGTTGGCATTTCGAAAGTCTGCACCGGCAATTTTATGGGGCAGCTACCGGATGATTGGGAAAGAACATAAGCAGCTACTGGCGTATTTTCGGACAATGGGAGAAGAGACATATCTGATTCTCTGTAATTTCAGTGAAAAAGAACAGTCTACAGATACGCTGAAGCTGAGACAGCAGACAGAAGCACAGGGAAAAGCTTATTGGAAACAGGTACTCGGAAATTATCCATCCGGTCACAGTGTGGATATGCTTCGTCCATATGAGGGCGTAATCTGGAAAATGGAAAAGGAGTCTTAACAGGATGAGTATTTTAATCAATGAAAAAGAGGGAATTTTTCATCTTCAAAATCAGAACATCAGCTATATCATGAAAGTGCTGCGAAACGGGCAGCTTGGTCAGATCTATTTCGGGAGAAGACTTCATGACTGCACAGAATATGATCATCTTGTGGAACTGGGACATCGGGATATGGCACCATGTGTATTTGACGGAGAGACAACCTTTTCCATGGAACATCTGAAGCAGGAATATCCTGGGTTTGGAACCGGAGATATGCGTTACCCGGCAGTAGAGATCCGGTGTGCAGATGGAAGCCGTGTGACAGAGTTCCTTTACGATCATGTGGAAGTGCAGCAGGGCAAACCGAAGCTTGACGGACTTCCTGCGGTTTATGTGGAAGAGGATCAGGAGGCAGAGACTCTGAAGGTTGTACTGAAGGATACGGTAAAAGGCCTGAAACTGGTGCTTTCCTATACGATTTTCAGAGAGTTCCCGGTGATTGCCCGGAATGCATGGATTCAGAATGAAGGGGAACAGAGTGTGAATCTGGAAAAAGCCATGAGTGTCAGTGTGGATTTCCCAGACTGCGATTATGAAATGTTTTATCTGTCAGGAGCATCCTTAAGAGAACGGCATCCACAGATACAGCCGCTGCATCAGGGAATACAGGATATTCACAGCCTGAGAGGACACAGCAGCCACCAGTTCAATCCGTTCCTTGCATTAAAACGCCTGGATGCGGGAGAAAAGAAGGGCGAAGTCTACGGATTCAGCCTGGTATACAGTGGCAATTTCCTGGGACAGACAGAGGTCGATACCATGGGAACCACAAGGGTGATGATGGGGATTCATCCAACAGGTTTTTCTTGGCCACTGGCACCGGGGGAAGGATTTCAGACACCGGAAGCCATATTAGTCTGGTCAGATCAGGGACTGAACGGAATGAGTCAGACATATCACACACTTTACCGGAAAAGGCTTGCCAGAGGGTACTGGAGAGATCGTGAGCGCCCAATTCTGATTAATAACTGGGAAGCCACTTACATGGATTTTGATGAAGAAAAGATCCTGTCCATTGCAGAAAAAGCCAGGGAACTGGGAATTGAACTGTTTGTTTTGGATGATGGATGGTTTGGCAAGAGGAACGACGATACCAGTTCGCTGGGAGACTGGGATGTAAATCTAGACAAGCTGCCTTCTGGCATAGCAGGGGTGGCACAGAAGATTCAGGATATGGGAATGCTGTTTGGACTGTGGTTTGAGCCGGAGATGGCCAGCCGAGACAGTGATCTGTTTCGAGAGCATCCTGACTGGATTCTTGGAAGCCCTGACCGCCATATTTGCAGCGGCAGACATCAGTATGTACTGGATTTTTCCAAAGAAGAAGTGGTGGATTACATCGGAGATAAGATGGAAGCCATTCTTTCATCCGGTCCGATCTCCTATGTGAAGTGGGATATGAACCGCAGTATTTCCGATCTGTATTCCAGAGGAACCGATCCTCTGCAGCAGGGAACCATTTATCACAGACAGATTCGGGGGATTTACCGACTGTATGAACGGTTGATTCAGAAGTTTCCGCAGGTTCTGTTTGAATCCTGTGCCAGCGGCGGCGGACGTTTTGATCCTGGAATGCTGTATTATGCACCGCAGGCGTGGGCATCAGATGATACTGATGCATCCCAGCGGGTATTCATTCAGTATGGTAGTTCCTATGTCTATCCGTTAAGTTCTATCGGAAGTCATGTATCAGCGTGCCCCAATCATCAGACCTTCCGCAGTCTGCCGCTGAAGATGCGTGGAGATGTGGCGTATTTTGGAACCTTTGGATATGAACTGGATCTGAATACCCTAAATTCAGAAGAACAGAATGAAGTAAAAGAACAGATTCGGTTTATGAAAAAATATCGACAGCTGATTCATAATGGTATATTTTATCGGTTAAAGAGTCCATTCCGGAAGAATACAGATCAGGTACAGGATGCGGCATGGATGGTAGTATCCCAGGATAAAAAGCAGGCATTACTGGCATATTTCCGGCTTCATCAGCCTGTCAATGTGGGATATCAGAGAGTAAAACTGGAAGGGTTGTCAGAAGATATGCAGTATCATATCAGTGACAGACCATATAGTGCTTATGGTGATGAACTGATGCAGATCGGTCTGGATGTGTCAGACTGGGCCTGTGGTGTCCGGTGGTCAGAGCAGCCACAGGGCGAGGGCGTATCCCGCATCATTTTACTGGAAGCATAGCTATCGGGGACGTATAAAAGTGGCTTTCAAAGCCACTTTTATACGTCCCAATTGATTTATCCGCCGATATATTCGCTAATTACAGAAGTGAGCGCCGGGAGAATCCAGGAAATCACGGCATATATGTACAGCAACAGAAAAGTTGGCTTTATATTCATATTTTCTGGAACCCTTTTCTATGACTACGTGCGAGGTAATCAATTCAGAAAAGTTATACATTATAGCCCTGCAAAAATTTCTTGGAGCATATAGTCCACCTTTTTCGAATGAAAATGAAGTAATCCTATAGTATATTTTAAATCTCTAAAAGATGTTTCAATTCCCCACCTCATTGGGAGAAAAGCCATATGCTCTTTTCCGTACTAAATTTCAGAAAAATACAAAATTTTCAAAAAATAATTTCTTGCTACTGTAAAACATGCACCATTATGCTGACTATGGAAATCAAATCAAGATACACTGCCATATAATGAAAATATAGAGAAGGAATACCAGAAGCTTCATGTTAAGAAAAGAAGAGCAAGATTACGCAAGGAAAGCGATCATATAGAGCGGTAATGTAATTATTCCCTCTTCGCTGGTTCCTATATTTCCATCTATGAACTTATATCCATAGCGTATATTTTTATTATTTTTCATGATCGACTTTAGTGAATTTGTACGTGTATTTCCACTCTTGACCTCAATAGGAGATTACATCAATTTCTTTTTTCGTTGTCTCATTTTTATAGAAATATAACTGATAACGATGCGATTTTCCTGGTGCTCCGGCATTTATCCGTCATTTTGTTTCTGCTTCAGTTCCTTTGCCAAACATGTGTCACGTTTAATGTATTTAGCGATTGTATTAGTTAATTCCTCCATGTTAATCGGCTTGGAAATATGGTCATTCATGCCTGAATCCAGGGATTCCTGAATATCATCTATAAAAGCATTTGCAGACAAAGCTATAATTGGAATCGTAATTGCATCGGATCGCTCTATACCCAAGGCTCGAATGGCTTTTGCTGCTTGGTGTCCATCCATGTTTGGCATCATAATATCCATCAAAATAAGATCGTATGTGTCTCGTGGATGATTTTTAAACAAATTCACGACTTCTTTTCCATCTGATGCGCGTGTTACGGTCATACCGGCATCTTCTAGCATTATCGTAGCAAGTTCAGCATTTAGCTCATTATCCTCTGCCATAAGAACATGAACACCTGTCAAATCTCTATGTAGAGGTTGTTTTTGTTTTGATTGAATAACTTGTTCTGTCAACTCCAGTGGAATCTCCACAGTGAATGTAGTACCTACACCTTTTTTGCTCTCAACAGCAATTGAACCGCCCATCATATCTATATGTTTTTTTGTGATGGCCATGCCAAGACCGGTTCCCTTATATTGAGTTCTGGCATTAGCATCATCTTCTTGTGAAAACGGATCGAATAATTTTTTCTGGAACTCTTCGCTCATGCCAATACCATTATCTTGAACAACATAACGAATTATGATATGTTTCTCATCCGTTCCGGGGTAACTGCTGATATCCAAAGTAATCTTTCCACCGTCCTTTGTGAATTTCACAGCATTGCCAAGAAGATTCACCAGGACTTCTCGAATACGCGTAACATCCGCAAGGACATATGGGTTCTTTGGTCTTTCTCGATGTACTTCAAACTTAAGATCTCGGTTATAAAGAAGTCCATTCATAATCGCCTGGACGTTATCTGTCAATTGAGTAATGTCCACTGGCTCGGGCGAAATAGTAACTTTTCCACTTTCAATGCGAGTAAAATCCAGAACGTCATTCAACAAAGAGAGAAGATGATTCGAACTTTTTTGAACTTTCTCCAAGCTATCATGAATATCTGAAACCGTGTTCTGGTGAAGCGCAATGTTTGTAAATCCAATAATGGCATTCATCGGCGTTCTGATGTCATGGCTAATACTAAGCAAAAACGCAGATTTTGCTTTGTTGGCAGCATTTGCTTCCTCAGCGGCGGTCATTAATAATTGTTTTTGTTTTTGCTCTTCTGCCTTGCTTTTCTGGTAAACATAATAGGTATATAGACAAATTAAAAGCAATACAGCTCCTGCGACTAAACCGCAGATGATGGAAATATGATTCGTCTCTTCAACCATTCCATAAGCTGATTGCATATCCATTTCAATGCAAAATACGCCAATGATTTCTCCTGTCCCATCATGATTTGCGCTTACAGGATAGCAAGCCGTAAAAATCGGACCCCATGTTGTATCAATGATATCCTGAGAGTACACATTCTCCCCAGAAATAGCCCTATCAATATACGGAACCATTTCTTCCTCAATATAATCTCCAGGGTGTCTTACATCATCCGCATCCGAATCCAAACCGTCTACCACATAAACGAGTTTTCCTTCTTCATTTTTTGTAGCGGTGTAAATATATCGAGTAGAATTCAGTGTTCTGATTTCATTGAAATATGAAGAAATATCCTTATATAATTGCTTCTTTTCATCAGATTGATCTTTGATTTGAGCAAAATCTTCTTTTCCGATTTTTCCATTCACAAGCTTATGTACTGCATCTGCACTCGCTGTATCACGCGCAATTTCTGTTTCAAGGGCGGTCTTAGTGTAAGAACTTTGCAGGATAAATGTGTACAGTGCTATTACAAAAATTATCAAAAGCCCCATAAGCACAAGGATACTACCGGTATTCTTCAGTCTAAGGAATTTCTTTTTCTTCAAATTAACTCCTTCTTTTGTTTTCTTCATGTCGTTCACTCATATCCTCTCTTCATTCTCTTCCAAATATTCCGAATATTTTATTGTATCACAGTAACATATTGTTCCGCTATCATTTTTTTAAGATATAGAGAGCCTACAGATATCTTTAATGTCTGTACGAGGATATGGGGGAAAAGAAAAATAAAAATTTTTTTACATTAACGTGAAAAATATAGACGTGAAAAAATAAAATGCTATAATAAAAAAAATTACAGACAAAGCAGATGAAAATCTGTGACACAAAGCTAAAGGGCTTGTAAAACGAAAATATTGAAATGTGTTTTAATCGAAAGAATAAGGAATTTGACGTATGCAAAAAACAAAATGTTATCTGGCCGCATTGGTGTCTGGTGTGCTTTTAGTAACTGGTATTTTGGTTGGATGTGGACAATCTAAAAAAGACAATCACCTTACCGTGTATCTGTGGGAAAATCGTTTAATGAAAAATATTGCTCCTTATATCCATGAGCAGTTTCCAGATCAGGATATTGAATTTATTATTGGAAATAATGACACTGATTTATATAGCTATTTTAAAAAACAGTTGATATGAAGTTGCTGAAGAAAACCATAAGAAATATAAAACTTGGGGGACGAAGCCCAATTTATTGATCAATAATCACTAAAGAGAAATAAGATGGACAAGAAATAAAAAATACTCATTGTAGATATTTGTCTG
>QUMM01000036.1 GCA_003435055.1 Lachnospiraceae bacterium OF09-6
AAATAGAGTAAAAGAATCTTCATAACTCTTTTACTCTATCCCGGTATTTTTACTCCACCACTGCCTCTGATATGACCAGTCTCATCATATCCACTCTGGATCTGCTGACGCTGACGCTGCGCAGCCCATTTCGGATCAGGTATTTCAGATATTCCGGTTCGCCGCCTGCCTCTCCGCAGACGCTGACCTTCATGCCACGTTCGTTGCAGATCCAGATTACATGCTGGATCATACGCATGATGGCAGTCTGCCATGGGCTGAGCAGATGATCCAGTTCTACACTTTCCCTGTCTGCTGCCATAAGGTACTGCGCCAGGTCATTCGATCCGATGCTGACAAAATCTGCTTTTCCGACAAACATATCTACGCAGATTGCTGCCGCCGGAGTCTCTATGGTGATACCAATGCGGATGTCCGGTGAAATGACTCCGCCTGCCTCTGCCACTTTTTTACAAACCCTGCCCCAGATCTCTTTTGCCTGCTCCAGTTCTTCTACAGTGTCTACCATCGGCAGCATAATCGAAAACGTTCTGCCTTTTGCTGCCCACAGCAGCGCTTCCATCTGTGTTTCCAGTATCTCCGGATGCTTCAGGGTAAACCGAATGCCTCGCACTCCGAGAAATGGATTTTCTTCTTTTTGCAGCTTCAGATAAGGCACTTTTTTATCACCGCCAATATCCAGTGTTCGTACGATAAGCTCCTTGCCATTCAATAAATCAAATATTTTTTCATACTCTTCCTGCTGTTCTCTGAGATCCGGCATTTCTTTCCGATCCAGGAAAAGGTATTCGGTACGATATAATCCGACACCTTTCAGAGAAGAAAGATCCAGATTTTTCAAATCCTCCGGTCCGCTGATATTTACACTTAATTCAATTTCCTTTCCGTCTGCCGTCACGTTTCTTCCTTTCGGAAGATTCTTTGCGGCCTCTTCCCGTTTTACACGTTCCCTGAACTTCTGTTTCCAGCTATCCAGAATGTGTTGATCCTCCGGTGCAATCCGCCCCCGCTCCCGAAGTTCGACCATAACTACTTCACCGGTGCTTCCATCCACGAACAGTTCATCTCCATTGTGAATTTCCTCGATCTGTGTCAGACCGGTTACTGCAGGAATATTTAAAGCTCTTGCCATAATCATGGCATGTGAAAAACGTCCTCCGTTCTTCACTACAATACCGCCCAGATTTTCCACATCAATAATACCAAAATCCATCGGGGTCAGTTCTTCTGCTGCCAGGATATACTTTCGCTCACCCATATCCTGAAATGCCGGTTTTTCTCCTTTCAGCATATCCAGATGCATCTTCTTTAAGCCACGGATATCTTCTGCCCTTTGACGCATATATTCGTTCGAAAGCCCATCAAAGGTTCCGGCCAGCTCTTCAAATCCTTCCTCAATGGCCTGCTCCAGTTCCATTCCCTGATCCAGTCGCTGGTTCACTCCTCTGTATAGCTTTGGATCATTCAGAAGAAGTTGATACGCCAGGAAGACCTCTGCATGTGTCTTCCCCATTTTCTCTTTTGTACTCTCATATAATTCACCCGTTCTGTCTATACAGGATTGCTTTACCTGCTCCAACGATGTCAGTTTTTTTGTCTGAACTTTATGCATTCGGACTACACGACCAGATATCAGCCCATCTGACACACCGATACCGTTCCAGTTCTTCATCCATATACCCTCCACGAGCCTGCATCACAGGCTTTTTCGATACTTTTTATGATACTACAAAACAGTTTTGCAAACAATAAGTATTCCCGGTAAATCCATTGACAAAAATCTCTTTAAAATGGCAAAAAAACCGGCATTTTGCTGTTTTTCACAACAAAATGCCGGTTTTGAAACTTTGGATTTATTCTCTTTTATTCGCTTCTCTTCTTAGATACTACATCGAAGATTACAGCTGCCAAAAGTACCAGACCTTTTACTACTTTCTGCATGTTCTGGTCAGTTCCCATGATAGACATACCCTGGTTGATGATACCCATCAGAGTTGCACCGATGATAACTCCAGGTACTGTACCGGTTCCACCATAAGCAGATGCTCCACCGATGAAACAGGATCCGATGGCATCCATTTCATAGTTCTGTCCATAAGTAGGCTGTGCACTGGTCAGACGTGCGATGGTCAGCATACCTGCCAGAGCAGACAGAAGACCCATATTGGTATATGCCAGGAAGTAAACTCTCTCTGTATTGATACCGGAAAGCTTGGTTGCTTTTTCGTTACCACCTACTGCATAGAAGTAACGTCCAACAGTTGTCTTACTTGTAATATAACCATAGATCAGTACCACGATCAGAACCCATACCAGAGAAGTCGGGATACCTTTATATTTTGCAAGTTTATAAGTAACAAACAGGATGACTGCACAGATCAGGATCATTTTAATATACATTGCAGCAACATTACCCGTTTCATAGCCTTTTTTCTTACGGTTCAGGTAACCCTTCATCGTTACAACAACGAAGATCGCACATGCAACGATACCAACTACCATAGCCAGACGGTTCATTCCTTCACCGCCTCCCAGGATATCCGGTACGTAGCAGTTGGCACCACCACCAAACAGAACAACGAATGCCTGATTCTTGATTGGAAGTGTCTGACCACCCAGACTACGTTTGATAAACCACGGAATACGAACATACCTGACAGTGTGGTGATGAATGGAGGTACATGTACGTATGCAATCCATACAGCCTGCCATGCACCGATCACTGCACCAAGTAATAACATCAAAATGACTGCGATTGGCATTGGCATACCCATTTTTTCCATGAATACACCACCTACAGCACCTACAAAACATACAACAGATCCAACAGAAAGATCGATGTTACCTCCTGTTAAGATACAGAGCAGCATACCAGTTGCCAGTACATATACATAAGCGTTCTGTGAAATCAGGTTGGTAATGTTCTGAGGAAACAGGATCTTACCCTGTGTACCCCAGGTAAAAAACAGTGTTACTAAAACTAACACGATGATCATTGAATATTTTTGTATTCCTTCTCTTAACTTTGCCTTATCCATCGTTTACTCTCCTTTACTAGAACTCAGAATGCAGGACATGATCTTTTCCTGAGATGCTTCTTCCTGCGATAACTCACCAACGATTCGTCCTTCGTTCATGACATAGATTCGGTCTGACATACCAAGAACTTCCGGAAGCTCTGAGGAAATCATGACAACGGATTTTCCTGCTGCAACCAGGTCATTGATAATACAGTAAATCTCATACTTTGCACCTACATCGATACCACGGGTAGGCTCATCCAGAATCAGTACATCCGGATCTGCAAACATCCATTTTGCCAGAAGCACTTTCTGCTGGTTACCACCACTTAAGTTACCAACATTCTGCTCTACAGTCGGACATTTCGTTTTCAGTTTTTCTTTATATTCTACTGCTACGGCATATTCTTTATCTTTATCGATTACGATGCCGTTGCTGACCCCTGCCATATTTGCAAGAGAGGTATTGGTTCTGATTGGATTACTCAGGATCAGGCCATCGCCCTTACGGTCTTCTGTTACATACGCCAGCTTGTGTGCAATGGCATCTCTGGAAGACTTCAGATGTACTTCCTTTCCATCCAGAAGCAGAGTACCGCTGATATTAGTTCCATAGCTGCGTCCAAATACACTCTTTGCCAGCTCTGTACGTCCGGCACCCATCAGTCCGGAAATACCGACTACTTCGCCTTTATGTATCTTAATGGATACGTTATCCACTACTTTTCGTTCTGTATAAATCGGATGATATACCGTCCAGTTCTTTACTTCCATGCTGACATCACCGATCTTGACTCCGTGACGCTTCGGGAAACGGTCTGCAATCTCACGGCCAACCATACCTTTGATGATACGGTCTTCGGAAAAATCATCCACGCCCTTTGTCAATGTCTCAATGGTAGAACCATCTCGGATAACTGTGATCTTATCTGCTACATAAGATACTTCATTCAGCTTATGAGAGATAATGATACAGGTCATTCCGTCTTTTTTGAATTTCAGAAGCAGATCCAGCAATGCCTTGGAATCTGATTCGTTCAGTGAAGATGTCGGTTCGTCCAGGATCAGCAGTTTTGCATTCTTGGCCAGCGCCTTTGCAATCTCTACCAGCTGCTGCTTACCGGTACCGATATCTTTAATCAGTGTTCTGGAGGACTCGGATAATCCGACCTCTCTCATATATTTTTCTGCCTGACCGTAAGTCTCATCCCAGTCAATGGCAGCTTTCTTTCCGCGTTCATTTCCGAGGAACATGTTCTCACCGATGGACATATATGGCACAAGTGCCAGCTCCTGGTGAATAATTACAATTCCTTTTGCTTCACTTTGTTTAATATCATGGAATTTACATATTTCCCCGTTATAAATAATATCTCCTTCGTAGGATCCATACGGATACACACCGGAGAGTACATTCATCAATGTTGATTTTCCAGCTCCATTTTCTCCTACCAGAGCATGGATCTCGCCCTCTTCCACCTGAAGGTTTACGTTATCGAGAGCCTTTACACCGGGGAAAGTTTTGGTGATATTTTTCATTTCCAACAGTATCTTAGCCAAAATTTGTTCCCTCCTAATTTCAAAAATGCCTCTTTCAGAATGAAACAGGCGGGCTGCTTACCCGCCTGTATTGATTTCCTGATCCTTCAGCAGTCTGCTGAATCTCTTACTGAATCTGATCCTCTGTATAGTATCCGGAATCGATCAGCATTTCTTTGTAGTTGTCCTGAGTTACAGCAACCGGCTCGCAAAGGTAAGATGGGATGATACCTGTTCCGTTGTCGTATGTTTCTGTATCGTTTACAGGAACTTCTTCGCCGGAGATGATAGCATCTACCATTTCAACTACCTGTGAAGCAAGTGCACGTGTATCTTTGAATACGGACATAGCCTGTTTGCCAGCTACGATGTTTGCTACGTTAGCGATATCGCAGTCCTGACCGGTGATGATTGGGTATTCACCTGTGTAGTTAGCTGCCAGAGCGTTTTCTACGCCAAGTGCTGTAGAGTCGTTAGAAGCAAGTACTGCATCCAGGTTTGTTCCGTCTGCGTAGTTAGAAGACAGGATGTTTTCGAATCTGGACTGTGCAGCATCTGTTGCCCAGTTAGCTGTTGCAACTTCTTCTTTTGCAATCTGTCCGGATGGAACTACCAGTTTTCCTTCATCCAGGTATGGCTGAAGAACATCCATAGCACCGCCGTAGAAGAAGTTTACATTGTTGTCACCTGGGTCACCTGTAACGATTTCCAGATTGAATGGGCCATCAGCATTTTCCAGATCCAGAGCGTCTACCAGGAATTCACCCTGTGTCTTACCTACTAAGTAGTTATCAAATGTTGCGTAGTAGGAAATAGCATCTGTGTTCATGATCAGACGGTCATAAGCGATAACAGGAATGTTAGCTTCTTTTGCCTGTGCAAGAACTGTTCCAAGAGAATCACCATCGATAGAAGCAACTACAAGGAGCTGGTCTCCGTTAGCGATCATATTTTCAATCTGAGAAGCCTGTGTAGCGGAATCATTTCCAGCGTACTGAAGGTCTACTTCGTAACCTTTTGCTTCCAGTTCTGCTTTCATGTTAGAACCATCCTGATTCCATCTCTGGAGATCCTGTGTAGGCATTGCAACACCGATCTTTTCGCCTTCTGCATTTGCCATTGTTCCCATAGCAGCTACAGCGAGCATAGCAGTTAAAACAACTAATCTCTTTTTCATTTTTCCAATCCTCCCGATTTAGGAATTCGGTAACTGTTCTTCACAGTTGCCATCCGTTTTTTGATGATCTAAATATATCACAGATGCTTCTGGACTAACTTGTCAGTTTCTTTAAATTCTTGACAATTCTTTTTTTCGACAGAAAGGACTAGCACAATATTGTCACTAAAATTGTGCTAGTCCAGATGAGTTCTTATATGGAAATCACACAAATATCATAATGTATTGGAAAATAAGATGATTTTGTCCTGATAGTATCCATATCATTAGGATTTTCTTATTTTTTTGAAAAAGCATTGCCAGACTGGATTATTTTGTAGTAATCTTGGTTACAGTTTCAAAATAAATGATTTCGAGGTGATTTTTATGTTACTGCCTGATTATATCCGACACTATCTATCCCTGCCCGGACTCCTGTTCTTTTTACTGATTTCCCTGGCAGTAGTGATTCTGATTCATACAATTCTGCTGGCTGCTGCCAGAAAAAAGGCCTTCTGTTACCGCAAATCAGACCGTACCTTTGCCATGACAGATTTGTTCAACCGTTATACAGAGCGCTACTATGAGCTGATGCTTTCTGCTACCTCTACTCTGTTTTTTACTGGCATTTTCTTTCTGATTGACTTTGATTATTTCAGTGTATCAACAGGAACCTGGGCTTTCTGGGAACATTACCGTGACTTTATTTTGCTGGCCTTTATCATTGTCAGTATCATCCTGATCAGTATCGTGGATCATTTTTTTATTCCGCTTCGCATTATTGAAAAAGAAGAAAAAAGTACCCTGCGTATGGCCGGTATGCTGTATATGCTGATTATCTTCGCATATATCAAATTTATTTATCTCGATGACAACTATGATGCGATCCTGATTTATTTTATCACTATGGTCATCGGCCGGTTTGTATACTTCGATGCCTCTTTCCGGGACTTCTGCCAGTCTATGAAAGAACTGATCGATCAGTTGCCGATCCTGCTGCTGGTACTGTTATCCACTGCACTTCTGGCACTGTACGGGTTCAAAAGTGGATATCTGCTGGCCTCCAATGGTGTGGTAGTCAGTATGTTCCTGGCACATTTCTTCGTAATCTTTGAGATCTTTCTGATTACCAGAATACGGCTGCCGCAAAAAATTGCAGAAGAAATTGCGGGGAAGTTATAATTCCTTTCGCTTCGCTACTTCTCTGTTTGGTTAATCGGCAGAATATTCTGAATATTTATATAATATCAAAAAAGAGATTGACAATTATAGAGTTACATGGTAAAGTAAACATATCAAAAGAAAACAGAACTAACACAAGCAAAGGAAATTTATTCCAACAAAAATAATGAAAAAATAGTTAGTCGAAAATCTGAATTCTTTAGATCTCAGGAGGGCGGTCCGATGGCATAAGAAGATTTTCCATCAAACCAAAATCTAAGAAAGAGGTACAGTCCAATGGCATCCTAAATCTTAACCCAAAGAAAAAATCTCTTAAAAGAGTTTACATAGATAGAACAATGAACAGAAGAACAGATCATTGAATGTAAATGAAGGAGATGATTTCATATGAAAGGTCGAGATCCATAACGGACAGAATCAAAATCTAAGAATTGGAGGTACGGTCCAACAAAAACTTAATTTAAGAATCGCAATCTGAGAAAGTAGTAGGTGTAGACAATGAAATTGCTGGAAATTCATTAAAAGCCCGGTCGAGAGAAAAAAGAATCGATCGGGCTTATTTTTTATTCTTGTGGATACTTCAGGTTCCACTGCTTTCTTAACATATCACACTGCTTTAATATAGATGCAGTTTCTTCCCATGTCATAACCGGAGATTCTTTGACACCATCCCGGATACACTGATTTACATGTGCAATCTCAAACTGATATCCCTCATCTTCTATTCCTGCTATCTTCTGTGGTACCGGTTTTTCAATCACTTCCGTCTTATCCCCCACTGTCAGCTGCAGCTGCCATGGCTTCCAAAACTGCGGAATAGTCATATGACCTTTTGTTCCATAAATATATGCAGTATCAATCATATCCGTACGTACGCACTGCACATCAGCCCAAGCTCGCCTTTATCATACTGAGCAATCCAGGCTGCCTGCTCGTCCACCTGAAGATGATGTTCATCTGTATCCATGGATGCCACACCACTTAAAAGTATCGGTTCTTTCTTCAAAATCATTTTTGTAAAATGAAGATCATACACCCCCACATCCAGAAGGCTTCCTCCAGCACGGCTCAGATCCATCAGTCTGGAATCCATCTCATCTTCGCGAAAAGAAAAATTAGTACTTACTACTCGCACATCTCCAATGTCCTTCAGATGCGCCTCAATCTCTTTCATTAATGGGAAGAATCTGGTCCATACTGCTTCCATCAGAAAAACCTGATTCTTCTTCGCGCACTCCGTCATCTTCTCCCACTGCTGCACATTGATTCCAGCCGGTTTTTCTACCAGCACCGCCTTTCCTGCTTCCATGGCTTTCATCGCCAGCTCCATATGTGCGGTATGTGGCACTGGAATATAGACAATATCAATATCATCTCTCTCCAACATCTCTTCATATGTCAGCACTTCTGATATATGAAACTTCTCTGCCATCTTTGCTGCACTCTCTCTGGTTCTGGATGCTACCGCTATAATTTCCATATCATCAATCTGGCGTGCCCCTTTCATCCAGCGATCCAGAATCTTACCAGCTCCCAAAAGTCCCCAACGTATTTTTCTATTCATGGTTTTCGCCCCCCGTTTTTCTATAAATGCACTGGCACCCTTGCACAGTTTATTTCATCATATCATAAAAATACTGATCCCGGGATAACATCTTTCACATTTCTGTTCCTTGCCACAACACAAAGAAAATCCCGATAGATTCGAGCTATCGGGATTTTCTATTTTCTATTCCGTTTTTTGCGAGGTGGTTTAACCCTCTGGCTGATTGTCGCCTATTTTCTTTGATCCGGTCTTTGCAGATCAAGTGGCAAACGCTATCTTCCACGATCGGAAGTTTTCCTTCATATATTTTCTGACATTTTGATTATTTCCTGATATTTTGATTTAACTGTCATTCTTTAACATAAACAAGCTGTCAAAAATATACTTAATATTCCAATAGATAGAACAATATGAGTGTCCATATAACCAAGAGATATGTGCTCCGTGGTTTTCTATTGACTCAAACAGTAAAAAATAGTAAAATGGATACAAAATAGTAAAGAACAGTAAAAGAGGTGTCACATATGCAAAATCCTTTTACACTTACTTTCGGAAAAAATCCACTGGAAGCCGTAGACCGTCCTATGCAAATCAATGAAATCCTATCGGCTTTTACCTCTGATCCGATCAATCAGCAAATGTTTCTTCTCACCGGAATCCGTGGTTCTGGAAAAACTGTTATGATGACTGAAATCTCACACAGATTAAGAGATTTGAATGATTGGGTCGTCATTGAACTGAATCCTTCCACGGATCTATTAAATGGTATGCTCGCAAAATTATACAGTAATCAAGTCTGTGCCGGTTTGATTCAGTCAGCAAAAATTAATTTGTCTTTTTTTGGATTTGGAGTAGAAATAGAAGGAACCCACCAAATAACAGATATAGAAACAGCCATTATTGTTATATTGGAAAAAATGAAAAAAGCAGGAAAACGTATATTGATCACTATTGATGAAGTAACCAACAATGAATATATGCGAATATTTGCTTCCTCCTTTCAGATTTTTGTACGCCAGGATTTACCGGTCTTTTTTCTTGGAACCGGTCTGTATGAAAATGTAGAAGAATTGCAGAATGAAAAAAATCTGACCTTTTTATACCGCGCACCAAAAGTTTCATTAAAGCCGTTAAACAATCGTGCTGTTATGTACAAATATCAGAGTATTTTTCATATAGAAGAAGACATCGCTGCCAAAATGGCCGCTCTTACGAAAGGATATCCTTTTGCTTTTCAGGTTCTTGGCTACCTTACCTGGAATCAGCATGGTGATTACCAATCTATTCTTCCTCAATATGAACAGTATTTAAGTGAATTTGTATATGATAAGCTTTGGTCCGAATTGTCTGCCAAAGATAAATTAGTCGCACATGGTATTGCTCAGACAGCGAGTGGTAAAATCAGTGAGATACGCGCTCTTCTGCAGATGGAAACAAACGAATTCAATCCTTATCGGAAGCGCTTAATGAGAAAGGGATTGATTGACGGTGAAACCAGAGGATATGTCCGGTTCACACTGCCTTTATTTGAAGACTATGTTTTAGATAATTATTAAGAGGATCCATGCGATCCCCTTATACTTTTTCAAAATTGCCAGCAGGGACGGTGTTTGAGCCAAAAAACACCGTCCCCCTTGGTTACTCCATTTTTTATATTAAATCGTCACCTCATCAAACAGTCCTTTTACGGTCGGATAGATTTTCGCAAATTTTGCGTATCTGTCGTTATATTTTTCTACCAGCTCCGGATCTGGTTCAATCGTATCGATTACTTTTACCAGTTTCTCTGCTGCTTCTTCCACAGATGCAAATTCTCCGCATGCCACAGCTGCCAGCATGGCTCCGCCGTATCCAGGTCCTTCTTCACTTTCAATCACATCTACCTTGATTCCCAGCACGTTAGCGATGATCTTCTTCCACAGTGGGCTCTTTGCACCGCCTCCGCAGATCTTGGTTCTTTCGATCTTGATACCAAGAGATTTCGCAACTTCGAAGGAATCACGAATAGCAAATGCCACGCCTTCCAGAACAGCCTGTGTCATATCTGCTCTTGTGGTGTCCATTGTCATGCCAATGAAAGTTCCTCTTGCATTTGGATTGTTGTGAGGAGAACGTTCACCCATCAGATATGGCAGGAAGAATACATGGTTTTCACCAAGTTTCTCAATCTTCGCCTGCTCTGCTGCATAGTCTTTGGTTCCAATGATCTCATCCATCCACCACTTATTGCAGGAAGCTGCGGAAAGCATGCATCCCATCAGGTGATAGTATCCATCTGCGTGTGCAAAGGAATGTAATGCGTTGTGCTCGTCTACTCCAAATGTCTTGCTGGAGATGAAGATGGTTCCGCTGGTTCCCAGAGAAATGTTGCATCTTCCGTCACCAACTGTTCCAGTTCCTACTGCTGCCGCTGCATTGTCACCGGCACCGGCTACGATCTTTACTGTCTCAGGGAATCCCAGTTCTTTTGCCACTTCCGGTAAAATAGTTCCTACTGTTTCATAGCTTTCGAAGATCTTCGGTACCTGTGCTTCTGTGATACCGCAGATATCCAGCATTTCTTTTGACCAGCATTTATTCTTCACATCAAAAATCAGCATACCGGATGCATCGGACACATCTGTGCTGTATACGCCAGACAGCTTAAATGCGATGTAATCTTTTGGCAGCATGATCATTTTGGTTCTTGCAAAGTTTTCCGGTTCTTCTTCTTTCATCCAGAGAATCTTTGGAGCAGTAAATCCGGCAAATGCAATATTTGCAGTATATTTGGACAGTGTTTCTTTTCCAATCACATTGTTCAGATAATCTGTCTGTTTCTGGGTACGTCCATCGTTCCACAGAATCGCTGGACGGATGACTTCATCATTCTCATCCAGAGCAACCATACCATGCATCTGTCCGCCAAAGCTGATACCGGCGATCTGGCTCTTATCACAGCTTGCTGTCAGCTCTTTCAAACCTTCTACTACTGCATTCCACCAGTCTTCCGGTTTCTGTTCTGACCATCCCGGATGTGGGAAATATAATGGATACTCCTTGGAAACAACACTCTCAATCTTACCTTCTGCATTCATTAATAACAGTTTCACTGCAGAGGTACCTAAATCGACACCAATGTATAACATATCTTCCTCCTTTAAATATAGCCGCCTGCAGTTACACGCCGCAGGCGGCCGATCAATCAATCATTACACCTTATGTATGGATTAGCCCCATGGATTTTCTGTTGGGTAACGTACTCCTGCAGGCTGATTGTATCCGATTTCATTTACATCCAGACCAAGGATCTTGAATACTTCAAACAGAGCTTTTCCATGATGTCCGAATGCTACTGCTCCGTGATGTGGATATCCTTTTTCGATCAGTACGTGGCGATAGAATCTTCCCATTTCCGGAATAGCGAATACACCGATACCACCAAAGGATTTTGTTGCTACAGGAAGGATTTCACCTTCTGCAATGTAAGCGCGAAGCTTGTTATCTGCTGTACTCTGGATACGGTAGAATGTGATTTCTCCAGGTACGATATCGCCTTCGAGAGTACCCTGTGTTACTTCTTCCGGCAGATTTCTTGCATGATCATCTGATACTTCATAGTACCCTTTGTCAGTTTCTGTGAGCAGGTATTTCCACAGTGGAATCCCATGAAAGTATCTTTGTGTGTATAGTTGTATTTGCCTTCGATAGACTCTTTGTACATATCCTTTGGTACAGAGTTGTTGATATCAAGCAGAGTTACGATATCGTTGCTGACTGCCTGTCCGATGAATTCGGAAAGTGTTCCGTAGATATCTACTTCACAGGATACCGGAATTCCACGTCCTGTCAGACGGCTGTTTACATAGCATGGAACGAATCCAAACTGTGTCTGGAATGCAGGCCAGCATTTTGTGGTAAGTGTAACGTATTTCTTGTATCCTCTGTGAGCTTCGATCCAGTCAAGAAGAGTGATCTCATACTGAGCCAGTTTAGGAAGCACTTCTGGTTTGCAGTTGCCGTCACCCAGTTCTTTTGCCATATCTGCTGCTACTTCTGCGATACGTGGGTCGCCTTCATGTTTCTTGAATGCTTCGAACAGATCCAGTTCAGAGTTCTCTTCAATCTCGATACCCAGGTTGTAAAGCTGTTTGATCGGAGCATTACATGCCAGGAAGTTATTTGGACGAGGACCAAAGCTGATGATCTTCAGGTCTTTTACTGCCACATATGCACGTGCGATTGGCAGGAAGTCATGGATCATATCTGCACAGTCATCTGCATCTCCTACAGGATATTCTGGGATATAGTATCCGCCAACGTTTCTCAGCTGCAGGTTGTAGCTTGCATTCAGCATACCACAGTAAGCATCACCACGTCCCTGAACCAGGTCATTCTGTGATTCTTCTTCTGCTGCGATGATCATCTTAGGACCTTCAAAATGTTTAGCCAGCAGAGATTCGGAGATTTCCGGTCCGAAGTTTCCAAGGTAAACAACCAGTGCGTTACATCCTGCTGCCTTGATATCTTCCAGAGCCTGTACCATATGGATTTCGCTCTCTACGATACAGACCGGACATTCATAAATGTCTTTTGCATCATATTTCTTTGCATAAGCTTCTACAAGTGCTTTTCTTCTGTTAACGGACAGAGATTCCGGGAAACAGTCACGGCTGACTGCTACGATTCCAATTTTTACTTCTGGTAAATTGTTCATGATATTGCTCCTCCTGATTTTAAATAATCATTATTTTATGGTTATGTTTTCTCCCTTTAATCCTACAAATGCTCCGCCTTTTCCTTCATTGGACTCTGCATGGGCGATCAGCCATTTATTCTTTGCTGTCATCAGCTTATCTTCCGGGAATACTCCTGAAAGTACAGGTGGCTCTGTATTGGTTCCTTCCGGAGATGATTACTACGCGGAAGTTCTCTTTTCCTTCTGCGTTGATCGGTGCATAATGAAGTGTGGTGGCATACAGCTCTACCACTGCACCTGCCGGTGCTGCAAAAGCTCCATCTTTGCTGTATCATATGTAAAATCATCTTCAACGTCTGCTTCGGATCCGATCAGTAAGATGGCTCCATCAAGGGCAATATCAATCTCAGAGTCGCGATGATATTCCACTGCATTCAGGGTATGATTCGTTCCGTTACAATATCCGATCTGGATCGGCATACCGCCGTAAATGCTGTTCTGAATCGCTTCACGCTCTGAACAGGCTTCCAGTTCCGGAGCAGATGCTACATACTCTACACCATCTGTCACAGGTGTCTTAGCCAGACGTTCTAACAGATCCGGTACTTCTATCTTAAGTACTCTGCCGTACTTTTTAAATGCCTCATCGGTAATGCTTTTGATCTGCATGGTTCTATCCCCTTTCTTTTTCATTACTGGATAACCAGTAATCTTTTACATTAGTTTACTTTCTAAACTAATTGTGTTATAGTAATAATAACTCTATTCAGACAAATTTGCAAGAGGATTTTCACAATTATGGCTAAAACAATCTTAACCGGTAACCCGGAACTTATTCGAGATATTAATACACAATCTGTCATTCGTACCATTATGGAGCATGGTACTATTTCCAGAGCTGCGATCGCCAGTCATCTTGGTCTGACAAAAGCTACGGTTTCTGCGATTGTCCAGATTCTTCTGGATCGTGGACTGATCCTGGAAGTCGGCAGTGACGATACGAAAAAAGGACGAAAACCCATCTTACTGAAGATGGATGAGACCTGCGGATACATTATTTCCCTGGATCTTGCCACGGAAACCATTACTCTGATGACGGCAAGTCTCCTGGGAAGCAACTGCCATATTTATCAGCACGAGTTTCCTGAAGATTCTGCGGATCTGATTCCGGCCCTGATTACTTATATTCAGGCTGCAGTGAACACTCTTCCGAAGAGCCGTTATGGTCTTCTGGGGATCGCTCTTGGCATTCACGGCGTAGTACATCACAACCGGATCATTTTCCTTCCTTATTCTTCCTATGAAGATCTGGATCTTGTCACACCTCTGGCAGAAGCCTTTCAGGTCCCGGTTCTGATGGAAAACGAAGCCAACCTTTCTGTTCTGGGCGAATGGTCTTTCTGTCATCAGACCAATGAGATGCTGTATATCAGCGTTCATTCCGGTATCGGTGTAGGCATTATTATGAAAAACCAGCTGGTAAAAGGAAAAAATGGCTACGCCGGAGAATTCGGTCATTCCATTATCCAGATCGGCGGCCGGCCATGTCCCTGCGGCAACCACGGCTGCCTGGAGCAGTATGCATCCGAACGTGCCCTGTTCGCCGAACTGTCCGAGATCAAACAGATGCCGATCCACGCAGATCTTTTCGAAGATCTTTACCGCCAGGGTGACCCGGATGCCAGATGTCTGGTAAACAACTTTATTACTTATATGTCTATCGGTATTAATAATTTGCTGAATACCTTCAATCCTGATATTATTATTCTGAACAGTGTGCTGCACCGCTGCTGTCCCACTCTGTGTGAAGACATCACCGATGCACTGCACAACACGATGAAACAATACTGTCATCTGATTCCATCCACGCTGCAGGATTCTGCCATCCTTCTGGGCGGCATTTATCTGATTCAACACCAGTTCCTCTATCCGAATCAGATCTGACAAAAAGATACAAACCATTTAAAAAGGGACTTTATTTTATCATGGAAAAAAAGAAAAAATTCAATTATCTGACTATCATCGCCGGTCTGGTGCTGATCTCTCTGATCTGCCTGATTCTGTATATTGCACGGGAATATGTTATCATTTCCGCTCTTCAGAAGCAGTATACACAGAATCAGGAAGACACCGATTATCAGTACCACTGTGCATTTATTACCAGTTCCGTGACTGCTTTCTGGGACACTGCTTTTGAATCCGCCCGGGAAGAAGGCATTCCATACGGTATCTATGTCGAAGACTTCGGGAAAAACCTGGATCTTTCCTATACTACCAATGATCTGCTGAAGATGGCTATTGCAGCCAACGTAGATGCTATCATGATAGAAGCCAACGGTGAGTATTCCACAACTCAGCTCATGAACAAGGCTGTGGAGGCAGGCATTGCCGTCAGCACCATTTACCGTGACAATATAAACAGCGACCGCTACAGCTATACCGGTATCAATAATGTCACGATTGGTTATGACTACGGATCTCTGGCTTTAAAATATGCCAATGATACCGATTCCAATGTCATGGTCATACTGGATTCCCAGGAGCAGGACACAGAAAGCAGACTACTGATCTCCGGTATCGGCAAGGCTCTGGAAGAACAGCGCAGCGATATGAAGCTTGATACCATGAAACTGAACAACTCCAATACTTTTGAGGTGGAGGAATCTATCCGAGAATTTTTAAAAAACAATCATGACAAAACAGATATTGTCATCTGTACTACCCTGCAGCAGACTCAGTCTGTCAGCCAGATTGCTGTAGATATGAACTATGTAGGTGATTTTGTAATTATCGGTTCCTACCAGAATGACTCTGTTCTGGAATATCTCTCCAGTGGTGTCATCAGTGCCAATATTGTCATTGATGCCGCCCAGATGGGGAAACGTGCCGTAGACAATCTGGCTGAATATCTGGAATATGGCCATACCAGCGATTACTCTCAGGTGGATGTCCATACTCTGGAGCAGTCCGATGCCATCCGGCAGCTCAATGCCCTTCAGACAGAGACCGAATCAGAAACAGGAAAGGGGGCGTAACTTGTGAAGAGAAAACGAACAAGTCCATTTTCCCACTTGCCTTTTCCTCTGCGGCTGATTTTTATTTTCCTGCTGACATCCATGCTTTCTCTGGCTATGTCACTGTATCTGAACACCAACATCAACCGGTCACTGGAGCAGATCAATACCATCTACACCAGCAACAATAATCTGAACATCATGACCGAGACTCTGGACAGCCTGCATAACAACATTCTGGAATACCTGGAAGTCAAAAGTACCGACTCACTGAACAACTATTATTACTATGAACAGCAGTACCGCAATCTGCTCTCTGATCTGAACCATCAGGTCACAGATTCCACTGCTGGTTCCATGGAAAAGAATATCTACAATATTTCTCAGAGTTATCTGGCTATTGCAGATGAAGCTATTGAAGCCAAGCGTGCACGCAACACTGGCAAATACCGTACCGCTTACAATGAGGCAACAGATTATTACCATTTTCTGACAGCCTATATCTACAGCCTGAATAACCAGCAGTTCCTGGCCAACTCCAGGAACTATCAGTCCCTGGAAGTCTCACTGCGGCTGATTGAACGAATGAATACCCTGGTCACAATTGCCATGGCACTGTTCAATATTTTTCTGATCATCATTATGGTCAATCAGATCACCCGCCCACTTCTGCTGCTGGCTTCCGCTTCCAACCAGGTAGCCGCCGGCAACTTTGATGTGGAGCTTCCGCCTGTCGTCTCAGACGATGAGCTGGGTGTTGTGACCCTGGCATTCAGCAAGATGGTCATCAGCATTCAGGAATACATTGAAAAAGTAAAGAGCAGTATAAAGGCCGAAAAAGAGGCCCAGGAGCGTGAACTTCTCATGGAAACCCATCTGAAAGAAGCACAACTGCGGTATTATCAGGCTCAGATCAATCCACATTTTTTGTTTAACTCCCTGAACGCCGGTGCACAGATGGCCATGATGGAAGACGCGGAAAAAACTTATTCTTTTATTCAGAATATGGCTGATTTTTTTCGTTACAGCATGAAGTCTCTGAATACCGATGTAGATCTTCAGGAAGAAATTGAACTGGTGGATAACTATGTATCTATCATGAATGTCCGTTTTTCCGGTGACATTCATTATGAAAAATCTATCGACTGCGATATCACAGGAGTCCGGGTTCCCTGCATGATTATTCAGCCGGCTGTGGAAAATGCCATCAGCTATGGTATCCGCAATATTTCCCGGGAAGGAAAGATCCGCCTGGAAGTCCATCGAGAAGGCTCTGAGATCCTGATTCATGTACGGGATAACGGTATCGGCATCTCCAGCGAACGCCTGCAGGATATCCGCAGTGGAAAGACTGCACACACTTCCTCAGACAAGAATTCCAATGGTGTCGGCCTGGGAAATGTGCAAAAACGTCTGAATTTGTATTATAATAAAGAGAATCTTTTCTCCATAGACAGTAAAGGAGAAAACATGGGTACGCTTGTCACAATCCGTATCCCTGTGGAGGAGGAACAATATGTATAAAGTATTACTGGTGGATGATGAGGGAATTGTTCTGGATTCCCTGAAATTCATTATCAATAAGAACTTTGGTGAATCCTGCGAGATCCGGACAGCCAAGACCGGACGGCAGGCTATTGAGATTGCTCAGGAATTCGTACCGGACATTTCCTTTATGGATATACAGATGCCGGGGATCAAAGGTATCGATGCCATTCGGGAGATTCGCACCTTTAATAAAAAATGTCAGTTTATCATCATGTCAGCTTATGACAAATTTACATTTGCCCAGGAAGCCATCAATCTTGGCGTCATTGAATATCTGACCAAACCGGCCAACCGGGAAAAGATAGTAGCTGCACTGGAAAAAGCCATGGCTGTCATTGACCAGGAACGCTCCAGCCGCAGTCAGAACCTTCTGATCCGGGAAAAGCTGGAAGCAGTGGTTCCGATTATCGAGAATGGATTTATCAATCTGATTCTGTTTCAGGATGATCCGGCGCCTTCTCTGAACCGCTATCGAGATCTGCTGAACATTCATACGGATTATGGATGGATCATGGTTCTGGAATTCGGTGAAGACGGAGAAAATGGCAATCTGGAGAACCCTGTAGGTACTACGGTTCAGCTGCAAAATCACCACCTGGCTTTTCGTGAAATCATCAAGGAATTCATGCCCACCTGCATTATCGGACCAATCATGGCCGGCACCGTGGCTCTCTTTATTCCTCATGAATCCCAGGATCTTCCTTACGAGGAACGTATTTCCATTATTGAAAATACACGAAATATGATTCGCAAGCTCCGCAAACAGATCGACATGCATTTTCGTGCCGGTATCGGCAATGTCTGGAGTATTACTGAGCAGAGCAAGTCTTATGAAGAGTCCAAAAAATCTCTCCGCATTGATAAAAGCAGTGTCGTACATCTGCGGGATATCAAGATGGAGCTGGAATATGAGCGGGACTATCCGGACGATCTGGAACGTTACCTGTTCTCCTGCCTGATCCGCGGGGAGACCGAGAATGTCATCCGTGCTTCCAATCAGTTCTTTGACTGGATGATCGAGAACTATCCTGACTACGTCCAGTGTATCCGCATCAAGATCCTGGAATTTGTCATGACAGCCGAAAAAGAAGTGTTCTTAAAAGGTGGGATTCCCTATGGATTTTTATATCGTAAAGATTATCTGGATAATGTGCTGGCCTGCCAGACTCCGGAAGAACAACGGCGCTGGTTTGTCAGCAAGATGACCGAAGCCTGCCGCAACATCAATGATGTAAAGGAACAGAAAGAAACCACAATCATTGGAAAAGCCCAGCAGTATATCATTCAGAACTTTTCCAAAGAGCTTTCTCTGGAGGAGGTATCCAAATATGTGGATATCAGTCCCTATTATTTTAGTAAGTTATTCAAAGAAGAAACAGACCAGACTTTTGTCGAATATCTGACCGGACTGCGTGTGGAAAAAGCCAAAGAAATGCTTATTTCACCAGCAGCCAGCATCAAAGAAGTCTGTATGGCCGTCGGTTACAGCGACCCGAATTATTTCAGCCGTATCTTTAAAAAAGTAACCGGCAAGACGCCTACCGAATATCGTGACCATATCTAATGAGATTTAAAGAGGATATTTTACATGAATCGTTTATCAGTGTTTGTAAAAAAATATATACTATATGCTGCTGTTGCCTCACTGTCTGTGACCACCGTAGGATGCTCCTCCATCAAGGAAGAATCCCAGTCCGAAAAAAGCGATGAACAGACTGCCCTGCAGATCGGTATGTCCTTTGACACCTTCGTTCTGGAACGCTGGATCCGGGATCGGGATGTATTCGTCTCCACCGCCTCCGATCTTGGTGCTGAAGTAAATGTACAGAACGCCAACGGCGATGCTGATGAGCAGGCTTCCCAGATTGAATATCTGATTGACAAGGGTATGGATGTTCTGGTGATCGTCGCCGTTGACGGCACCAGTAATGCCCTGGAATCGGCTATCAAACGCGCTCGTAGCAAAGGCATCAAAGTCCTGGCATATGACCGTATTATCCAGAATGCCAATGTGGATCTTTACGCATCCTTTGATAATGAAGAAGTCGGCACCCTGATGGCCGAGAGTGTGCTCTCCCAGATTCCGGAAGATGGAAAGATCGCTGCCCTCTATGGCTCTCCTGCCGACTATAATGTAGTTCTGGTGGAGCAGGGCATTAAAAAAAACCTGGATGGGAAAAATGCACAACTGGTTTATGAGAATTATGCGGATAACTGGAAGGCAGAATATGCCTACGATCAAATGAATGAGTGTATCGACACGATAGGAAAAGTGGACGCTGTTATCTGCGGTAATGACGGACTTGCCGCCATGGCTTTCAAGTCACTTTCCGAACATCGCATGGCAGATGATGTCTGCCTGGTCGGACAGGATGCTGATATTGATGCCTGCCAGCGCATTGTAGAAGGTAATCAGTATATGACTGTTTACAAATCTATCGACCAGCTGGCCAAGCAGAGTGCCCAGTATGCCGTCATGCTGGCCAAAGGGGAAGATCCTGATCTGGACGAGACCTTTCATGATGGCACATATGACGTGCCTTATCTGAAGCTGGAGCCAGTCGCTGTTACAGCAGAAAATATGGACAAAGAGATCATCTCTTCCCGGTTCCATCTGAAAAATGAAGTATATCTGAATGTAGACACAGAGGAGTAAAGACATGTATAAAGTTATGCTTGCCGATGATGAAGGCGTTGCATTGGACGCACTGCGCATTATGATTACCAACCAGTTTCACGACATGGAAGAAACTATCGATATCCGAATTGCCCAGAATTCCAGCCAGCTGTCTGATATTTACCAGAAATATCAGCCTGATATCCTGATCCTGAATATCCAGATGGCAGGACTGCACGGTGTTTTCTCGATTCGGGAACTGCATGCTTTTTACAGCGAATGCCTGTTTCTGGTCGTTTCCTATTCCCGCAAGACAGATTTTAAACGGGAAGGCATCAACATCGGTATCCGCGGCTATCTGACTAAGCCTCTGAAACGTGATAAGGTAATCTCAGCACTGAAAGATGTCTTTCGAGAAATCAATTACCACAAAAAGCACCAGATCCAGGAGCAGCTAAACAAAGAAGCCTTTGATACCGCTATCCCGGTCATTGAAAACGGTCTGATCAGTGAACTGCTCTTTCCAGAACAATTTCACCAGAATCTGCATCTGTACACTTCATTGCTGGACATCCATGCGCCATATGGCTGGATCATGGCTTTAAAGTTCAGCCAGATTACCGCACACGGTACCATGTGCAACCCCATCGGTTCCGTAGTACAGCTCCAGAGCCAGATCTCCTATTTTCGCAAGATCATCAAAGCCTTCTTCCCAACAGCTATCATAGGTCCCGTTCTGGCCAACCGAATATTTATTATGATTCCATGTAATGCCTGCCCACTTTCCGAAAATGAAGAAGCATTCCGGCAAAAAAGGTCAAAAGATATGGAGACCCAGCTACATCGCAAGCTGAATCTCCGTTTTAAAATCGGCCTGGGTGCACCACAGCCACTGATGAATCTGGCACAGTCATTAAAAGAAGCCTACGAAGCCGTGGAACAGCCCACGCCACATTAATCCAGAAGAGGGAATATCACTCCATAACTGACAACTTTGTTATTTTGCGATATTCCCTCTTCTTTTATGTTATTATGCATTATCTAACAACTAATTTTTCTGTTTTTCCAGCCTTTCATCAGCCATCTACTTCTGCTCTCACCTCATCTACTTCTTCCTGTGTAAGTGCACCTTTTTCTACATAATAATCTAAATATTCATCTACATTATCTGCTGTAATTAAAATCGCTTCCATCTCAGACTCAATTACCTCTTCTTCCCCTTTCAGAAGTTTTGCAGCTGCCTCAAGATTAAGCTGTGCCATTTCATCCGTATCCTGCATAACTGTTGCAGTCATATGGCCACGTTTGATTGCAAGTAGTGATTCTGGAAGTCCATCAACGCCATAATACTGAGTATCTTTGTAAGTATCATCGTCTTTTACAACCTCATAAGCTGAAAGTGCTAATGTATCACCAATTGTCATAACAACATCAATCTTTCCAAAAGACTGTACCCAGTCTTCCATTGTTGCCATAAAAGTGGCTTCATCCGCTCTGTCTGTGATCTTTTCTGCAAGTAATTCAACATCTTCACGTTCTCCTAAAAAAACATCCTTATATGCCTGAAGTCTGGATTCTGTATGAAGATTTCCAGGATTACATGACATCATAACAACTCTCGCATTTTCAGGTGCATTTTCTGTTGCTAACTTTGCTAAAACTTCACCCTGTTCATAAGGATTCGCATCTACCCATGATCCACCTTCTATCTCACGAATACCTGCATTCGTTGTGATCAACTTAATTCCTGCATTTAATACCTGTTCACAATATGGCTTCTGTAAATCTCCATCATTTGGCTGTACAATAATACAATCATAGCCTTTTGTAATACATGTTTCAATCAAGCTGTTTTGTTTGTCACTATCTGCCTGTGCATCTAATATTTCCAAAGAAAACAAGTCATCATAATTTTTTGCTTCTTCTTCAAAAGAATTGATAATTCTTGCTACAAAGCTGTCTGCTGCATTTCTTACAATAAATGCCACTTCATACTTCTCATTGCTTTCTGCTTTTGCAGTAAATCCAGCCCCCACTGGAATAACCGCTACAGTTGCCATTAACATTGCTAACCCTTTTTTCCATGCTTTCATAAAGAACCTCCTTAATAATAAAAATTATAATAGTTTTTATAACAATCCCATCTGGGCATTATTATTTTAATTTTGTTGTATCATCCCTTTTTATATGTCTTCTTTTCTTTCGAATAAATATCCCAAATAACTGCTACTGCAATAATAAATCCACGTACCACCTGTTGTAAGTAAGAATCTATCGATGCAAGATTCATAATATTGTTTAAAAAACCAACAATAAATGATCCGACCACTGTTCCAAAAGCAGTACCTATTCCACCTGAAAAACTAGTTCCGCCAATAATGGTAGAGGTCATTGCATCAAACTCATAACTCAATCCACCATTTGGCATTGCTCCATTTACACGAGCTACCCATACTACTGCAGCCAATCCAACTAGTACGCCATTTGCTACATAAGCAAGAATTTTTATTTTCTCGACATTGATACCTGAAGCTCTGGCTGCTTCTTCATTTCCGCCCACTGCATAAATAGATCGACCAAATTTTGTCTGTTTTGTCAGATAAGCCATAATTATAAAACATGCAACCATAAAATACACTGGCATTGGAATCCCCAGGAAATTTCCCTGACCAATAAATGTCAATCCCTCAATATCATATAAATTCGTTCCGCCTGTATAAAAGAGAGCTGCCCCTCTTGCCATTGCCTGAACTGCCAATGTTGCAATAAATGGTGGGGTATGAAAAAATGTTACCATCAATGCACTGATCAGATTACATGCAACAGCAACAACAATTGCAACAAGAATTGTTAAAAACACATTCGGAACATGCTGGAAAAAGGATACACAGATTACCCCCGATAATGCCAAAACAGATCCTGCTGCAAGATCCAGAAGTCCGCATATGATCAGTAACATCGCTCCAAATGATATAATAATAATAACAGACTGCTGTTTTACTACATTTAATAAATTGCTTATTTTCAAAAAATTCTCATTTGCCACACCGCAAACTGCCATTAAAGCTAGTAAGATCAACACTAAACTATATTTATTTAAAATTGATCTCCAATTTTTTGTTGACATAGATTTTTCCTCCATTACGTCTTTTAATTTGAAACTGCCATTCCCAAAATAACTTCCTGTGTAAATTCTTTTCGTTCAAGACTACCTGCAATGTGCCCTTCGTTCATCACATAGATTCGATCACACATTCCAATCAACTCTGGCAGTTCAGATGATACCAAAATAATTCCTTTTCCAGCATTTGCGAACTCTTCAATCAATTGATATATTTCTGTTTTCGCGCCAACATCAATTCCTCTTGTTGGTTCATCCATTATCAAAACCTCTGGATCACACAATAACCATTTTGCAAGAATTACCTTTTGTTGGTTACCTCCTGACAAATTCATAATTTTAGCTTCTATTGACGGTGTTTTCACCCGCATCTTCTTGCAAACTTGTTCTACCTCTCGTTCTTCTCTCTTTTTATGGCGAATTCCTTTATAAAAATACTGTTTTAAAGAAGCAAGTGATACATTTTCCATTATATCACGCATTGGTATTATTCCATATTTTCTCCGATCCTCAGATATCATCGCAATTCCTTTTTCAATTGCATCAGCAGGACTTTTTATCTGAATTTTCTGTCCTCTCAAATATATTTCACCCGTCTGATATTTATCTAATCCAAAAATGGCACGCATAATTTCCGTTCGTCCTGCACCAACCAATCCTGCAAAACCTACTACTTCACCACGATGAACTTGAAATGAAATGTCTTCAAAAATTTTATGCGATGTCAGTTTTTCTACCCGAAATATTTCCTCTCCAATTTTCACATCTTCTTTCGGATACATATTTTCCAATTTCCGACCTACCATTAAACTAATAATTTCATCCATTGTAGTTTCATTCGCCTTTTTTGTTGCTATCGTAGTACCATCCCGCAACACCGTGATTTCATCTGCAATCCTGAAAATTTCATCCATTTTATGTGAAATATAAATAATACTGACACCTCGTTTTTTCAATTCCTCTATTTTTCTAAATAGAAATTCTACCTCTTTATTAGAAATTGATGACGTAGGTTCATCCATAATCAAAATTTTTGCTTCAAATGAAACCGCTTTTAAAATTTCAATCAACTGAATATCTGCAACACTCAGGCTCCTCAAAAGATCATGTGCTTTATAAGGCAGCCCTTCCTGTTTCATAAGACGTTCTGTTTCATCATACATTTTGTTCCAATTCAATCTGAATTTTCCCTTTGGAGCCCATCTTCCCATGAATATATTTTCTGCAATTGTCAGATCTGGTACATAGGATAATTCTTGAAATATCATTGCAATCCCATTTGCTCTTGCATCCATAGGACTATGTATTTCGACTTTTTTTCCATCAATATAGATTTCTCCTTCATCCTGTCGATAGATCCCATCAAGCACCTTCATCAGTGTTGATTTTCCTGCACCATTCTCTCCACACAAAACATGGACTGTTCCTTTTTTCAGTGCAAAACTAACTTGATCCAGAGCTTTAACACCAGGAAAACTTTTGGAAATGTTCTTTACTTCCAATTTGATTTCTGCACCCATTGCTCCACCAATCCTTTTTTCATATCTTAAAATTTAATAACCGCTTTGATAACGTTTTGTGCATCATGAACTACTGTACTAAACGCAAGATCTGATTCATCAAAAGTAAATCTGTTTGTTACAATTTTCTTCACATCTATCGATCCACTGGAAATCGCAGCAATTGCTGTTGGATATAAATTTCTATATCGAAATACAGTTTTAATTGTTATTTCTTTTACCATAGCCTGTGAAAATTATAATTTGCCATGCTTTCTGCTGCCATTCCAACTAAAACAATTGTTCCACCTTTTTTTACGTAATATGGTGTCTGTTGGATTGTTGCAATTGCTCCTGCTGTTTCAAAAACAAAATCAACACCTTTTCCATCAAACAGTTCCTCTACACGTTCAGCGACATTTTCTTTCTGTGCATTAATTACTTCCGTTGCCCCCATTTCTTTAGCCATATTCAGTCTCTTTTCATATAAATCAACAACAACAATTCGAGAAGCACCTCTTGCTTTAGCTGAAAGTAATGTTACAAGACCAATGCAGCCACCACCTAAAATCAACACATCTGATCCCAGTCCAACTCCGCCAAGTGCAGTTGCATGAAGTCCTACTGCCAACGGTTCTACCAACGCACCTTCTTCCGTTGACATATTCTCTGGCAATTTAAAACACATATCAGCAGGATGAGCCACGTATTCCTTCAATGCTCCCTGTACAGGTGGATCAGCAAAAAAGATGACATTCGGACATAAATTATACCTTCCTGTTTTGCAATATTCACATTTTCCACATGCATATCCTGGTTCAAGTGCTACTTTATCTCCTACCTTAAGATTTTTTACTGCTGCACCAATTTTTACAACTTCACCGGCCACTTCATGTCCCAATACAAAATCTGGTGGTGCTGCTACATCTCCTACCCTGCCATCTTTATAAAAATGAACATCTGATCCACACACACCACAATACTCCATTTTTACTAAAACCTGATCATCCGATATTTCCGGAATCTTTGCATCATCTTTTACCACAATTTTCATTGCTTCTTTTAAATATGCTACCTTCATTTGTTACCCCCGTCACTATATTGTGTTAATGTATTTTGTAAAACAGTTTTATATTTTGTGTTTTCATAATAGTGCAGTTTGCTATTTTTGTCAATATTTTTTTTAAATAATTGTTGTTTTTTTT
>QUMM01000037.1 GCA_003435055.1 Lachnospiraceae bacterium OF09-6
ATTGCTGCAAAAATGCAGAAAACACAGGTTCAGATATCCAGGATGGAAAAAAAGATACTGAAGAAAATGCGGTTATGTATAAAGGACTGAAAAATGGAAAAGATAGAGACAGACAGAAAATATACACCGAAAAGAGGGATCATGTGGCAACAGAAACCTTATATCTGAAGATTGACAGTAATGTTCTGGTACATCAGAAGAATCTGACCGTGAAGGATATTGCACAGACAGCCTGTGCCAATTCGTCTGTACAGAATAAAATACAGACGCTGAAACTGAGTAATCTGCAAATATCAAAACCTGGAAGATATGTAAAGTCGGTTCTGGATGTGCTGGAGGCCATACAGAAGGAGTACCCATCTCTGAAAATTGAGAATCTGGGCGAAGCGGATTTTATCATTACTTATGAAGAAGAAAAGGGAAAAAGTCGTTTGATCGGATATCTGAAAACAATCCTGGTCAGTGTCCTGAGTTTTTTTGGAGCAGCATTTTCTATTATGACATTTAATAACGATGTGGATATCCGTGGATTATTTGCAGATGTCTATCTGTTATTTACAGGGCAGACTTCAGATGGCTTTACGGTACTGGAGCTGGCGTATTCTTTTGGACTTGGGATTGGCATTATTTTATTTTTTAATCACTTTGCCGGAAAAAGAATCGAAACGGACCCTACGCCTATGGATGTACAGATGCATACCTATGAGCAAGATGTGAATCAGACAATTATGTCCAATTATGGGGTAAGAAAACAGCAGGAAAAGACAACGGGAGAAAAAAGGTGAAAAGATTAGTGATCCAATATGTGGTTATGGCAGCCGGAGCCTTCAGCTGTGGATTTCTGGTAGCAGGAGGTGTGATTGCCCTGATCGTAGGACTGGGAATTATAACTAGACTGACTGGCGTCACCCATACGGCAAAAGAAAACAGATGGTATGAAAGTATGATTTTCCTGGGAGCGGTATTTGGAAGCTGCCTGACGGTATACCTGCTTCCGGTACCGCTGGGAAGAGCAGGGCTTCTTGTGCTGGGACTCAGTGCAGGAATTTATACCGGAGGGTGGATTATGGCTCTGGCAGAGATGGTGCATATGTTTCCTGTATTTTCCCGCCGCATTGGGATTACCACAGGAATCGGGGCGATTATCTGGAGTCTGGCTCTGGGAAAAATGACCGGCAGTCTGCTGCAGTTTTATGAGAACTGGTAAAGGAGAAAAAAGATGAGTGCAAACGCAGAAAAAGAAGAAACAGAAAAATCAGAGAACAGAGAAAAAAGAAATCAGTCATATCAGGAATATGTAAAAAAAGTGACACCAAAACACAGTGTGATAAAAAACTGTCTGAAAGCATTTGTAACAGGTGGAGCGATCTGCCTGCTTGGACAGATATTACTTCATATGGGAAATACACTGGGGCTGGATGAAGAGACGGCAGCGGGATGGTGTTCTGTGATACTGGTACTGCTTAGTATTATTCTGACGGCTGCAGGTTGGTATCAGCCACTGGCTAAATTCGGTGGAGCAGGAACACTGGTTCCGATCACCGGATTTGCTAACTCAGTGGCGGCACCGGCAATTGAATTCCAGAAAGAAGGACAGGTATTCGGGATAGGATGCAAGATCTTTAATATTGCCGGACCGGTAATTCTGTACGGTATTTTTACCAGCTGGGTGCTGGGCGTGATCTATTGGCTGATCTGACAAAAAAATATAAGAAGAAAGGAAAAAAATATAATTGTTGTAAAATAAAGTTCCACTTACAGGATAAACATGGTATAATTATCACCAGAAATCTGAGGAGTGAGAACGATGCTTTTATTATTTTTTCTTGTATGGATTATTTTCAACGGGGCGATTACAACGGAGATTTGTATCTTTGGAGTTGTAGTTGCCTTTTTGATGTTTGGATTTGTATGTAAATTCATGGATTACAGCTGGAGAAAAGAAAAATTGCTGATTCAGAGAAGCGGATATTTCCTGCTTTATCTGGGCAATCTCCTGATCGAGATTGTAAGGGCGAATGTGTCAGTATGTCACTTTGTATTATCTGACAGAGATGAGATTCACCCGGTGATGGTATCTTTTCATACTACATTGAAGTCCGGCCTGGGCAGGGTGATTCTGACCAATTCCATTACACTGACGCCGGGAACTATTACTGTATCGCTTCAGGGAGATGAGGTGATTGTTCATTGCCTGGACCGGTCGCTGGCAGAGGGGATGGAAAACAGCAGCTTTGTAAAGATGCTGGAACATATGGAAAGGATAGGTGAAACAAATGGAAATCTATAGCAAATGTCCGTGGATATTTTCTATCATATTGATTTATCTGGCGGTATTGCTGTTCCTGTGTCTGCTTCGCGCAGTGAAGGGACCGACGATTGCGGACCGTCTGATGGCAGGAAATATGATGGGAACCATAGTTATGGTTATTATCTCGATCCTTGCCCTGTATCTGCAGGAAGGATATCTGGTGGACATTTGTCTGATCTATGCCATGATCAGTTTCCTGGCGGTAGTAGTTCTGACAAAGGTATACACCGGTGTCTATTTGGAGAAAAAAGATCAGGAACAGAAAAGACAAGAGATGAAAACGGCAGCTGGAGAAAAAGAACAGACAGCATTGCCGGAAGACATCACAGAAGGGGAGGAGCAGCATGGTAATTCTTAGTTGGGTGCGTCTGGCACTGGGAATTATTTTTTTACTGATTGGTATGTTTTTGTTTGGCATACAGATTCTTGCATTATTTAAATTTCGTTATGTACTGGACCGCATGCAGGCAGCGGCCATGGGGGATACGCTGGGAATCGGAAGCTCTCTGCTTGGTCTGATGCTGCTGTCCGGATGGAATCTTACCACAGCAAAGCTGGCGCTGGTAGTGATCTTTTTATGGTGTTCCTCACCGGTATCGTCTCATCTGATTGCCAGACTGGAGGCGGTGACCAATCCAAAGCTGGAGCAGAAGTGCGAGGTCCCAGATGAGATACGAAAAAGTATAGAAGAGCAGAATCAGCAGAGAGGGGATGCATAAATGAAGATCTTTGAATATATGCTGCTGGCATTTCTGGTATTGTGTGCCGTTTCTGTCAGCTTTTCTAAAAATCTGTTAAACTCTATTTTGATTTTTATGAGTTTCAGTCTGATTATGTCCATCATGTGGATATTGCTGCAGTCACCGGATCTGGCCATTACAGAAGCCGCGGTAGGTGCGGGCGTGACGACGATTCTGTTTTTTGCCACTTTGAAAAAGATTCATGGCATGGAAGCGGATCAAGATCAGGATGGAGAAGATCAGGGAGGAAAAAGACATGAATGAAAGCAGACAGGAGGAAAACAAAAAGCCGGCAGTGTATCGGATCTGGCGAGCCTTAAAGGGCCAGCCAGAGGAGAAAGCGGAGGAACTGACACTGGAGCGGGAACAGATCCTGGATGAGAAAGTGCTGGAAAAGCATCGTCTGGATCATGAAAAGATGCTGGAGATGACATATGACATTGAACATAACCCAATCTATGGATTTTTCCGCCGGTTTTATAAAGTGGCAGGCGTCTTGTGCTGTCTGGCGCTGATTACTATTTTGCTGGTGCAGGTCTCTTATCTCCCACCTGTCGGAAGCAGCAGCAATCCAGGCAGTAATGAAGTGGCAGCCAAATATATTGAAGACGGACTGCAGGATACAGGAGCTGTAAATATTGTGACAGGCATGATTCTGGACTATCGGGCTTTTGATACTTTTGGAGAGTCTAATGTATTGTTTATTGCTACCTGTACTGTATTGATTTTGCTGCGCAATGATAAGAAAAAAGGAAAAGACAGTGCAGAGGCGGAAGAACGCAGGGACAGTTATTATGAACCGAAGAATGATGTTATCCTCCAGACCATTACCAAAGTACTGGTGCCGATTATTTTTATTTTTGGAATTTATGTGATCCTGAATGGACATCTGTCACCGGGGGGAGGATTTTCCGGAGGTGCGATTATTGGAGCCGGACTGATCCTGTATCTGAATGCTTTTGGATTTCAGAAGATCGAGCGGTTCTTTACAGAAAAGACTTATAAATGGATAAGTTTTGGTTCACTGACTTTTTACTGTCTGGCAAAGAGTTATTCCTTTTATACCGGAGCACATCATCTGGAAAGCGGCATTCCTCTGGGAAAGGCAGGAGCGATTATCAGCAGTGGGCTGATTCTGCCACTGAATATCTGCGTGGGTCTGGTAGTGGCCTGCACCATGTATGCATTCTTTGCGTTGTTCCGGAAAGGAGGATTCTAAAAAGATGCTGTTATTTGGAGCAAATTTTATATCCAATATTGGAGAAGAAGTGGCAATGGTCTTATTCGGAATCGGATTTGCCAATCTGCTTTTTCAGAAAAACCTGATAAAAAAAATCATCGGACTGAATATCATGGATTCCTCTGTTTATCTGTTTCTGGCAGAAAAAGGGTACATAGAAGGACGGCTGGCACCGATTGTGGTGAATGGGATTCAGGATGTGAATACCTACATCAATCCGATTCCCAGCGGACTGGTGCTGACAGGAATCGTGGTGTCAGTATCCGTTACCGCACTGATGCTGTCATTGACGGTACGTCTGTACCGCAGATATCATACATTGGATCTGGATGAGATATCAGCCAGATTGAAGAAGGAGGGACTCTGATGGCTTTTGTACAGAATGTGCCTTTCTTCTCCATTATTCTGTCCATGTTTTCCGGAATTGTCAGTTCGGTGCTGCCTGAGAAGCAGGCAAAATGGCTGAATACAGCGGTGATCACACTGGTAGGAGCGATGTCAGCCTGGTTGCTTTCCTATCTGCTGGAGGTGGGCGGAAGCTTTACCTTTATGATGGGACATTTTCCGGCACCCTGGGGGAATGAGATTCGAGCCGGCGCGCTGGAAGCTTTGATGGCATTGATTTTTTCCATTATTATGCTGTTGTCCCTGCTGGGCGGAAGAAAGAAGTTAAAAGATGAGGTAGAGATTACCAAACACAACATATATTATATCCTGACAGATTTGCTGCTCAGTTCTCTGCTGGCGTTGATCTATACCAATGACCTGTTTACGGCCTATGTATTTGTAGAGATCAACACCATCTCAGCCTGTGGTCTGATTATGATCCGTCAGAATGGACGTACCATCGAAGCTGCAGTCCGTTATATGATCATGAGCCTTCTGGGATCCGGTCTGCTGCTGATGGGGATCTGCATGTTATATGACCTGACCGGACATCTGCTGATGTCCAATATCAAAGAATCTGTGCAGCAGATCATGGCAGAGGGCAGTTATCGTGTGCCGATGCTGATCACGATTGGATTGATTACAGTGGGACTTTCTATTAAAAGTGCACTGTTTCCATTTCATGCCTGGCTTCCGGATGCTTATGGGTATTCGACAGTTTCATCCGCGGCGATGTTATCCAGTCTGGTGTCCAAAGGTTATATTTTCCTGCTGATTAAGATATTTTACCGGGTAATCGGTATCGATATTATTCGAAACAGCAATATCCTGAATGTACTGTTTGTCTTTGGACTCTGCGCCATGATCTTCGGCTCTGTCAGTGCCATCTGGGAAAATGATATACGCAGAATGATTTCATTTTCTTCTGTGGCACAGATTGGTTATATCTATATGGGATTTGGACTGGGAACAGAAGCAGGAATGGTGGCCAGTGTCTTTCATATCCTGATGCATGCTGCGACCAAATCCATGCTGTTTATTTCTGCCATCGGACTGACAGATGTATCCAACGGAAGCCGTCATTTCGCAGAACTGACCGGTTCCGGGTACCGGAATAAGATAGCCGGTATAGGTTTTACAGTGGGGTCACTTTCCATGGTTGGAATTCCATGCTTTGCCGGGTTTGTCAGCAAAATTTTGTTTGCCCAGGCGGCAGTGGCCAATAATGCACCGGTGAAGATATTCCCAACGGTGATTGTCCTGGCTGTCAGTACGATATTAAATGCAGTCTATTTTCTGAAAACAGTGATTCGAATCTATGTGCCGGAGGATCCTGCATTTGAAAAACAGCAGGGATATCTGTTTTTCCATATCTCCAGACAGAAATTGTATGGACTGACAATCATCTGTTTTATTGCCTTGAATCTGGTGCTTGGAATGATGTCACAGCCGATTGTACATATCATTGAAATCGGTCTGCAGAATTTCTCATAGGGGGCTTAGGATTAAGAATGAAAGCAGGTATTCTTTTATTAAATATGTGTTTCCCTGTGCTGGCAGGACTGATGATGCTTCAGGGAAAAAGAGAATATACGGAAAAAAAACTGGCAAGGCGATCTCTGGCAGCTATGGTGATTGCAGCATGTTTTCTGGTATGGAATCTGACGGGAGATCCGCAGTCACTGCATCTGTGTTCACTGGGAAAAGATCTCCCGGTGTACTTTCATGTAGATGCAATCGGAAAACTGTTTGCATCCGTGGTTACTTTGGTCTGGATCCTGGCAATATGTTTTGCCGGAGAATATATGAAAAAAGAGCAGGATCAGAAACGATTCTTCGGATTTTTTCTGATTGTATATGGGGTGCTGATGGGACTGTGTTATGCAGGCAATCTGATCACTTTTTATCTGTTCTATGAAATGATGACATTAACCACGGTACCGCTGGTACTGCATACCCGGACAAGAGAGGCCATTACAGCCGGTATGAAGTATCTGCTGTATTCCTTAAGCGGAGCATATCTGGTTCTGTTTAGCACTTATATGCTGAATCGATATACTACATCTTTGAATTTTACACCGGGCGGAACCCTGGATCTTGCAGCGGCAGAAGGGCATACGACACTGATATTGGTATGTGCCTGCCTGATGATTCTGGGATTTGGCGTAAAAGCCGGTATGTTTCCCATGCATGGATGGCTCTCGACTGCTCATCCGGCGGCACCGGCACCGGCCAGCGCAGTTCTTTCCGGTGTGATCGTTAAAATGGGTGTGCTGGGAGCAATCCGCGTAGTGTATGAGATTATCGGTCCGGAAATGATCCGGGGTACCTGGGTACAGACAGTGTGGCTGACATTGTCACTGATAACGGTATTCATGGGTTCTATGCTGGCGTACCGGGAGAAGATATTGAAGAAAAGGCTGGCTTATTCTACCGTCAGTCAGATCTCTTATATTCTCTTTGGGCTTGCACTTTTGCAGCCACAGGCATTGACAGGCTCTCTGCTTCATGTGGTGTTTCATGCATGTATCAAATCCTGCCTCTTCCTTTGTGCAGGTGCTGTGATTTTCTGCACCGGGAAGATCAGAACGGATCAGCTTACCGGAATCGGCAAAGAGATGCCGGTGACCATATGGTGTTATACCATTGCATCGCTGGCGCTGATTGGTATTCCGCCAGCCAGTGGTTTTATCAGCAAATGGTATCTGGCGGAAGGAGCACTCTCATCGGGAACCTCTGTTTTTGCAGTTCTGGGGCCGGTTGTACTTCTGATCAGCGCACTGCTGACAGCAGGGTATCTGCTGCCTGTCAGCATGAAGGGATTCCTGCCTGGAAAAGAGTTTGATTATGCACATCTGATCAGAAAAGAAGCAAATCTGGCCATGTTGATTCCGGTAAGTATGTTATCTCTTCTGGCTTTGCTGCTGGGAATCTTTTGCGGACCATTGGTACAGTATGTGGAAAAAATTGTGGAGGTCATGCTATGAGCAATATTGGATGACAGTTGCAATATTATTGCCAATCATTGGAGGAATCCTGGTAAAAGTGATTCCTTTTCCAAATCAGAAAATCATGAAAATTTATCTGGAATGTGTCATGGTGGTGACATCTCTGCTGGTTTTTCTTCTGGCCTGGAATCGCCCGGAGGGAACACTGGAAGTAGTTCATTTTATGCAGGGACTTTCTATTTCTTTTCGTATAGATGGAATGTCCATGGTATTTTCTGTGCTGATAGCGGTTCTGTGGCCGCTGGCCATGCTGTATTCCTTTGAATATATGGAACGGGAACAGCATCAGAGAGTGTTTTTCCTGTTTTACTCTGTGACATATGGGGTAACACTTGGAATCGCCTACGCATCGGATATGCTGAGCATGTATTTCTTTTATGAACTGCTGACATTGGTAACAGTCCCATTAATTATGCACAGCTTAAGCCGCCAGGCCATTCATGCCACACGGAAATATCTGTATTATTCCCTTGGCGGTGCGGCGTTTGCACTGATTGGAATTGTATTTCTGATGGTATATGGAAGCCAGCTGGATTTTGTCCTTGGTGGCGTACTGGATCTGGCAAAAGCAGAAGAGAAGAAGCAGGTACTGTTGGTGGTATATCTGATTGCCTGCCTGGGATTTGGAGTAAAGGCTGCCATGTTTCCCATGGGCTCCTGGCTCCCGGATGCAGGTGTGGCACCGACTCCGGTCACGGCACTGCTTCATGCAGTGGCTGTGGTAAAAGCAGGCGTATTTGCAATTATCCGTCTGACCTACTACAGTTTCGGAACGGATTTTCTCAGGGGAACCTGGGTGCAGGCTGTGGTGATGGCACTGGCCATGTTTTCCGTGGTTTATGGCTGCACAAGAGCAGTGATGGAACGTCATATAAAGAGAAGACTGGCCTATTCCACAATCAGCAATCTTTCTTATATTATCTTCAGTGCCATGATCATGACTCCTCTTGGACTGGTTGGAGCACTTACCCATATGGTATGCCATGCCGTGATGAAGATCTGCTCGTTTCTGTGTGCAGGTGCCATTATGCATCAGACTGGAAAGACATTTATTGATGACCTGAATGGATATGCCAAAAAGATGCCAGTGGTATTCGGATGTTTCCTGGTATCTGCTCTTGGATTGATGGGAGTACCGGGGCTGGCCGGCTTTATCAGTAAATGGAATATTGCCCAGGCAGCAGTGGACAGCGGAAGAGTGCAGGCATATCTGGGAATTGGCTGTCTTTTGATTTCAGCGTTCCTTACCTCGATCTATATGATGTCGATTGTATTTCGGGCATATTTCCCAGGAAAAGAGTTCCACTATGAAGAACTGGGAGAAATCAGGGATCCATCCTGGAGAATGTGTGTGCCGCTGGTGCTGTTTGCAGCAGGCGTGGCAGGTCTGGGACTGGGGTCCGCACCACTGGTCAGATTCTTTACGGATGTGGCTAATGGACTGTATTAGAGGGGGAACGGTAAGATGATGGAAACACAGATTTATTTATTAGCTTGGATCGTATTTTTCCCATTGGCAGGAGCTGCAGTTACCTATCTGGCGGGAAGGGCAGACAAGGTTCTGCGTGACAGGATGGCATCAGCAGTGACGGTGGCGGAATTCCTGATGCTGCTGGTACTTTTACTTACCGTCAGGGACAGCAGGGTATTTTGCCAGATTCCCGGTATCTGTCAAATGGGGCTGACATTTGAAAGTGATGGATTTCGATCTGTTTATGCGTTGATTGCAGCTTTTATGTGGATGATGACCACATTATTTTCTGGGGAGTATTTTGCTTCTTACCGGAATCGAAATCGCTATTATCTCTTTTCACTGATGACACTGGGAGCTACCGAGGGAGTATTGTTATCTGCAGATCTGTATACTACATTGATCTTTTTTGAACTGATGTCTTTTACCTCTTATGTATGGGTGGCCCAGGATGAGAGAAAAGAATCGCTGCGGGCAGCAGAGACTTATCTGGCGATTGCGGTAATCGGAGGTCTGTCCATTTTAATGGGACTGTTTTTACTATATCATCAGACAGGCACCCTGCGCATAGATGACCTGTATCAGGCATGCCAGGGGAAGAATGTTCTGCCGGCGTGCATCTGTATGTTAATCGGATTTGGAGGAAAGGCCGGAGTATTTCCGCTTCATATTTGGCTGCCGAAGGCACATCCGGCAGCACCGGCACCTGCCAGTGCATTACTGTCAGGTATCTTGACAAAGACCGGAATTTTCGGCATACTGGTAATCAGTTGTAAAATTTTTCTGCACGATGCAGTCTGGGGAACAGTCATGCTGGTGCTGGGAGTACTGACTATGCTGGTTGGTGCGGTGCTGGCAGTCTTTTCTGTGGATATTAAGAGAACACTTGCCTGCTCCTCTGTTTCTCAGATCGGATTTATACTGGTAGGAATCGGCATGCAGGGGCTGCTTGGAGAGGAAAACATTCTGGCAGTACGGGGAACCATGCTCCATATGGTGAATCATTCCCTGTTTAAGCTTACTCTGTTTCTGGTTGCCGGTGTGATCTACATGAACCTGCACAGACTGGATCTGAATGAGATACGGGGATTTGGAAGAAATAAGCCACTTCTGAAGGCAATATTTTCAGGCGGTGCACTGGGAATCAGCGGCGTACCATTTTTTTCCGGATACATCAGTAAGACACTGCTGCATGAAAGTATTGTAGAATATAGTGAACTGATACAGACAGGCAGTGGAATATTGGGTTATTCAGATATTCGTCTGATAGAATGGCTGTTTTTGATCAGTGGAGGTCTGACGGTAGCGTATATGTGTAAACTATATGTGGCTGTCTTTGTGGAAGAAAATCAGAATGCGCAGACACAGGCGGCCTATGATGCGTTAAAAGGGCATTATATGAATCGTGTCAGCGCAGCAGTACTGGCAGTCTGCGCCATGCTGTTTCCTGTGATGGGAATTGTGCCTCATCTGACGATGGATCGAATCGCAGATATGGGACAGGAATTTATGGGTGCAGAAGAGATGGCAGGACAAGTAGCTTATTACAGCTTTGGCAATCTGTCAGGAAGCCTGATCTCTATTGGTATTGGTATTCTGGTTTATGTTTTTGTGATCCGTACCTGGATGATGCAGAAAAATGGTAATACAAAAGAATATGTAAACCGCTGGCCGGCAGTACTGGATCTGGAGGATTATCTTTACCGACCAGTACTTTTGCAGATACTCCCGGTAATTGGAGGGGGAGTAAGCAGTCTGCCGGATAAACTGGTGGATGTGTCAGCAAAGATACAGCCGCTGGCAGGGTATGTGGAAGCCAGTTTCTTTGATACGATTCAGGATCCGATTATTGTAGAGATGAAAAAAGATGTCTATCATGGCAGCATGGAGAAGACCGACCCGGAAGAGGGCAACCATCTGACCCATGTACTTGGTAAGCTGTGTAATGCAGTCAAACACCTGTGCAATGCTACGATCTGGAAAAAGCATCCGTGTCAGACAGATTTTATCCACAAACTGTCTCTGTGGTATGAAGAATTCAGAGAAAATACGATTCTGATCGGAAGAAGTATGTCCTATGGATTGTTGCTGTTTTCCCTTGGATTGTGTATTACACTGATCTATCTGCTTGTTTCAGCGGTTTGGTTGAATTAAAAGGAGAAGAGTGAAACAGATGAAGAAAATACTGTTAATTGCAACAGGAGGAACTATCGCATCAAAATATACGGACAAAGGCCTGTCACCACAGATCTCAGCGGAAGAATTGTTATCCTATGTTCCAGAAGCCAGAGAATTCTGTGAGATTGACCACATTCAGCCATTTAATCTGGACAGTACCAATGTGTGCTCCAGACAATGGACGCAGTTAGCAGAGCTGATAGAGAAGAAGTATGAATATTATGATGGATTTGTCATTTGTCACGGAACCGATACCATGGCGTATACGGCAGCAGCGCTTTCTTATCTGATTCAGAACAATCTAAAGCCGATTGTGGTGACCGGAGCACAGAAACCAATAGACTTGGCGATTACCGATGCGAGAGCCAATCTTCTGGACAGCCTGAGGTTTGCATCACATCCCAAAGCACACGGAACCAATATTGTATTCGGAGGCTCCGTCATAGCTGGCACCAGAGCAAAGAAGGAGCGATCCAAGAGTTATAATGCATTTTCCAGTATCAATTATCCCGATATTGCAGTGATACAGGATCGACGGATTATATTTTATATTGATGATAAGAATCATATTACAGACCGAATAAGGTTCTATCATAAGCTGGATGACCGGGTATTCCTGTTGAAGCTGATTCCGGGAAGCAGTGGAGCAATTATTGATTCCCTGGCTGAGACTACCGATGCCTGATCATTGAATCCTTTGGCGTGGGAGGCCTTCCAGATTATGGGGATGATGAATTCTATCAGGCGATCAGGCGGTTTGTAGAAAAAGGCAAGATCGTCATTATGGCGACCCAGGTTACCCATGAAGGCAGCGATATGAGTGTTTATCAGGTAGGAAAGATGATTAAACGGGAATTCTCTCTGCTGGAGTCCTATGATATGACTTTGGAGGCCACTGTGCAAAGACGATGTGGGCGCTGCAGGAGAGCATTGATCCAGATGGTTTCCGGGAAAAATTCTATAAAAAGATCAATCATGACATTATGTTCAGCCCGGAACAGAATCATTAGTCCGGACTGAAGCATAACACAGAAGTGAAGCGAGAAATGCTCATAACAGATACAGCGAAAGAAAGGCAAAGAAATGACTATGAAAAATAAAACCAATACCAAAAAGAAGAGCGCACATCACCAGACTGCAAAAAAATCCGCAGAGCAGGTCAAACCTGTCAAAAAAATGCTGACAGAGTACTATCTGATTCCTCAGGAGACCAGTATTTCACAGATGGCAGAGCTATTGCCGGACTATCAGGAAAAAATCGAGCTCTGGCTGGAAATGGACCTGATGGAACTGACCTTAACACATGATACGATGGTATTTGAAGAGGCTGCAGAGGATTTTGCGAATTCGGAAGATCAGGTTTACTTTGCAGAACACAAAATAAAGAAAGTATATGCGATCACCTATGATGCACTCGATGCAGAAGAAGTGAGACAGATTCTTTCTACTTTGCAGGCCGCTCTTCAGGGAAGAGTCTGCGAAGAAGATGAAATACTGTAGGATTCAAATAACATGTTCCATTTGCGCACTGTTTCAAATGGTGCTTACAGTATATCATACGTGGCAAACAGAAAAATATGCCATTTTCTTTTAAGAAAAATAAGAGAAAAACATAAGAGTATAAATAAAATAGAAAAGAAATGCACATACTTCTGGCAAAAGGATAGCAGGAGGTTATGGCATGGATCAGACACAGGGCAGACAGAGCATCTGCTTTCAGAGAGCACCGCACATCATAGGTACTTCATCCGTGGTAGGAAAAAAGGAAGGAGAAGGACCGCTGGGCAGTGCTTTTTCTGTTGTTTCTCAGGATGATTTGTTTGGGGAAGACTGCTGGGAAAAGGCAGAAAGCGAAATGCAGAAGGAGGCACTTACCACAGCAATTGAGGATGCTGGAATTCCAAAGGATCAGATCCGCTATCTGTATGGAGGAGATCTTCTGGGACAGCTGATTGCCACATCTTTTGGACTGGAGAGTTTTGGAATCCCATGGTTTGGATTGTATGGAGCCTGTTCTACCTGCGGGGAAGCGCTGGCGTTGGCGGCTATGACAGTGGCAGGCGGCTATGCTGATTATACGGCAGCAGTAACGTCCAGTCATTTTGCCAGCGCAGAGAAACAGTTCCGCTTTCCGTTAGCTTATGGCAATCAGAGACCACTGTCAGCCACCTGGACCGTTACCGGAAGCGGTGCTTTTGTACTGGGAAAAACGGGTGGACACGTGAGAGTCACCGGCATCACAGCAGGAAAAGTAACAGACTTTGGAGTACAGGACGCAATGAATATGGGAGCCTGTATGGCACCGGCGGCGTGTAAAATAGAACCATAACAAAGAAGAGGCGTATTAACTTACTAATGGTTCTACACACAAACTATTAGAGGATATTTATAGCTGAAAATAGCTGATTCAGCAAAAATGGAGGTATAGATATGGCAGACCTAACATTAGAAAGGAAGATAAATGAGAAAGATAATATTATATTTATCAATGAAGAACATGAAAAATTTTATTATGAAAAGTTAGAAGAGGTACGTTATCAAGACGTGTATCACATGGCATTGTGTTATTGCCTGGGGATCAATAATGATACAAGAAAAAATGTGAACAGGATTTACAATTTTAAGAATGGGTGTGTGAAGCCCAAATGTTTACATGAGGGGTGGCAAACTGATGGAAGCCTGAAAGTGGTAAGATTGGCATTTAAGCTTTATTGTAATGGAATACCAAGTATTAATACAGATAATAATATTAAAGAACAGATAGATGAATGTAAGAGATATACAGTGGAAGATTTATTTTGTTGTGCATATGCACCATATTTTTGGCAGGCAATACAAAGTCGTTATCCAGAATATACTGGCTAATGAATTGAGTATATGGGGAAAGTGAATAGAGAGCTACCAGATAATTGATAGACTATAGGGATACTTCAGAAATAGAAGCACTGACAGAAAATGCCATTTATAGGATTTTGACGAAACGTGAAAATGAGAAAGTGAATGTGACAATCTTTGTGAAAAGATTAAATGACTATTTTCCGGTTACCTATACAAGAGAGCAGATGGAAGAGGTAATCTATGGACTTCTGGATCGATGGAGACAGGAAAATGAACAGGGGGATTAGGATGCATAAGATACAGTTTGATTATTTCAGGGGAATGGAAGCGGAGCAGTACAGCTTTTATCGTGTCCCAAAAGTTTTGTTTACTGCGGAATGTTTTCAGACACTTTCCTGTGAAGCAAAGGTATTATACGGTCTGATGCTGGACCGTATGAGCCTGAGCATTAAGAATCGATGGTTTGATGGAGAAGACAGGGTATACATTATTTTTACAGTAGATGAAGTAGCAGAACTGATGAACTGCGGGACACAGAAGGCTGTGAAATTAATGAAAGAACTGGACAGTGAAAAAGGAATTGAGCTGATTGAGAAGAAACGCCTGGGTCTTGGCAGACCAAATGTAATCTATGTGAAGAATTTCTTATTACAGGACATGAAAAGGGCTACGGAAAAGGAAAATAGTATATCAGAACAGCAGGGAAAAGTATCACAATTCAAGAATGGTGAAAATCACAATTCAGAAATAGTGAAAACCACAATTCAGGAAGTTCCAGAATCATCATCAAAGAATAATGAAAATCACAATTCTGGAATGATGAAAAAAGCAACTCAGGAATTAGGAAAATCACAATCTAATAAGACTGAAAAGAATGATACAGAGAGAAATAAGACTGATAGTATTCCATCTTATCTTATCAATCAGACAGATAAGGATATACAGGATGGGATGGATGTGATGGAAGAAATGAGCATTTACCGTCAATTGATACAGGATCATATTGAATATCAGTGTCATAATCAGAAAGAGGTAGATGATCTGGTAGAATTGATGGTGGAGGTCATGATGATGCCAGATAACAGTATGATCCGAATTGCAGGAGTGGACAAGCCAGTGTCCATTCGTATTTAGGGCAGAAAGAAGACCGTCAGTCTCAGATAAAGAGTCTGTTTTTGTCTGTGAGTAAGGATTTTCCCTGCATATCAGTTTTATATCAATGCCAAGTAGATGAGACAATCTCAGTGCGAGATCATATCGCATAGAGGAATCACGGCGGATCGATGTGTGGATGGTATTAGCATTTACACCGGCTCTGCGTGCTGTTTCTGCAACAGACCAACCTCTGGCGGTTATCGCATTTGCAAGATTTTTTCCATATCCCATAACAGTATCTCCAATTTTGAAAATAAGCAACCAGAAACTGATTTTAGAAAACCAGGTTGTATTGGAAGAACTGGATATGGAGTGCCAGGAGAAAATCAATGAAGATATTGCATATGCATTGAGTTATCTGAGCATTTATAACAATCAGCTGAATGTGCCAAAGATGCACCGGGAAATGAATAACCTGATGATCATTTATGGCTTGGGCATTTGATTCTGATAAGATGTTCTGTGTATTGATGGAAAATGAAATTTGTCGAAAGGTGTGTGAAAAGAATAAATATAACAGTTGGATGAATCTGATTGGACAGTATTGTGTTTCAAGGACTTAAAGACGAAGAAAATTGTTGGAGAGAAATAATTTCCAGCAACTCTGTCTTTAATGAATAGAGTTCATTTTTTTATTCAACTATTCCCATGATATATACAATATGTAAATGTGCAATTCAAATATCAGTTTATGCTAAGTGCAAAAATAATAATAATTACTATTATTGACAAAAGAATAATTATCATGTATAATACAGATATACAAGAAACAAAGTGTTAGAAAAATTGCTAGGAACTTGGTAACAAAAATAAATCGACATTGAAAAGGGAAAATGACTATAAAAAAATATGAATGTGAACCATGTGGATATATTTATGATCCGGCAGTAGGAGATCCAGACGCCGGTATCGCTCCAGAAACTGCATTTGAGGATATTCCAGATGACTGGACATGCCCAATCTGCGGATTAGGAAAAGATGTTTTCGTTCCTGTAGAAGACTAAGCAGAAAATGCAGGTACGAAACTGCCAGACATTAAAAGAGCCTAAGAGAACATATAAAAGAAATGGAGGTCAAATTATGACTTACGATTTAAACATTACCTTTGATGACAATTTAGTAACAGGAAATAAAACAATCGATACACAGCATAAAGAATTGATTGACCGTATTCAGAACTTTGTAATTGCCTGTCAAAATGGCGACAGCAAGGTAAAGGCGATCAAACTTCTGGATTATCTTAACGAGTATACTGACTTTCATTTTAAAGAAGAAGAAGCACTTCAGGAAAAAGCCGGTTATCCAGAGCGTGAAAAACATTATGAAAAACATGAAGAGTTTAAAAAGACAATTAAGGAACTGTATGAATACCTTCAGGAGTATGAAGGACCAACAGATCGGTTCAGTGAACTTGTACAGAAAAATGTAATCGACTGGCTGTTTGGACACATTAAAACATACGACCGCTCTGTGGCAAAATTTATCTTTATGAAACAAAATCCAGACCGATGCTAAAATAAACCAGGGAACGAGTTCACTCAGAATGTAGACAACGTGATGAAGTAAACTAGGGGCTGTCACAATGCAGCCCCTTTCCTGTTATAGCGATATTCTAGGTAATATATTGCGCTGGCATGACATATTATTTTACTACTACTATATGGGAAGAGCAAGCAGCTCTTCTTTTTTTGTCCTTTTTATCCAATTTTAAGTTGTAAAGTCTCTTTTCATTCGACAAAATTCTCCACAGACAGAGGATATGCGACGAGCATTGATATGAACATCTATTTATGGAAAGAGGATATTGAAGACGGGGAATCGGTAATGACAGCCGAATATAGACCTGTAGAATACGGAAAGGACTATGATGTTGTCAATAATCCTGATAAATTTCAACTATATATAGATGGAAAAGAGATTAAATAGTAATCTCCTGAAAGCAAGCTTTTTGTCAATTATTTCAAAGAAAAATTAAAGGATAACAATACATAGTTTTGACAATGATATTTTGAAAAATTTTATAGGAATGCTCTATTATCAAATTGACATAGGAATATGGTAGCGTATAATTAGAATTGAATACACTGAAAAAATGGAGGAATTACATGAAAGCACATAAATATTGGTCAGTAGGAGCATTGATCACAATGCTTGGGACTTTTTACACTGGATATAAAAAGCAAAAATCAAGTCACAAATACTTTGCTTTAAGTTCTATGTTATGTATGGTAATGGCGATATATACAGGTCATAAAATGATTACCGGGAATAGGAAGAAAAAGGCGAATAAAGAGAAAGATACAGAAAGGGAGGGATAAATAATGTTGGAAGTAGGGGTTAAGGCACCGGATTTTGAGTTGCCAGATCAAAATGGGAAAATACATAGATTATCGGATTATACAGGAAAAAAAGTGATTTTATATTTCTATCCCAAGGATAATACAGCGGGATGCACGAAACAGGCATGTGGTTTTTCTGAGCGATACCCTCAGTTTACCGAAAAAGGAGCAGTTATTCTTGGAGTCAGTAAGGATTCTGTATCCTCTCATAAGAGATTTGAGGAAAAATATGGATTGACATTTACACTTTTAGCAGATCCAGAGCGGAAAGTTATTGAAGCATATGATGTATGGAAAGAAAAGAAAAATTATGGCAAAGTCTCTATGGGAGTAGTAAGAACCACATATCTTATTGATGAACAGGGGATTATTATAAAGGCAAATGATAAAGTCAAGGCTGCAGATGATCCTGAAAATATGCTCAAGGAATTAGATTAATGAAGATAATATTATCCCCTGCTAAAAAGATGATTACAGATACTGACAGCATAGCGCCGGATGGATTGCCTGAATTTATTGAAAAGACGACAGAGATACAAAGTTGGTTGAAAAGTAAGTCAAAAGAAGAACTGAAGACTATCTGGAAATGTAATGACAAAATTACAGAACAGAACTTCAATAGATTGGAAAACATGGATCTTTATCATTTACTTACCCCAGCTGTCTTATCATATGAAGGAATTGCTTTTCAATATATGGCTCCATCCGTGTTTGAGGACAGTCAGTTCGAGTATGTACAAAATCATTTGAGAATAATATCTGCATTTTATGGTGTGCTAAAACCAAGGGATGGTGTGACACCTTATCGTTTGGAAATGCAGGCGAAGGTTGGAATAGGAGAAACAAAAAATCTGTATGAGTACTGGGGAGATTTATTATACCGCTCAGTGATTGATAACAGCAGGATTATAATCAATCTGGCATCGAAAGAATACTCTAAGTGCATAGAAAAATATCTGACACGACAGGATAGATACATTACGATTACATTTTGTGAGTTATCAGGAGATAAACTGGTGACAAAAGGTACATATGCTAAGATGGCCCGTGGTGAAATGGTTAGGTTCATGGCTGAAAACAGAATTGAAAATCCTGAGGATATTAAGAAATTTGATAGACTAGGCTATTCATTCCGCTCTGATTTATCATCAGATGCAGAATATGTTTTTGAACGGAAAAATGATGATTGAATGATTATTTTAAATAAAAGGTAATCAGTAATATTGATTATTATAATAATAGAAGGAGGAACAAACTAATGAAATATGTATGTGACGTTTGCGGATGGGAATATGATGAAGAGGAAGGTTATCCTGAAGGTGGTATTGCACCAGGAACAAAGTGGGAGGACGTTCCAGAAGATTTTGAATGCCCATTATGTAATGTTGGAAAAGATCAGTTTTCAGAAGTTGAATAAAATTCTGATTATTTAAATACGGATAGATAAACAAAAACCCTGGTGCGTGTGAGCAACAGGGTTTTTTATTACGATAGTTTGTGATGATATCACAGAAAATGATTTACCTTTTGCTTACAATGTAATTACAAACAAAGTAAGGAGGTAGCCTAAATGAGATTAAAAGATAAAGTTGCAATCATTACGGGTGGAAGCCGTGGTATAGGATTTGCTACAGCTGATAAATTCTTGAAGGAAGGTGCTTCAGTTGTGTTGGCAGCAAGTTCACAGGAATCGGCAGATGTTGCTGTAGATAAATTAAAAGAAAAATATCCCAATGCAATAGTTGCTGGAATTAGTCCAAATCTGGCAAGCATGGAGTCTGTCAGAAAGGCTTTTAAAGAGGCAACTGAAAAATATGGATGTGTCGACATACTGGTAAATAATGCAGGGATTTCAGAAAACACCTCATTTATGGATTATACAGAGGAGACTTTTGATAAAGTCATGGATCTAAATGTAAAAGGAGTATTTAATACTACTCGTGTAGCAGCAGAATGTATGGTGGCAAGAGGCAAGGGGGTCATTCTCTCAACTTCTTCCATGGTGAGTATTTCGGGACAGCCAAGTGGGTTTGCTTATCCGGCATCGAAGTTTGCAGTAAACGGATTGACTGTATCATTAGCAAGAGAACTAGGACCTAAAGGTATTCGTGTTAATGCTGTTGCACCTGGGATTACAGAAACTGATATGATGAAGGCCGTGCCAAAGGAAGTTATCGAACCTATGATTGAAAGAATTCCATTGCGTCGTCTTGGACAGCCAGAAGATATTGCCAATGCGTTTGTGTTTCTTGCTTCAGATGAGGCGAGTTACATTACAGGTGTTATATTAAGTGTAGATGGTATGGCAAGAAGTTAAGTTAATGAGGTATGGTGATGTAATCACGGAAAATAAATGAAATTAAGACTATAATAAATCTACAAAAAGATAAGGAGGACTGTAAAATGTCTGCTATTAATATCAATAAAAATAATTTTCAGAACGAAGTACTGAATTCCGATAAACCCGTTCTTTTAGATTTTTGGGCATCTTGGTGTGCGCCTTGCCGTATGGTAGTACCTATTGTAGAGGAGATTGCAAGTGAGCGTAGAGATATTAAAGTTGGAAAGATTAATGTAGATGAAGAGCCTGAACTGGCAAATAAGTTCAGTATTATGAGCATTCCAACTTTAGTGGTTATGAAGAATGGGAAGATTGTACAGCAGGTTTCAGGGGCGAGACCTAAGAATGCGATTTTAGAAATGCTTTAGGGGGGTGTTCTAATGGGATTTTTTGATCTCTTTAAACAGTCGAATATTAATCAAGGCATAGAAGAATATAAAAGGACTGGTGATGCAGTTCTGCTGGATGTACGTACACCGCAGGAATATCAGGAAGGACATATACCAGAAAGTAAAAATGTGCCGTTGCAGCAACTTGACAATATTGCTTCTGTAGCGAAGAATAAAGATATCCCACTGTTTGTATACTGTTATTCCGGTTCACGAAGCCGCCAGGCAACTGGGATACTGCAACGAATGGGATATTCTAAAGTAAATAATATCGGTGGCATTGTAGCTTACTCAGGAAAGGTGGAAAAAATAAGATGAAGGTAATAATTGTAGGAGGTGTAGCCGGAGGAGCTACAGCCGCAGCAAGAATACGTAGACTGAATGAACATGCTGAAATTACTGTGTTTGAAAGATCCGGATACATATCCTATGCAAATTGTGGACTTCCATATTATATTGGAGACGTGATCACAGACCCGGAAGAACTTACACTACAGACACCAGAGAGTTTTTTTAAACGCTTCCGTATTAACATGAAAATTCATCATGAAGTTATCTCCATACATCCGGAACGTAAAACGGTTTCAGTGAAAAATTTAGAGAATGGTGAGATATTTGAAGAAAAATATGATAAGCTGATCCTCTCTCCAGGTGCAAAGCCAACACAGCCGAGACTTCCCGGAGTAGGTATTGATAAACTTTTTACACTTCGTACTGTAGAAGACACTTTTCGGATAAAGGAATATATAAATAAGAATCATCCAAAATCGGCTGTATTGGCAGGTGGCGGTTTTATTGGTCTGGAACTGGCAGAAAATTTGAGGGAGCTTGGCATGGATGTTACGATTGTCCAGAGGCCTAAGCAGCTGATGAACCCTTTTGACCCGGATATGGCATCCATGATCCATAATGAAATGAGAAAGCATGGGATAAAACTGGTACTGGGCTATACAGTAGAAGGATTTAAAGAAAAAGACAACGGAGTGGAGGTCCTGTTGAAAGATAATCCATCCCTTCAGGCTGATATGGTAGTTCTGGCAATCGGAGTCACACCAGACACAGTATTAGCAAAAGAAGCCGGTCTGGAACTTGGCATCAAGGAAAGTATTGTAGTGAATGACAGAATGGAAACCTCTGTACCGGATATTTATGCTGCAGGTGATGCAGTTCAGGTAAAACATTATGTTACGGGTAATGATGCGCTGATTTCTTTGGCAGGACCAGCCAATAAACAGGGCAGAATCATCGCTGATAACATTTGTGGCGGTGATAGTCGTTACCTGGGCAGTCAGGGAAGCTCCGTTATCAAAGTATTTGAAATGACAGCAGCTACTACAGGTATCAATGAAACCAATGCCAAAAAGTCAGGGTTAGATGTAGATACAGTAATTCTTTCTCCTATGAGTCATGCCGGTTACTATCCTGGTGGAAAAGTGATGACCATGAAGGTGGTTTTTGAAAAAGAGACTTATCATTTGCTTGGTGCTCAGATTATTGGATATGAAGGTGTTGATAAACGTATTGATGTGCTGGCAACAGCAATTCATGCAGGACTGAGGCAACCCAGTTGAAAGATTTGGATCTCGCATATGCACCGCCATATTCCTCGGCAAAGGATCCTGTAAATATGGCCGGATTCATGATAGACAATATAGCAAAAGGAACCTTAAAACAATGGCATTTGGAAGATATGGATAAGATTTCTAAAGATAAAAATGCTGTGTTGCTGGATGTGAGAACAGTAGGTGAATTTAGCAGGGGCCATATTAATGGATTTAAAAACATTCCTGTAGATGAACTGAGGGAACGTATCAATGAAGTTGAGAAGGGAAAGCCTGTTTACCTGATATGCCAGAGTGGGCTGCGAAGTTATATTGCCAGTCGTATTCTGGAAGGAAATGGATATGAAACATACAACTTCTCCGGCGGATTCCGCGTCTATGATGCAGTTGTCAATGACCGTGCGCTGATTGAAAAGGCATATGCATGTGGTATGGATTATTAAAAATAATCATAATATTTTTATAATTTTCTCGTAATATAAAAAGATCCCCCATTTATTAGAATGACTTTCATAATTCTGATAAATGGAGGATTCTTCTTTATATGTTACAGAAAAACAATTTTATGACCTTTGGAGTGTTTCCAGTCTTTTTGGATCAAGGATTGTGATTTTGCCGCGGGAGAGTTTGACGAGACCCTCGCCTTGAAAGTATCGAAGCATTCGAGTGATAACTTCCCTGTGGGAACCAAGATGATTAGCAATCGTCTCATGAGTGATTTTCAGCTCGTTTGTTCCTTCGATAGAGGTCTCTTCTAAAAGAAATGAAGCAACACGCTTATCCAAACTCTTCCACATAATCTGTTCAATCAGCCACATGACATCAGAAAAACGGGTAGCCATTAACTCATTGGTATAGTTTGCGACAGGAGCAGATTCCTTCATAATGCCCTTATAGATTTCAGCAGGGATGATCCAAAGATCAGTATCTTTTTCTGCTTCAATGGTTACTTCAAATTGAATGGAGCGTATGATACATGAGGCGGATAAAAGACACATATCCATATCGAACAGACGGTAAAGTGTAATCTCTCGTCCTTCATCTGAAAGTATGTAAGTTCGAAGCTGCCCGGATTTAACCAGTAATAATCCAGTACAATCCAGGTTTCCATTGTGAATGATTGTCCCTTTTTTTACATACTGTGTGATTAAATTGTCTGAAATTATTTTTTTCTGTGCTGTATTTAAGTCATTCCATAGTGGAAAACAATTTTCGAAGTTCATAACCGTTATCTCCTTTACGAACATAGTATACTTGCTTTTTTTAGATGCGTCAATTATATAACTGGCATAGTATACTTGCTTTTTTTAGATGCGTCAATTATATAACTGGCATATGCATAAATAGAAATAAAAAGAAGTGTAATAAAGTAAATTATCTTTTCTGTGATATCATCACGGAAGCAAGCACTTATTTGGGGTATATTAAGTTCAAACAGGAGAAGGAGTTGAAAAATATGACATCTATAAATATAAATAAAGAAAAGTTTGGACAATTAATTCATAAGGAAAAACCGGTTTTGGTTGATTTCTGGGCACCTTGGTGTGGTTATTGCCGTAGAATTGGAGCGGCTTATGAAAAAATAAGTGAAGAATACAGCGATATTCTTATTGCTGGAAAAGTAAATATTGATGAAGAACCACAGATTGCAGAAGCTGAAAAGATTGAGATAATTCCTACGCTGGTTTTATATCGAGATGGAAAGGCAATAGATTCTATTGTTGCACCTGAATCAAAAATAATGATAGAGAATTTTATTAATGAAGCATTGGAAAAATAAAAGGAGGACTGCTGTATGAATGAAAATCATGTTTACGATATGATTATCGTGGGGGGAGGACCTGGAGGGTATACTTCAGCATTATACGCAGCCAGAGCAGGATTTGATACCATTGTTTTAGAAAAATTATCTGCAGGTGGTCAGATGTCATTGACCTGGCAGATTGATAACTATCCTGGTTTTGAAAATGGAATTGACGGATTTTCATTGGCAGAGAAAATGCAAAAACAGGCGGAAAAATTTGGCGCTAAAAGTGAATATGCTGAAGTTTTTAATATGGATTTAACAGGAAAGCTTAAGAGAGTAGAAACTAGTTCGGGAATTTATATTGGGAAAACAGTAGTGATTGCTACTGGAGCAAATCCAAGAGAACTTGGTCTCGCTAAAGAAAAAGAATTGATAGGTCATGGGGTTGCTTATTGTGCCTCCTGTGATGGTATGTTTTATAAAGATAAGATCGTGGTGGTTGTTGGTGGTGGAAATTCTGCTGTATCAGATGCTGTTCTTTTAAGTCGAATTGCTAAGAAAGTCATCATTGTTCATCGAAGAGATACATTACGTGCAACGAAAATCTACCATGACCAGCTGATGAAAACTGAAAATATAGAGTTTCGATGGAACAATACAGTAAATGAACTGATTTATGGAGAACGATTGACTGGTGTGCGGTTGAAAGATACAGTTACAGGAGAAGAAAACATTATAGAATGTGACGGCCTGTTTGTGAGTATAGGAAGAAAACCGACAACAGATTTTTTAGATAATCAGATAGAACTGGATAATAAAGGATATATTGTGGCAGGTGAAAACACTGAAACGAGTATTCCGGGTGTTTATGCTGTAGGAGATGTCAGAACAAAGTTACTTCGTCAGATAGTAACAGCAGTGGCAGATGGTGCTATGGCAGTACATATGGCAGAAGAGTATGTGGAGAAATAATAATCAGAATTTGAATGGTGAACTTTTCATACTGAAATATGTACAATTTCAATAATGACATGAACTTATGGGAATGTATTGCGGATACTTTGTGAACTTTATCCTGATACAATGATTATGCTGATGAAAGAAGGCATAGATAACTGAATACAAGAAAGAGACGAAAGCCTCAGCAGTTAAGAAAAAAACTACTGGGGCTTTTTTTCGCTTTATAGGAAAGACCGTCTTCGGCGCTCTCTTGAATTAAAATAGCCCGCGCAAAGGCGGGCATGACAAAACGATGATCATGAATCAGAACAGGAAAAAATCTTCTTCTGCAAATTCATCATCAAAAATATCTTCATTTAGGAAATAGTCCATATCCAGAAGTTCCTCCTCGCTCATATGGCGGATGTCCGCAGAGGTCATAC